>CAMNGB010000001.1 GCA_946537835.1 uncultured Erysipelotrichaceae bacterium
CATATGCCAGGGCACTGATCTGCATCTGTACGGGTTCATCCATCAGATTCGGATAGACCTGGGCATGACGGATGATCGTTTCAAACAGCGGCACGATGTCTTCATTGGTGTCATCCGGCTCATAGCGGACAATGCCTTCCCTGGCTGTGCCGTAGAGAATCGGGAAGTCGAGCTGATCATCTGTCGCATTGAGTTCCAGGAACAGTTCATATACTTCATCGATGACTTCATTGGCGCGGGCATCCTGCTTGTCCATCTTGTTGATGATCAGAATCGGACGCAGGCCGATCTCCAGGGATTTCTGCAGAACGAAGCGGGTCTGCGGCATCGGACCTTCCGCCGAGTCTACCAGAAGAATAACCGTATCGACGGTGCGGATGATACGTTCCACTTCGGAAGAGAAATCGGCATGGCCAGGTGTATCAACAATATTGATCTTATAATCCTTATATGTAACGGAACAGTTTTTGGAATAGATCGTAATTCCTCTTTCACGTTCCAGATCATTGGAATCCATGACACAGTCAACGACCTTTTCATTGTCCTTGAATACATGGCTCTGCTTGAGGAAAGCATCTACCAGTGTCGATTTGCCTGCATCGACGTGAGCAATAACCGCAATGTTAATAATCTTCTGATAATCCATATCAATCACCGTCTTTCAAAAAATAATGCGTGCCTATTATACTGTTCAAATGAATAAATTACAACCAAAATTGATTGACTAACAGAAAGCGGGGCTCTATAATAAATGAGCACGCGCCAGTGGTGGAATGGCAGACACGTACGCTTGAGGGGCGTATGAGGAGACTCGTGCAGGTTCAAGTCCTGTCTGGCGCACCATGATGAAAACCGGTATCGCAATGATGCCGGTTTTTCATTTATCATGATTTCAGGGAACAGTGAAGCTGCAGAAAGGAGAGACGATGGAAAACATTACGATCCGGATGATCACCGATGAAAATCAGAAAGAATGCATTGCCCGCACCGTGCTGGAAGATCTTACCGACTGGTTCGGCATTGCCGAATCCCGCGAGGGATATATTTCCGACAGCCGCAGCCAGCCCTTTTTCGCAGCCTTCATCAATGAAAAAGCCTGCGGCTTTCTCTGTCTGAAGGAAACCGGGCCGAAAACGGCGGAACTGGCGGTGATGGGTGTCATGAAGGAATACCGGCATCAGGGGACCGGCAGAAAGCTGTTTCAGGCTGCACGCGAATATGCCGTCAGAGCCGGCTTTGAATTCATGCAGGTCAAGACCGTGCAGAGCGGACACTATGAAGAATACGATGCAACAAACCGCTTTTATCAGAGTCTCGGCTTTCAGGAACTGGAAGTATTCCCTTCCTACTGGGATGAGAACAACCCCTGTCAGATCTATGTCATGTCACTGCCGCAGAAGCCGTCTGTCACCGGTCTGATCATGTCCCGTCACAGCTACCGGGGCAGATACAGGCCTGAGCGGGTGCCCCGGGAAGATCTGAAAGCGATCATGGAAGCCGGCCTGGCCGCCCCTTCCGGCTGCAACATGCAGACAACAAGCCTGATCGCTGTCGATGATCCGGAACTTCTTGCAGGGATCAGGGCAGTCATTGATCCGCCGGTCGCCGAAACGGCACCGGCAATGATCTGTGTGCTGAGTCAGAAGATCACCGCCTACCGCGGCCGGTGCTTTGCGGTGCAGGATTATTCTGCCGCCATCGAAAACATTCTGCTGGCTTCCCTGGATCTTGGTTATCAGAGCTGCTGGTATGAAGGCCATATCACCGATGACGACAGAATCAACGATCAGATTGCCGGCATTCTCGGTGTTCCGGAAGAATATGAACTGGTATGCATTCTGCCAATCGGCATCCCGGAAACAGAACCTGTTCCGGCAAAGAAAAAGCCCTTTGCGGAAAGGGCATGGTTCAACGGATTCAAAAAACAGTCTGATTAAAAAAATGCGGCGCTGCCGCATTTTCATATACTCAGGCTGAGATCAGCTGACGGTCGTCCTCGACTTCCGTCTGCATGTCCAGGGTAACACCGTTGACCTTGTATTTCTTGAGAACGAACATGGTCACGGTTGCCGCAACGCCGTCGATCGGAGCCAGCTTCTCACCGACAAAGTCGGCAACTTCACGCATCGTTCTGGCATTGATGCTGAGCAGGAATTCGGAAGTTCCGCTGGTCAGATACAGGGAGCTGACTTCCGGGAACTTGCCGATTCTTTCGGCGATCTTGTCATAGCCTGTGCCGCGTTCCGGCTTGGCACTGACGCCGATGAAGGCATCGACATGATCGATATTCGTCTTGTCCCAGTTGATGACGGTATGATAGCCGCAGATGATCTTCTTGGCTTCCAGGGAATCCTTTGCCTTTTCGACTTCCTCTTCGCTTTCGCCGAGAATATCGGCCAGATCGGTCACCGTTGCCCGCGGGTCATCGGCCAGAAGGTGTAACAGTTTCATCGCATCCATGATGTTTATTCTCCTTTATGTTCCTTAACGAATTCTCCGATTCGCTTCATTGCTTCACGCAGATGGTCAATGCTGTAGGCATAGCTGATGCGGGCAAAGCCCTCACCGCTTGCGCCGAAGGCATTGCCCGGCACGATGGCCACATGCTTTTCCTTCAGCAGCCGCTCACAGAATTCTTCACTGGATAATCCAAGAACGGAAATGTCCGGGAAGACATAGAATGCGCCTTTCGGCTCAAATGTCTTCAGGCCGATCTCATTCAGCTTTCTGACGCAGTACTGACGGCGCAGGTCATACTGTCTGCGCATCTCTTCCACATCGTCATCACAGTCCTTCAGGGCGGTGATGGCCGCATACTGGCTGGTTGTCGGAGCTGACATGATGCAGCTCTGATGAATCTTGGTCATGGCCCGGATCAGTTCCTTCGGTCCGGCCGCATAGCCGAGACGCCATCCGGTCATCGAGAAGGTCTTCGAGAAGCCGTTGACCACGATCGTATGTTCACGCATGCCCGGCTGGGTGGCAATCGATTCATGCCGGTATCCATAGGTGAGTTCCGAATAGATCTCATCGGAAAGGACGATGACATCTGTATCTCTGAGAACATCGGCGATGGCTTCCAGGTCTTCATGCCGCAGCGAGGCTCCGGTCGGATTGTTCGGATAGCCGAGCACCAGAATCTTTGTTCTCTCAGTCAGGGCAGCCTTAATTTCTTCCGCGGTAACCCGGAAATCATTTTCTTCCTTTGTTGCAATCGGCACCGGCACGCCTCCGGTCAGCGTCGTGATCGGGTCATAGCAGACAAAGCAGGGTTCGGGAATGATGACTTCGTCTCCCGGTTCAACCAGAGCTCTGATTGCCAGATCGATCGCTTCCGAACCGCCGACGGTAACCAGCAGTTCACTTTCATCATAGTGCATGCCGTATCTCTTCTGCAGCCAGGCGCCGATCTCCGTGCGCAGTTCCTTCAGGCCGGCATTTGCCGTATATTTTGTACGGCCGATCTCCAGCGAGTGGATCGCGGCATCGCGGATGTCCCACGGTGTCTGGAAATCAGGTTCGCCGACACCGAGACTGATGCATTCCGGCATCTCTGCTGCCAGATCAAAGAATTTGCGGATCCCGGAAGGACGCATGTCTTTGGCTTTCTGCGAAATCAGTTTATCGTAATCCATCATACACAATACCCTTTCATTTGATATATTATACTCTAGAGTGATATAAAATGCCGAAGAAAAACGACCGCAAAACTGAAACCATGAAGCTGCGGGCAGTGATCCTGCTGCTTGCATATCTGCTTCTGAAGCTGATCTGCCTGCTGTTTACGCCGCAGTTCATGCGCTGGCCGCTGCGCCTTCTGCTTCTTGCCTTTGCCGTCACATATGTCATGTCCCTGAAAAATCCAAAGAGATCTGCCGCTCCCGTCCGGAAGTAACAGATCTCTTTTTTCAGTCTTCTGATTTCAGTTCGAAGATCATGTCTCTGAGTTCGGCGGCTCTTTCGAAGTTCAGGGAAGCTGCTGCCTCTCTCATCTCTGCTTCGAGATCGCTGATCAGTTTGGCGTGATCCTTCGCCGACAGCTTTTTCTTCTTGTTCATGTAGCGGGCAGCCATTTCCTTTGTTTCCTTGCCGCGGATCGCCTCTTCGACATTCTTGCGGACAGTATGGGGAATGATGCCGTGCTCTTTGTTGTACTGTTCCTGAATGGCGCGGCGGCGGTTGGTTTCATCGATGGCATAGCGCATGGAATCGGTGATGACATCCGCATACATATAGACTTCGCCGTGTTCGTTTCTTGCGGCACGTCCGATCGTCTGCACCAGCGACCGATGGGAACGCAGGAAGCCTTCCTTATCGGCATCGAGAATACATACCAGTGAAACTTCAGGAATATCCAGACCTTCTCTCAGAAGGTTGATACCGACGATGGCATCGACCTTGCCGAGACGGAGCTGGCGGATGATCTCGGTTCTTTCCAGTGTCTTGGTTTCATGGTGCAGATAGGCAATGGAATAGCCCCTTTCCTTCAGATATTCGCTCAGGTCTTCCGCCATTCTGACTGTCAGGGTCGTGATCAGAACCCTTTCACCGTTTGCGATGCGGCCGTCCAGAGCTTCACAGATATCATCGATCTGCCCTTTTGTCGGCTTGACGGTGATTTTCGGATCCAGCAGTCCGGTCGGACGGATGACCTGTTCGGTCACATGATGGTCCACATGTTCCAGTTCATAGTCACCGGGTGTGGCCGAGCAGTAGATGACCTGATTGATCATGCCTTCAAATTCATCAAAGCGCATCGGCCTGTTGTCCAGTGCCGAAGGCAGACGGAAGCCGTATTCAACGAGCACTTCCTTGCGCTGCCTGTCACCGTTGTACATGCCTCTGACCTGAGGAATGGACACATGCGACTCATCGACAAACAGCAGGAAGTCTTTCGGAAAATAGTCAAACAGGTTCCACGGTCTCTGGCCGGTAACTCTGCCGTCGATATGCATTGAATAGTTTTCAATACCGGAACAGTAGCCGTTTTCCCGCAGTGCTTCAAGGTCGAAGCGGGTGCGCTGTTCCAGGCGTTCCGCCTCGAGCAGCTTGCCGTTGTCCTTAAAGTATTTCAGCCGCTCTTCCAGTTCGGCTTCAATGGCATCGCAGGCTCTTTCCATGGTGGCACGGGAGCGGGCATAGCCGCTGGCCGGGAAGATATTGTAAAACTGATAGGCATTCATGGTATGGCCGGTAACCGGATCGACTTCGGTGATGCGGTCGATCTCGTCGCCGAACATTTCAATGCGGATATTGAACTTGTCGGTATAGGACGGTGTCAGATCGATGACATCGCCGCGCACCCGGATCGTTCCCCTGCTCTGATCGATATCATTGCGGCTGTACTGCAGTTCGATCAGTTTTCTCAGCAGGGCATTGCGCTCATAGCTTTCGCCGACTCGGATGGTCATGAACATGTTCCGGTATTCCACCGGATCGGAAGCCGCATAGATGCAGGCAACGGATGCAACAACGATCGTATCCCTTCTTTCCAGCAGGGAATTCAGCGTGCTTTCGCGGAACATGTCCAGTTCTTCATTAATCGCAGCCGTCTTTTCAATATACATGTCGTTCTTCGGCACATAGGCTTCCGGCTGGTAATAGTCAAAGTTGGAAACGAAGAACTCTACCCTGTTTTTCGGGAAGAGTTCCTTAAATTCGGAATACAGCTGTCCGGCCAGTGTCTTGTTGTGTGAAAAGACCAGGGTCGGACGGTTGACCCGTTCGATGATATTGGCCATGGTAAAGGTCTTGCCGGTGCCGGTGGCACCTTCCAGAACCTGTTCCCTTCTGCCTTCCTGAAGACCTCTGACCAGCTCATCAATTGCCTGCGGCTGATCGCCGGTCGGACGGAACTCCGATACCAGTTCAAAACGCTCAGCCATTGAGAATCTCCATTGCCCTGCGGAACTGTACGTCGCGGTCAAACGAAGTCGCATTGTCATAGACAACAGCCGAGAACAGAGCTTCGTAGGTTTCCTTGTTCAGACTGCCGTTTCCGCCCAGTCCGGTATCATTCTGGAATTTCTGCAGAGCTTCGCCGGTCGCGGCTGAGAAGTAGCCGTCAGTACGGTCGACGCTGTAATCCAGATATTCCAGCATCAGCTGTGCATCCTGTATGGAATCACTGACCTGATCGGCTGTAAATACGGCATCATCTTCCATCTCAGTATAGATATGGCTCAGAGCCTCTGCTTCCTCCACATTTACATCCGGTTCGATGCCTTCACCGTTGACCCATGTGCCGCCGGGAGAAAGCCAGCGGGAGGTCGTAAACTTGATGGCAGAACCGTCTCCGAACATGCGGGTGATCTGGACGGTTCCCTTGCCGTAGGTTTTGGTGCCGCATACGGTCACATCGTCCCTCTGTTCCATCATGGCCAGGGTAAAGACTTCCGAAGCACTGGCGGTATCACCGTTGACCAGAATCACGATCGGGCCGAAATCGGTCAGGCCTTTGCCGGTCCTGATTTCTTCCTTGCTGCCGTCACGGTATTCCTGCTGCATGACAACGGTGCCTTCCGGCAGGAAGCGGGATGCGATGCTGGCAAGGGCATCAAGGTAGCCGCCGCCGTTGTCGCGCAGGTCGATGATCAGCTTCTGTACGCCGTTGGCCTTGAAATCATTCAGGTAGACATCAATCTCACTGGCTGTCATATTGCCGAACTGATAGATATTCAGATAGCCGACATTGTTGTCGACGATCTTGCCGAAAGCAGATGCCGAGATCTGTTTGCGTTCGATGGTCAGGGTAATATCTTCACCCTGTCTTCCGAAGACGATCGTTACCGTCGTCCCCTCTTCGCCGATGACTCTTTCCCTGATTTCATCGGTCGTCAGATCGGATGCATCCTCACCGTCGATCATTTCGATCAGGTCGCCGGCCTGCACACCGGCTTCTTCTGCCGGTGTATTGCGGAAGACGCGGGTAATCACATTCAGATCACCGCTCTTGATATACTGCACGCCGATGCCGACATAATCACGGTTGATGCCCTGGACAAAGTCGGTGACTTCCTGGGCAGACATGTAATCGGTATGCAGGTCTTCTTCCTGGGCTGTCATGCCGTCAAGGGCACTGTCGACAAGCCTGGTATTCAGATCTTCGATATCCTTTCCGAAATACCAGTCATTCTCCATGATGTCAAATGCCTGCTCAACCTTCTGTGAAGCATCCATGGTCATGGCCTGACGTGCCTTGTCTGTCAGATTCCGCAGTGCCGGCAGCGGCAGTGCGCTTCCGAACAGCCAGCCGGCAAGCAGTGCCAGCACACTGAAAAATACCAGGCCGAATTTCAGGCGGCTGATTTTCTGTTTCTGTTTTCTGTCTTCTATTTCATCCGGCCAGAGATGCCGTTTCAGACGGATCCGTCTGATTTCCTCGGTTGTCTGAGGGGTTTCATCTTCCGGGATGTATTTTTCTTTGTCTTCCATAAGGGTCTCCCTTTCAGAAAAAGAGTCTCATTCGATGAGGCTCTTGATCACTTGGTTTCACGCAGATATCTGGTAACGGACATCCAGCTGCCGATGAGACCGACAAGAATGCCGATGGCCAGCAGCACTGCGGATACATAATAAATATAAGGTACCGGAGCAATCATCTTGAACATGCTTGAGAACATGACGCCGTGCACCAGGTTATAGGCAAACTTATAGCCGTAGATCGTCAGCAGGATCGGCAGGATCGAGCCGAGAACACCGGTAATGATGCCTTCCCATACAAAGGGAGCACGGATAAATCCGTTGGTGGCGCCGACGTTGCGCATGATATCGATTTCATCCTGTCTGGCATAGATCGTCAGCTTGATCGTATTCTGGATCAGGAAGATCGCCAGAACGCTCAGAGCCAGGACAAAGATACCGCCGAAACGTCTGATATTGATCATGGCCGCAACCATGTCGATCGTTGACTGGCCGCCGTAGTTGACATCCGATACACCTTCAATGGCATGGATCTGTTCGGCAACGCTGCGGATCTGATCACCGCTGACTGCCTCTACATAGAAGGCATCATGCATCGGGTTGTCATCACGGAACGGTTCAAATACCGCTCTTGTTTCTTCATCGTCATACTGTTCGATGTAATAGTTGAATTCCTGTTCCTTGGTTGAGAAGCTGACTTTTTTGACTCCTTCAATGGCCTTGATGGAATCCTCGATCCGCTTCTCCTCTTCACTGCTTTCATAGTCAAAGTCGACAAGAACGGCGATTTCCATGGAGGATTCAACATTCTTTGTAAACGTCTGAAGATGGGTGGTGAAGATCAGAAACAGCGATATGATCGTCAGCGTGATGGCAACGGCAATGGCCGAGGAAATGGACATTGCCCAGTGTCTGCCGACACCGCTGAACCCTTCTTTTAATGCTCTACTGATCATGACGGACATAGCCTCCTTCCGCCAGGTCGGCAACGATATGGCCCTGTTCGAGAACAACCGTGCGCTTGCGGTGCTTGTTGACAAGCGTCAGGTCATGGGTAACCATCAGGATCGTTGTCCCGTATGCTTCGTTGATCCTCTCCAGCAGGTCCATGATTTCATCCGACTTGCCCGGATCCAGATTTCCGGTCGGCTCGTCGGCAATCAGCACCTTGGGACGGTTGGCAATGGCACGGGCAATTGCCACACGCTGCTGCTGTCCGCCCGACAGTTCTGCCGGGAAGGCATCGCCCTTGTCGCTCAGACCGACGATGTCCATGATTTCATTGACCCTGATGCGGATCATCTTCTTTTTCATATTGATGACTTCCAGGGCATAGGATATGTTTTCGAATACTGTCTTTGTCGGCAGCAGACGGAAATCCTGGAAGACAACTCCGATATTGCGGCGGTAGATCGGAATCTGCGAATGCCGCAGTGTTCCGACATCAATGCCGACAACCTTGACCTTGCCCTTGGTGGCTTTTTCTTCGCCGTCCAGAAGCTTGATCAGAGTCGATTTGCCGGAGCCGGTAGGACCGATAATGTAGATGAATTCGCCCTGTTCAACTTTCACGTTGATATCATAGAGCGCATTCGTTCCGGTCGGATACCTTTTATATACATTCATGCATTCGATCATGTATGCCTCCTGTTTTCAGTAACTGAGATATTATAACATGACTGCTCAGATGTTTGGTGAAGTATATGTGAAACGTTCTCCCACCATATCCGAGGAATCGGTGGTGATGACAAACGCCTTGTCATCGAACCCGCGGATAATATCCAGCAGGTCGTTGTACTGCCGTTCATAGACAACTGCCAGGATCATTTTCTTCTGTTCGCCGGAATAGCCGCCCTGCACGTCGATGATCGTCAGACCGCGGTTGAGACGGAACTTGATGGCTTCGGCAATTTTCTCCCATTCGTCGGAAATGATCTGAACCTTCTTGGCACTGACACCGCGGCCGGCTTCAAGCACTCTGCGGATGGCATATCCGGAAGCGAAAACCGAAACCAGACCGACCAGAGCAGCACTGAGATCATAGGCAACGATGCCGAGCAGAACCGTCAGACCGTCAACGATCATGACCAGGGTCGAGACCGGAACTCCGGTCAGCTTGTGAAGGATCAGCGGCGGTACATCCATGCCGCCGGTGCTGGCGCCGGTCCGCATGACAAGTCCGATTCCTGCTCCGCCCAGCAGTCCGGCATAGAACGATGCCAGGACCGGATCGATATTCGTTTCCAGCGAACATCTCGCCAGCAGGGTCGTGAAGACCGGATAGAACAGAGAAGAAATGGCTGTATTGACCGCAAACTCCTTTCCCAGAAAAATCCATCCGAAGACGAACAGAACCAGAATCGTGCAGTTGGCAAACAGTGTTTCGTCAATATGAAAAAACGGTTCCAGCGCTACGGCAATACCGGCAACACCGCCGGAAAGAATGTGATACGGAAGTATGAACATTTCCACTGACACCGCAAGAATAAAGGTCCCAAGCAGGACGAGGACGAGACTGTAAATCTTTTTCTTGATCATCTTTGGTATTATATCATGTGTACAGGAAGTTTGATATGAAGAGAAAAACCGTCCTTTTATGGATTCTGACCCTGTCCTATACGATGCTGATCTTTTCCTTTTCAATGATGACCGGCAGTGATTCCGGCGGCCTCAGCAGCAGGATCGCTGCGTTTGTCATGCCGTTTTTCAGCCGGCTGGGACTGGATTTCGAAGCGGTCCATCATCTGATCCGCAAGCTTGCCCATTTCAGTGAGTATTATATCCTTGCCCTGTTTGTCAAAGCTGCATCAGAAAACACCTTTCGCGGGAAAGGTGTCATTCTCTGCATCATGCTGTACGGCATCATTGCTCCGTGTATCGACGAGACAATTCAGCTGTTCGTTCCCGGCCGGGCCGGTGCACTGACGGATGTCCTCATCGACATGTCCGGGTATTTTGCCTCCTGGGCAACCGCTTCCCTGCTGAAGAGAAATCAGTGATCGCTGCGGGTCAGGGCAGCAGTAGTGCCGCCGGTCACTTTCAGAAGATCATCCGGCGAAACTTCCACCTGCATGCCGATCCTGCCGCCGGAAACAAGAATCGTATCAAAGAGCACAACGGTCTCATCGAAGACCGTTTTAAACTGCTTTTTCATGCCGACGGGACTGCAGCCTCCGTGCACATATCCGGTCAGCGGCAGCAGTTCCTTCTGGGGAATCATCGCCACCGATCTGACACCGACGCTGCGGGCACATGCCTTGAGATCCAGTTTCTCCCCCACCGGTATGACAAATACGTAGTGATTCCGGTCATCACCTTCCGTCACAAGTGTCTTGAATACCTGTTCCGGGTCTTCATTGCATTTCAAGGCAACGGATACGCCGTCGATCATTCCGTCTCCGGCATCATAGGTATGAATCTGATAGCTGATGCCTTCATTCTCCAGCATCCGCATTGCGTTGGTTTTGTTTTCTTTCTTTGCCATACACCCTATTCTAGTCCGACAGCAGCATCCTGTCATCATCCAGATCGGTGCCGGCTCCTTCGCGGAATTTCTGCATCAGATCGCTGATTGAAAGCTGCTTTCTCTCTTCTTCATCAAGGTCGAGAATGATGCGTCCGTCAGCCATCATCAGCGTCCGGTTTCCGGTCTTCAGTCCCTGGTGCATGTTGTGGGTGATCATCAGGCAGGTCGTATGGTTTTCCGCCACGATTTCATTGGTCAGCGCCATGATCTTTTCAGCCGCACCGGGATCAAGGGCAGCGGTATGTTCATCCAGAAGCAGAAGCCTGGGCGGAACGATCGTTGCCATCAGCAGTGTCAGGGCCTGTCTCTGGCCGCCGGACAGTGTTCCGACCTGCGTCTGCATGCGGTCTTCCAGCCCCATGTCCAGACGCTTCAGATAATCACGGAACATCTCCCTGTCCTTCCGGCTGATGCGGCTGAAGGAATCGGTTGAATGGCCTGCCCGCAGATATGCCAGGGCAAGGTTTTCCTCGATCGTCATATGCGGGGCTGTTCCCTTCAGCGGATCCTGAAACAGTCTGCCCATATATTTGGAACGCTTATAGTCAGGTTCAAAGGTAATGTTTTTTCCATCCAGCATGATTTTTCCCGAATCTGCCAGAAACACGCCGGCAACGGCATTGAACAGTGTCGACTTGCCGGCTCCGTTGGAGCCGAGGATGGTAATGAAATCACCGTCATTGACCAGAAGATTCATGTCATCAAGTGCCTTCTTCTCATTGATGGTGCCGGGATTGAAGGTCTTGGAAAGATGTTCGATCTGCAGCATTATTTCAGCTCCCTTCTGGCCCGGTTCATGACTGCCGCATTGTCTCTGAGAGTCGGGGCGGCAATGGCCAGGGCAACGATGACAGCCGTCATCAGCTTCAGGCATTCGATCGGCAGGATCCTTGTCTGCAGGATGAGGGCATAGATGAAGCGGTAGATGATATTGCCGGCAAGACATGCGGCAATATTGCGGGTAATGGATTTCCGGCCGCCGATGACCGTTTCACCGATGATCAGGCAGGCCAGTCCGATCACCACAATGCCGGTGCCGGAATTGATGTCTGCCGATTTCTGCAGCTGACCGGCAAGGGCTCCGGAGAGTGCCGTGAAGCAGTTGGCCACAACGAGCCCGACGGTAATCGTAAAGCGCGGATTGATGGAGGATGCCGCAACCATTTCCCGGTTGTCACCGGTCGCCCGGATGGAAAGACCCAGTCTGGTGGACAGGAACCATCTGACGGCTGCCATTGCCGCAAGGGCAGTCACTGCCGCCAGGATCAGCTGACTCCAGGTGCCGAGCGGAACAATTTCCCTGAACATCGTAAACACCGTTGCCTGTTTCAGCAGGCTGGCATTGCTGGAAAAACCCATGACCATCAGATTGATCGTATACAGTCCGGTATTGGTGACAATACCGGCCAGAATTGAAGGCACACCCATGCGGGTCTGCAGGAAGGCAGTCACGAAGCCTGCCGCACCGCCGGCGATCACTGCCAGCAGCAGCCCGAGAACGGGATGACCGCCGATTGCGGCCGTTACTGCCACTGCCATGCCGAGGACAAAACAGCCGTCGGTCGTAAGATCGGCAATATCCAGCACCCGGTAGCTCAGAAACAGTGCCAGAGCTACCAGGGAATAGATACAGCCGAGTGTCAGTGCTGTCTGAATGATAAATGCCATACTGCCTTCCTTTCCCTGTTGTTATTCTTCGCTGGTTGTGACTTCACTCAGTGTTCCGAAGGATGCGAACACGTCCGCATAATTGCCGAGATTCAGCTTTGCGGCTGTTTCGGTATTGACGGTGATGATGCCGCCGTCCATCAGATAATAGTCTTCCAGACTGTCCATGCCGCCGGTGACTGCCTCATAGGCAAGATCGGCTGTCTTTGTGCCGAGATCCGTATAGTTGACGCCGCAGGTCGCAAAGGCACCGTTTCTGACAAAGGAGTCAGCTCCCGTATAGTGCGGAATGCCGGCATCTGCCAGGGTTTCGGCAATGGTCAGTTCCGTCGCCATGACGACATTGTCGGTCGGTGTGAATACGGCATCGACATCTGCCGCGACAAGTGCGCTGACGGCCTGAATGACTTCATCGTTGGTATTGCCGGTTTTTTCTTCATAGGCAATGCCTTTGGCATCGAGATATGCCTTGGCTTCGGCAATCGGCTTTTCGGAATTCTTTTCCGACTGCGAATACAGCAGGCCGACAGTCCTGATATCCGGATTCATGGCAAACATCATGTCCATGATCTGCTCTGTATTCAGGGCATCGGAAGTGCCGCTGACATTGGCAATGCCGGTCAGCTCGGCAGCTTCCGGATCGGAGATCGCCGCATAGACGACCGGGATGCCGGAATCTTCGGTGGCACCTGCCATGGTCTGGGCTGCCAGCGTGGCAATCGGAATGATGACATCGACGTTGTCGCCGACATACTGGGCTGCATACTGCTGCAGGGTCGTCGGATCATTCTGTCCGGAATCTACCGTATATTCAATCGTGACACCGTTCTTTTCGGCCAGAACATCCAGTTCAGCCGTAATGGCATCGGCAATTTCGTCCAGAGACGCGTGGTCAAGCTGCTTGATGACGGCAACACGGATCGTTCTGTCCGATGTTTCACCGCCTGAATTGTCTGATGCGGCCGGAGCCGAGCATCCTGTCAGTACAGAAATCAGAGAAGCTGCGAGCAATGCTGTAGTAAGTTTTTTCATGTGATTTCCCTCCTCTTTGTCTTTCTGCATTTTCCACTGTGTTCCTGAAACAAAAAACGCCTGTCCATCCAAAGGACAAGCGTTATGCCTGCGGTACCACCTTTATTAGCAGCGAAGCTGCTCTCTCGTCGAAAATGCAATCACATTTTCTGCCTTTTAACGCCGGCACTGCGTCATGAAATACTTGCCGAAGCTTTCATCATGCCCTCATGGGTCCATTTGCATACCGCCTGGCTGCCGGGCTCGCACCTTGCCCCGGCTCTCTTGGAGCTGCCAATATGTTTGATCTCCCAATCACAGGTTTACAACTGTGATGTTACAGGATGATGACAGGTGCTGTCAATGACAGCGCCTGTAAAAAAGAAACAATTTTCAGCAAAGTTCTGAAAACTGTTTCCTGTTTTTTCATTGTCAGCACCGGAAGAAAAGAACCCTGCCGGGTTCTTCTCCTCAATGATTTTTACTCAGTCGAGATCTTCGCCGTTGGAAGCGATGACCTTCTTGTACCAGAAGAACGAATCCTTTCTGGAGCGGGCCATGGAGCCCTTGCCTTCATCGTCCATGTCGACATAGATGAAGCCGTAGCGTTTTCTCATTTCACCGGTTCCGGCTGAGACAACGTCAATGCATCCCCAGGTCGTATAGCCGATCAGATCAACACCGTTTTCAATGGCTCTGCTCATGGCCTGAATATGCGGACGGTAGTAGTCGATACGGTACTGGTCATGAATGGATCCGTCTTCTTCAACCGTATCGTAGGCACCCAGACCGTTTTCAACGATCATCAGCGGAATACGGTAGCGGTCATAGATCTTTTCCAGGAAATACTGCATGCCGGTCGGATCGAGTGACCAGCCCCAGTCACTGTACTGCAGATACGGATTCTTGGCTCCGGTGGACATGTTTCCGCCGGCCTTTTCCGTAACATCGTGCGTCGTTACGACACCGGATGAATAATAGGAGAACGTATACATGTCAACCGTTCCGGCAGCCAGTTCGGCCAGGTCTTCCTCGGTAATGTCGAGATCTTCGCAGCCGTGTTCTCTCCACAGTCTCTGTACAAACGGTGAATAGCCGCCGAAGACATGCACGTCACCGCAGTAGAAGATGGCATTTTCCCAGGAGTGCTCGGTCTTGAGAATATCAGCCGGGTCGCAGGTCATCGGATAGGCACAGGCTGTTGACAGCATGCAGCCGATCATGTTTTCGGAATCGATGGCATGACCGATCTGTACTGCCTTGGCACTGGCAACCAGCTGATAGTGAAGCAGCTGATATGCTTCACGGTAACGGGCATCCTCTTCTTCCTTTGTCATGTGCAGCATTTCATTGACCATGTCGATGAATGCACATTCGTTGTTGATTTCATTGAAGGTCAGCCAGTATTTGACCAGACCCTTGTATTCGGTGAAGCAGGTTGTCGCAAAGCGGACATAGTGATCGATCAGTTCACGGTTCTGCCAGCCGCCCAGTTCCTGTTCCAGATACAGCGGTGTGTCAAAATGCCAGATCGTTACCAGCGGTTCGATATCGTATTTCCGCAGTTCCTGGAATACCTTCCGGTAATGTTCGACACCTTCTTCGTTCGGTGTCTTTTCAATTCCCTTCGGGAACAGTCTTGACCAGGAAATGGACATGCGGTATACCTTGTATCCCATTTCCGCAAACAGTGCGATATCTTCCTTGTAATGATGATACTGGTCTACGGCCTTATGGTTCGGATAATAGTAATCCGGATTGACATAGTACCTTGCGCCTTCCGGCAGACGTTCAAACTGGTTGATCTTGCCCGGCTTGCCGTCCTTATCAAGATACGTGATGTAACGCGGTTCGGAAACGGTTCCGCCGGTTGTCACATCGGTCTTGGCGGGTCCTCTGCCGCCTTCGTTCCAGGCGCCTTCAACCTGGTTGGCAGCTGTCGCGCCGCCCCATAAAAATCCCTGTGGAAAACTCATAATTATATGTTCCTTTCTGTTTTCGGCAAGAGAGACAGGGAATTCCCTGTCTCCCTTTTTGTTCGCAATATCGGATGTCAGTCAAGGTCTTCGCCGTTGGACTCGATGACCTTCTTGTACCACCAGAAGCTGTCTTTTCTTTCACGGTGGAAGTCACCGTTGCCGTCGTTGTCTCTGTCAACATAGACAAAGCCGTATCTCTTCTTCATTTCGCCGGTGGAAGCGGATACCAGGTCGGTGCAGCCCCACATGGTGTATCCCATCAGGTCGACACCGTCATCGACTGCTTCCTTCATGGCCTTGATATGATCTCTGAGGTAGTTGATGCGGTAGTCATCATGGAACTTGCCGTCTTCGCCTCTTTCGTCATTGGCGCCGAGACCGTTTTCAACGATGAACAGCGGGATTTCGTATCTGCCGTATACTTCGTTCAGATAGATTCTCAGTCCTTCCGGATCGATCTGCCAGCCCCAGTCGGAAGCCTTCAGATACGGATTGACAATGCCCGTGAACATATTGCCGGAGCCCTTGAGAGCTTCCGGATCAACACTGACGCAGCTGCTCATGTAATACGAGAAGCTGTAGAAGTCTACGGTGCCCATCTTCAGGATCTCGGAATCACCCGGTTCCATGCGCACGTTGATGTTATGATCACGGAAGTATCTCTTTGCATAGTACGGATAATGACCTCTGACCTGAACATCGCCGCAGAACCAGTTGGACATGTTCATTCTGTCCTGGGTTTCCTTGACATCAAGCGGGTTCGGTGTAAACGGATAGCTCAGGGAGCCGGCAATCATCAGACCGATCTTGTTTTTGGGATTGATCGAATGACCCAGACGCACTGCCTTGGCACTGGCCACAAACTGATTGTGCAGAGCCGTGAATCTGTCGGAAGCCTCTTCCGGTGTTTCCGGTTCAGTCGGGAACATCGGTTCGTGATCTTTGCCCTGCATGCCGAGGGACATGATTCTTCCGAACGGCTGTACACCGATATTGATCTCATTGAATGTCAGCCAGTATGTGACCTCATTCTTGTATTCTTCAAACAGTGTTCTGGCATAGCGGACATAGCAGTCAATGACCGGTCTGCCGACCCAGCCGTTGTACTTTTCACTCAGTCCCCACGGCAGTTCATAATGGGAGATCGTAACCAGCGGTTCAATGTTGTACTTTTTGCATTCGGCAAATACGTCGTGATAGAACGCCAGTCCTTCCTTGTTCGGTTTCTCCTCATCGCCGTTCGGATAGATACGGGACCAGTTGACGGACAGACGGAAGCACTTGAATCCCATCTCTCCGTAGAGGGCAATATCTTCCTTGTAGAAATGATAGAAGTCTACCGCCTGGTGTGACGGATAGTATACTTCGGGATCGATTTCCTTATCCCAGAGACGCGGTGTGTCTACCGTGCCGCCGCGGATATGATCCGGTACACCCGGACCCTTGCCGCCTTCATTCCAGCCGCCTTCAAACTGATTGGCTGCGGTCGCACCGCCCCAGAGAAAGTCTTTTCTGAATGCCATATAGATTATCTCCTTCTAATTACAGATGAAAAAGACATCCGAAAAACGGATGCCTCATTTCCGATCAGCCTACTTTGCCGCCTGTGAATGCCTGGCCTTCGATCAGGGCACGGACCATCAGAACAGCACCCCACGGCTGGGCCTTGATGAGCTTCTTGGCATAGGAGCACGGATCGCCGTCTGTGCCGTCTGCGTAGGTGACTTCGAACTGCATTTCGATCGGTGTCTTCATCTTGACAAACTTGAATGTCGGATTTTCGCTTGCTTCAAGAAGTGCCTTGATCTCATCTCTCTTTAATGGTGAACTAATGTTTACTAACATCTTTTAAATATCTCCTTTTCGTAAAATTATTATAGCATGTAAGCGCTTTATCGATAACTATTTCCTTACACCGTTATGTAACATCATATGCCGGTCCGTTCCGAAAAAAAACCAGACCGCGCGATAACGGTCTGGATATTGTTCATCTGGCTTTCTTCCAGGTGCTCTTGGAAATCAGGATCAGGATCGGATAGATTTCCAGTCGTCCCGCCAGCATATCCGCGATCATGACGATCTTGGAAAGATTGCTGTAGGCGGCGAAGTTGCAGGTAGGTCCGACAGCGTGGAAGCCCGGACCGATATTGTTGAAGGTTGCCATGACGGCCGAGAAGTTTGTTTCAAAATCAAAGCCGTCCAGAGACAGCACCAGAACACTGCCGATGACGATGATCACATAGGCGATCAGATAGGCATTGGTGTTGCTCAGAATATCTTCATCCATGGCTCTGCCGTTGACAATGACCGAACGGACTTCCGTCGGATGCAGTGACTTGTGCAGATTGCGGCGCAGGCTTTTCCATAACAGCAGGAGTCTGACCTGCTTCATGCCGCCGCCGGTGCTTCCGGCACAGGCGCCGACCATCATCAGGAACAGCAGGATCGCTTTCGAGAACGGCGGCCAGAGATCAAAGTCGGTTGTCGCATATCCGGTTGTGGACATGACCGTTCCGACCGTAAAGGCACTGTGGCGGATCGTTTCTTCCATGCTCTTGTAGAGCGGCGAAACATTCCAGGCAATCAGTGCGATGCTGGCAAAGATCATGACCAGGAACAGTCTCAGTTCCTCATCACCGAAGGCTGCCTTGAACTGTCTCAGCAGAATCATGTAATAGATCGAGAAGTTGACACTGAACAGGAACATGAAGACGGTCGTAACATTCTGCAGATACGGGGAATAGGACGCCATCGAGTCATTTTTGACTCCGAAGCCGCCGGTTCCGGCCGTACCCATGGCCGTACAGACTGCCTCGAACATCGGCATGCCGCCGATGACCAGGAATAAAATGTTCAGGACTGTCAGCCCGAAATAAATCAGGTACAGGATCTTGGCAGTGTCCTTCATGCGCGGCACCATCTTGCCGACTGCCGGACCGGGTGACTCTGCCTTCAGAATATGCAGGGTGAAGCCTTCGCCCTTGCCGCCGAGAGAAACGATGGCAAGCAGGAAGACCAGCACGCCCATACCGCCGATCCAGTGTGAAAAGGAACGCCAGAACAGAAGACCGTGGGCCATCGATTCCACTTCCGGCAGAATCGACGAACCGGTGGTCGTAAATCCCGAGACCATTTCAAACATGGCATCGACATAGCTCGGGATTGCTTTGGACAGATAGAACGGAAGACATCCCAGGGCACTCATCATGATCCAGGTCAGGCCTGTCGTCAGAAGTCCTTCACGGGAATAGAATCTGCCTTTCCGGTAATGTCTTGTGATTAGCAGCAATATCCCGGACACAGCCAGGATGATCGCAATGGATTTGAGGAACGCCGCCGAAGCAGCCGACTCATGCCTTACCAGGCTGATTCCCAGCCCCGGCATCATCAGACCGGCTTCAATCAGAAGAATGTAGGCGATGATCCTCCAGATCAGTTTGAAATTCATAGGCCTACGATTCAAAGATGTCGTTGAGCTGCAGGATCATATTGTCCTTGCTGGTGACAACAACAACGGTGTCTCCTTTCTGATATGACGAGCTTCCGTTGGGAATCTCAGGGGTGGAACCGTGAATGATGGAGACAATCAGTACATCTTTCTTTGTCTTCATGGTACGCAGTTCCTCTCCGATATGAAGGGTATCTTCATCCACTTCAAATTCGATTGCTTCGGCATAGCCGTCAGCGATTCTGTGGATGGTCTTGGCTGCGCCTTTCTTGGCCTGCATGGCCCTGACGTAGCGGACGATATGCATTGTGCACAGGTCCTTCGGGCATACGATTGAACCGATCGGCATGCTGTCGAGAAGTTCCGACTCATCGCCGCGTCCCAGCTTGGTCACGATCTGGGGAACGTTGTGGGCATGGGCATACATGGAAGTGACAATATTCAGTTCGTCCATTCCGGTCAGGGAAATGACGGCATCATAATCGCGGATGTCCTCGCTTTCCAGCACCGAACGGTCGGAAATATCGGCATTGATGATCGTCGCATACGGCAGTGCTGCCGAAAGCTGACGGCATTTTTCCTCATCCATTTCGATGATCGTCGAGGTGATATGGGACTTGTGCAGTTCCTCTGCCAGGTAATAGGAGATACGGCCGCCGCCCATGATAACGGCATGGCTGACCGGCATGTTGATGACGCCGATGTGCGTCAGCATGTCATGGAGCTGATCCGGTGCACCGGTCACGAAGATGCGGTCCCCTTCCTTCATCACAAAGCTTCCGTCCGGCATGATACTGCGGCCGTCACGGATAACGGCACATACCAGAACCTGGCAGCGGGTCTTCTGCGACAGCTTGCTCAGCTGTACATTTGCCAGCTGTGAATGGTGGCCGATACGAAGCTCGACAATTTCAACCTTTGCCTTGGCAAATGCCTCTCTCTTTAAAAATCCCGGATATTTCAGCAGGCGGGCAATTTCATTGGCAGCCGACCTTTCGGGATTGACAACCAGCGACATCTCAAAGACGTTCTGCATGGAATATGCCTGTTCGACATATTCCGGGTCACGGATACGGGCAATCGTATGAATCTTCGGATTCAGCGCCTTGGCCGTAACACAGCTCAGCAGATTGACTTCATCCGCATTTGTTGCCGCAATAAAAACATCGATGTCTTCAATGCCCGCTTCCTTTAAGGTGGTCATTGCGGCACCGTTTCCGGCAAGTGTAATTACATCATATTTACTCATGACATCTTCCAGGACTTTCCTGTTCATGTCAATCAGTGTTATATCATGGCCTTCTTCCGTCAGTTCCCGCGTAACGGCTCTTCCGACCTTGCCCGCTCCGGCAACAAGTATCTTCATAAAAAACACCCCTGTTAATTACGCGATACCATTTTATCACCGCAAAAAGAAAAGACAACCTTGTCAGGCTGTCTCAGTGCTGTTCCAGTTTTTTGAAGAACGGCTCCAGTACTCTCATGAATCTGTCCCAGTATACCGGGTAGGCATCCACGCCGCTGTAGGTATACTCTTCATCCTCACTGACGATGATGCTGAACAGCCATTCATTGTTGCCGCGGATCTCACGGCCGTCATTTACCGGAATGAAGCTTCTGTCCCAGTCATACATATAGAGGTTTTCGAACAGCTTCTTCTTCAGATTCGTCCATTCCTCAAGACTCAGCACGTCCGCATACTTGTCGATGCCGCCTTCATTGGCATCATAGACTTCATACAGGCAGTCATCATCTTCCTGTGCAAAACGCAGATGCACCGAACCGGTAATGAAATCTCCGAACCGGAAGCGCAGACCGGTTACGGCATCCACCATCGGCACACCGTCATCTGAATACGGCACACGTCCGAAATCGGAATGGCAGTCTTCACAGCGGTAAAATTCTTCAACGTTTGTAACATTTCTGCTGCCGCAATGCGGGCATACGGGGTTCTTTGGCATATGATCTCCTTATTAATATATAACCATTAATATCTTACACTATTTTCGCTCTGGAATAATATCTGCTTTTTGATTCATTGTCCGCTGTTTCAGCCATAAGGCTCAGTCCCTGCCGGCATGAAGGATGATATCTGCCCGTTCATAAATATGATATGTCTGAAAATACATCTCCTCCAGCGGGATCCAGCGGTCAATGAACATCTGCAGTTTCTGAGGATTTCTTTTTGCCAGCCGCTCCAGCTGCAGCTGCGGATCGATGTCAATTGCGGCATTGATATCGTAATACTTCCGCAGGTCATCCCTCTGACTGTAGCTTCCTTCAATGATTGTTACCGGATGATCCCTGACAGATACCGGCTGTTCCGACAGTTTCATGACATTGCAGTCAAACGGCACATAGGAAAAGTCTCTTTTTTCCGACAGAGGAATCAGCACTTCTTCCAGGAAGCGCTCATGATCCACGTTCTCGCCCGGTGTCTGATATCTCTCCGGTGTTCTCTGCTCCGGTCTGAGGAAAAAGTCATCCATGTGAAAAAGATTTCCGTTCCACTCCACCTTCAGTCTTTCTCCCAGCGTTGATTTGCCGGAGGCGCAGCGGCCGTCAATCGATATGACACATCTGCCTTTTTCCTGCAGGGTCTTTCTGATTTTTCTGTTCAGTTCTTCCGTCATACTTTAATTATCTTATCATGCAGAAAGAGAAAAGACCCCGTCGGGTCTCTTCTCTTTTTTTCTTTTCTAATTTATAAGGGGATAGAAATCACTGATTGACTGCTAAGGGGGAGCATTCACTCAGGCAGATCTTTTTCTCTGCATCTTTAATGTACAGTTTGACTGTCAGTCAAATATGTAATAAATATGTAAAATTATGTGAAGAATCAGCCATGTTTCACTTTATGGAGTTCCTGGGAAACAACATCATTGAACATCAGGAAAGAAAAGGTATCTGACAGGGCTGTGCTGGTGGTTCCTGCCAGCGGCAGAGTCGGCAGGCAGATCACTTCATCAAAGTTATGGCGCAGCGGATGCTTGGAATTCACTGTGATCAGAACCAGATACGGTTTTGTGACATTCTCATGCCGGAAATTCTTCAGGAATTCCTGATGGGATGTGCCGCTGATGGCAGAATAGATAATGATCATATCGTTTTCTGCATATTCAAACGGCATCATATCGGTCTGCGGCATCATGGAACAGATTTTGTCATCCAGAGAGAGCGTTATCAGCATTTCTTCGGCCGGCAGCCGGGAAAGATTGGATCCCATCAGAATGACTTTGCGGCTGCTTCTCATCCGCCGGATCAGTTTTCCTATTTTTACCCTGTCGGCAGACTTTTCCGTCTGCAGGATCAGGGTGGCATATTTGCTGCCGTTGGAAACGCCGGCAGGATTTTCTTTCATGCTTTTCAGATCCTGTGCCAGCTGATACTGCAGTTCCGCAAAACCGCTGAAGCCGAGCTTTTTGGCAAAGCGGGTCAGAGCCGGCTTGGTCGCCGAGGCATTGCTGGAAATATCGGTAATGCTGTGGGAAGCGAACTCATTCGGAAACTTTTTGATCATTTCATAGATATGTCTGTCAGTTTTGGAAAAGGAACTTGCCGAAGCATCCATCAGTTCAAGTATGTTCATAAAGGACTCCTAACTGTAATCATTATAGCGCAAACGAAAATGAAATGCATTTCAGAAATAAAATATGTTTCAATTTTGCATATATGTTATTGACATATATTTTATGCAGCGCTATATTATGGCTGTGAACTAAAAGCGCTTTCACAGAGACGCCCGATCAGCGTCGTGAAAAAACAGAGGAGAAAGAGAGAAATGGAAAAGTTCCTAGACAAGCTGATTGCAATTTCAAGTAAATTTGCTCAGAACAGTGTACTCAATATCATTCAGGGCGCATTCATGATGCTGATGCCGGTCACCATGATCGGCGGCTTCGTTGCCCTGTTCAACGGCATCGGTATCGATGCCTACCAGGCCTTCATCACTTCCGCCGGAATCAAGGGCGTTCTCAATGTCATCTATCAGTGGACAATCGGCATGTTCGGTGTCTACGTATCCTTCCTTGTTGCCCTGCAGTTTGCCAGAGTACACAAGTGCTCAAAGTCTGATATCGCTGTCGGTCTGGTATCCATGGTCTGCTTCCTGATCGTTACACCGTATGTCATTCCTGAAGAACCGTTCGCACCTGCTTCCCTGCCGGTCAACTGGCTCGGTGCATCCGGCATGTTCACAGGCATCATCATTGCCTTCGTTGTCGGCTATATCTTCAAGTTCTGCCAGAAGTACAACATTGTCATCAAGCTTCCGGAACAGGTTCCGCCGATGGTATCCGCCCAGTTCACCAGCATCATTCCGGGCGCCATTGCCATGATTCTGTTCGGAATTCTCAACGCTGTATTTGCCGGAACTTCTCTCGGTTCCTTCCACCAGCTGATCTATACGATCGTATCCGCACCTCTGAATGCTGTCGGCGCCAACGTCTTCGGCGGCTGGCTGCTGATGATCGTCCTGTACGGTCTCTGGTTCTGCGGCATTCACGGCGGCATGACGGTAGGTCCGATCATTATGATGCTGTTCATGCAGCTGCAGATGGAAAACATGAGTGCCTTCCAGGCCGGTCAGCCGCTGCCGCACATGTACATCGGCGACGCCCTGAGCTACGGCTCCGGTTCCATTCCGATGATCATTGCTGCCCTGATCTTCTGCAAGTCTGAATCCGGAAAGTCCATTTCCAGACTCGGCTTCCTGCCGGCCCTGTTCGGCGTTGACGAACCTGTCTACTTCGGCATGCCGATGATCCTGAATCCGATTTTCTTCGTACCGTGGGTTCTCATTGCTCCGACCGTATCCGTATTCGGAACACATCTTCTGAAGATGATCGGCCTGCTCAGCTATTCTAACGGTACCGGCGGTCAGAATGCCGCAAACCTTCCGTTCTTTGTCGGCAACCTGATGAACTACGGTGTCAGCGGCCTGATCTGGGGCTGTGTCCTGTTCGCAGTCATCGTTCTTGCCTACGTGCCTTTCGTCAAGGCCTATGACAGGCAGATGCTTGCCCAGGAAGCAAAAACAGAAGAAAACTGATATTCTGCCAGGGAGGAGACAATCCTCCCCGGCTTTAAAACAGAAAGAGAGATTGAGATATGAAATTATTAGTACAGAGCGATGACTACGGAATCACCAGAGCGGTTTCTCTCGGCTGCATTCATGGCATCCGCAGCGGTGTAGTCAGAAATACCGGCATGTTTGCCAATATGCCCTGGATCGAAGAATGCACGGAATGGATCCGTCCCTATCTCGATCAGATTGCCTTCGGCATCGATCTCAACGCATCCACCGGGCCTTCCATTCTCGGCCATGACAGATTGCCGACGCTGACCCATGAAGACGGAACCTTCCTCGGCTCAAAGGAAAACAGAGCCCTGGATACCGATGAAAATGATCATGACCATCTGGCAGCACACAGAGATGAGCTCTATGCTGAATTCAAGGCCCAGATCGAACGCTATATCGAACTGGTCGGACATAAGCCGGACTATATCCACAACCATGCCTACGGCACAAAGACAACCGATGAAGTCACAAGAACTCTGGCGAAGGAATACGGCGTACTGTGTTCCGTTGCCTTCATGGACAGACCGGAAGTCAAGGAAGCCGGCATGGGATGGTATGTATGGGGCGGCCCGGAAGCACAGCTGAACGAAGATCCGATTTCCTATATTACTTCAGACAAGGGAGAGATCCTGAATCAGGAATACGGCTATATCGTATCCCACTGCGGCTATGCCGATGCCGATCTCTTCAGACTGACAAGCTTTACCCTCTGCCGTCCCAAGGATCTTGAGGCAATGACAAGCGATGCCGTAAAGAACTGGGTCAGAGACAATAACATTGAACTTGTATCATTCAAGGATCTGCCGAAAGAGTGGATCTGAAACCCTGATATACATCCCCTTTCAAAAGCTTCTCCGGAAGCTTTTTCTGTATTTCATGAATAAGTGCAGCAGATACCGTCTTTTATCATATTTGCAGAGAATTCACATCAGTATGCTATAATGCATAATTGTATTATTGAGGTTAACGGTATGAGAAAAGTTTTCGCTCCCATATTGAGTATATGCATGGCTCTGAGCATCGTGCCTTTTCAGCCGGTCCTGGCGGAAGATCCGCCCTATACCGATACGGAATACTGGAAAGAACGGTGTACGCAGTCCGGCGGTCTTGAAGATGAAGACTATGAAGCCTGCCAGGGCTACAATGAGTATCTGAAATCTTCTTCCACCTCGCTGAATGAACAGCTGGAAGCTCTGAAAGCACAGGAAGAGGACATCAAGAAGAACATTGCCGATTACGGTCTGAAGATCCAGAATTACCAGACGGAAATCGATGCCAAGCAGGTTGAAATCAATCAGACGGTCAATGATATCGCTGCCAAGCAGGTTGAAATTGACAACAAGCAGATTGAAATCGACAACAAGCAGAAGGAAATCGATGCCACCCAGGCAGAGATCGACGCTGCCAACGAGAAGATCAGGACCCGGATGGAAATCTCCCAGTCTTCGATGCGTCTCAACAAGTTCACCGATATCCTGATGGGTGCCGACAGCTTTGAAGAGTTCCTGCGCATTTCCAACGGTCTGAGTGCCATTTCCCAGTATGACCAGAAGATCCTTGATGACATGAAGGTTCTCCGCGAAAAGCTGAACACCCAGCGTGAGGAAATGGAAACCGCCAAGGCCGAAATGGAAGTTCAGAAGCAGGAACTTGAAGATATCAAGCTCTGGCTTGAACAGCAGCAGAATGAAATCATCGTAAAGCAGACCGAAATGGAAATGGTCCGCAAGGCTGCCATGGAAGAGGAAGCGAAGATCAGAAGCCAGTCTGACCAGGTTGCCAGCAATATTGCCGAGCTGAACTCAATGATGATCGAACTGATCAGAGCCGGAAGACTGGATGATGTAACGATCACCACCAACGGCTGGACATACCCTGTTCCGGGCGGCTACCGCAGTGCCGGTACATGGTCCTATGACGGCTACGGTGCCTATCCGCATCTCGGCATGGACTTTGCGGCATCTGTCGGAACAACCATTGTCGCTGTCGGCAACGGTGTTGTTCTTGCCTCAGCCAACGGCTGTCCGACTTACGGCTACCTCGGCAACTGGTGCGGTTCTGCCCAGGGCGGTGCTGCCGGCGGCGGCAACCAGGTATACCAGCTGACTGTTGTCAACGGTTCGCTTTATGCCATCGGCTATGCGCATATGATGCTGAACTCACCGGTTGCGGCAGGAACCATTCTCTCCGCCGGTGACTATGTCGGAAGAGTCGGCTCAGCCGGCAACTCCACCGGTCCGCACTGCCACGTCGAAATCATCTATCTGGGTGACGGATCCGACTTCTCCTACTATGCCCAGCACTGGAACGGTGACTTCTCCTTCGGCTGCGGATGGGTAGGATATGACAGAAAATGTGATGCCGGCTACGGTGCTCCGTGCCGCATCCGTCCCGAATCCGTATTCGGCTACTGACAGATACAGTACAGGCTGCAGCAGACGCTGCAGCCTTTTTCTGTCTGTTATTCTTCCTGTTCTGCCGGCAGCAGCCGCTGAAACTGCTGATCCAGTTTTTCCTTTGCCTCTTTTGCCTTGACTTCGGCCCGGGCATCGGCCATCTCATCTTCAGGCAGGATTTCCATGATGACCCGCATCGTATCCCTGAATTCCGGCAGGATCTTTGCCAGCTGCCCTCTGACTTTTTCCAGCTCCGTGAAATTCCAGCTTCCTTCCAGCTTCAGATAGTTTTCCAGGATCGTGTTCAGATACGGCATATAGCGGTCATACAGACGGTCAAGTTCCCTTTCGCCGCTGTCAAACCAGTACTGAAGGTCTCTGAGATCCCGCAGCTGCCGGATCAGCAGAGACAGTTCCTCCTTCATTTTTTTGTCATATATTTTTTCTTTTGTTTCTTCCAGATAGGAGATATATCCTCCTGCCTGCTTCATATGAAGTTCTTTCTTTTCTTCGGTACTCATTCTTCCAGGACCAGTCTTCCTTCCACATGGGCATCGAGCCCCTGATGCAGCGCAAAGTATTCCTCAACGATATTGTTCAGAGAACTTATGACGATGCGCGGCGGCATATTTTTCTTCACTTCCTTCAGCGGTACGCCCAGGAATTCGTCAAAGCTGTTGTAATGATATGTCTGCAGGGCAATCTTCAGCCGCATGTCATCTCTGATCTCCTCACCCCGGAATGTGAATTCCTTCAGTTCCCGGGTGCTCTTCTTATACCGGATGTGCACGCCCTTTGAGAACTGATAAAACTCGGTATGTCCTTCCCATGCTTCATCCCTGAGGATATGGAGCACCATCCTCCGGAACTGTTCACCGGTCACTTCCAGCATATAGACTTCACTGTCGAACGGTGTGTTCTCGAGCATGTCCTGATATTCGACGATCGGCCCCAGTTCTTCTTTTCTCAATGCCCCCGACCCCATCAGCATGATGTCAAAGGAACTGTCTTCCTGCAGCAGGTCGGCATAGAGATTGCCGATCTCTGTTTCCTGATTGCGGGCAGGATGTGTCAGTTTCCGTTTCAGACGGGTCAGGATCCGGTGATATTTCATATCTGTTTCATTCCGGTACCGCTCCAGCAGTTTCTCCAGAACCTCATCTTTCGGAGCAGTATGTTCATTGATCGGCACGCACTGCCAGCTGTAGCTGCGGATCCGTTTCCGCCAGGTGTCATATTCGATATCGAAGCGGCCGATCTGTCCGGTGCCCTTGCCGGCCTGAACGACCGGAATGCCGTTGATGATCTCGGGGGTTTCCATATATGTATGGGAATGACCGCCGATGATGATGTCCACGCCCCACCTCGGATCCATATATTCTGCCAGCTTTCTGTCTTCCTCAATGCCGAGATGTGTCAGCAGGATCGTCATGTCGGTCCTGCTGGTACGGTAGTTGTCACAGATGATCCCGACCTCTCTTGCGGCATCCATGACATCGATAAAGGTTCCGATGACTTTTTCATTTTTTGTCACGGCCAGCACTTCTTCCGTCAGGATGCCGATGAACATGATGCGCAGTCCGCCGCATTCAACATTCAGATACGGCAGAAAAAGCCTGGTATTGTTCATGGTCACAAACAGATTGGCATTGATGATCGGAAAGCGGGCGCACTTTTCCAGAAACAGCAGATGTGCCAGACCGTAATCGACTTCATGATTGCCTATTGCGGCAACATCCGGATTCAGTACGTTGATCAGATCGATGGTTGACAGTCCCATATATTCACTGTCGATCACAGATCCGCGGAACATGTCTCCGGCAATGGCAAAAATCGTATCCGGCTGTTCTTTCCGGACCTGATTGACATAGCCGCTCAGACGTACAAGGCCTCCTGTTTCTTCATTTTCGTTCAGCTGCGGCAGAAAGTCTCCATGCATATCATTCGAATGGAGGATCGTCAGTTTTCTGATTGCCATGATAATTCTCCGTTCTGCAGCATTATCAATGTCTGCATCCCCATTATAGCAAAAGAAAAAACAGGCTTACGCCTGTCCGGAAGATTCCATGAACAGAGAAATGATCCAGTCGCTGTTGATCAGCGGGAAGTCTTCCTCATTGATTTCAAAGCGGTCGCTTTCGGCCCGGATCTCCTCTTCCAGAAGATTGAGGGGAATCAGGAAGGAAAGGCCTTTGTCATCGGTGCGGACATTGATCTTCATGACGCCGTCACTGACATTCTGATACTCGACCGAAGTCACATCCTGGGGATTACCGTTGCGGCTGTCAATGAACTCTATGAAGCTGTCATATTTTGCCAGTTCCACGGCAATATCGGAAACACCGTCTTCAAAGATCTGGATCTTTTCAGTGAATTCCCTGACCGTCGCACAGCGGCGCAGGCGGTATCCCTGCTTCAGCAGCGGTCTGGCGGAAGCCCGCATGGCTGCCTCTTCCCCGGTTCCCTGCGACAGCCACAGGACAAACTTATGTTTCGGATCGGCATAGACCAGCGGATACTGGACCATGAAATCCGTGTGGCAGTGCGGACAGGAATGACGGAAGATGTCGCCGCTCAGGCAGGCATCCCTGAGATCGGGATCGGTTTCCGTATTCACACTCTCATAGACGGTGATGTCAAATTCCCTGCCGCAGTACGGGCAGGTATATTTCAGTTCTCTGGATTTGCTCATAATACCTCGATTCAGCTGCGGATCGAAATGCCGCTGAAAGAAATGCCGGCCTTGTCCATCTCACGGATGATGCGGTCTCTGGCCGCAATCTGATCCTCGGTAAGGTTTTCACCCGCAAACAGGGCAAACAGGCGGCATTCGCCGTTGTTCAGATAGGGAAGGGCCCAGATCGGATCATCGAAATGAATGCCGATATCTTCTTCCGGTTCCTCTTCGATGGTACCCGTCAGGAAGGGACCCTTGACGCCGGTGATGCGCATATCATATTCCCTGACGGCATGATTGACAACAATGCCGGTCAGGACAATATCCGGGTAATAGGGATCGCGCAGACTGTCCAGGCGCGGATCAAATCTGGTTCTGAGAAGATCCTCATCGGTTCCGAAGTCGCGCCGTTCCAGCCACGGTTCGTTCTTTTCCCGCATTTCCAGCGAACTTTCGGCGATCCGTGCTTCCCTGCCGATTACCTGATCAATGGAAAAGACACCGAGCATCTGTTCATCATCCAGTCCGCGGGTGCAGTTCTCCCAGGAAGAGCCGACGGAAAGAACATTGAATTCCAGCAGGCCGTCCCGGGCACAGTATGACGAACAAAGCGCAAAACAGTCATCTTCATGAATTTCGATCTGATCTTTCAGAAGATCCGTCAGATCATCTGCTTCAATCGTTATGTACTGATGATAATATTCTGTCAATCTGTATTCTTCGACTTTCATAACTGTCCCTGTGTGCATATTTTATATCATACCCGCAATTTAGGCACAACCGATGCTCCGAAGAAAAAAGGCTCCCTGCCGGAGCCTTGATGTTTCTCAGTTTCTGGATTTGCTGCTGCCGAGGATTCTCAGGATATACATCAGAATATTGATGAAGTCCAGATACAGCTGGAAAGCGCTGTAGACAGCCAGGTTGCCCTGGATCCTGTCATCCTGTACATAGTAGTACTGCTTGATCTTCTGCATATCGAAGGCCGTCAGACCCAGGAAGATGATCAGTCCGGCATAGCCGAAGATCAGGCTTCCGCGCAGAGACGGAATGAAGAGGCTGACAGCAGATACGATCACCAGGGAGATCAGGGCACCGAACAGCAGACCGCTGAACTGTGTCAGATCAACCGATGTCGTATGGCCGATAATGGCGCAGCTGATGAACAGCACTGCCGCAAACAGGAAGGCTGTTCCGAATGTTCCCAGTCCGTAGGCAAACGGCAGAACCGAGAAGGTTACACCGGTCAGGGCCGAATAGACGAAGAACATGATATACAGTGTCGTTGTATTGAACTTTGTCAGGCCGGCACCCATGCCGACAGCGATACCCAGTTCAGCCAGCAGAATGACCAGGGAAACCCACGGCGTACCCAGAACCAGATTTGCCAGGAAGCCTCCGTTCAGCATGGAACTATATCCGATGAAGGCAATGGCTGCTGTCAGGGCAACACCGATTCCCATGATCGTAAATACCTTTGTAATATAGGCGTTCAGAGAAACACCGCTTTGTGTATAAGCATTTTCAGGACGATTGAATTCACTCATATCAATTCACCTGCCTTTCTTCAGAATATTATGATAGCGCTGTTTGACCAAAAGTCAATCATCATGCCGTGAATGTGCCGCTCAGCCATGCATTCAGAACATTCCGCACCTTTTCGGCAGAAGTGACAGGAACTTCTTCCACGACCTGATAGCCTTTGACATGTATTTCCAGAATGCCTTTATCGGAACTCTGTTTCTGCTGTCTGACTTCAATGCGGGAAATGATCTCCCTTGTCCAGAAGCGGTAATCATAGCCGTTATGGCATACCAGCCAGTCACCGCCCAGCAGCACCTCATCCGACACCCTTCTGAAGGAAGTCTTTTCAAAGGGCTGGGATACGGTGGTTTCCAGGGAAGCGATACGGCGTCTGACACCGCGGCTGCGGCTGGACGCAATAAACAGATTGACCAGAATCGAAGTGACCATCACCGATCCCCAGATGACCAGTGAAAGGGTCAGGAACGAAGAATTGTCTCCCATCCAGAGCACTGCCGCCATCAGCAGAATGCCGACAATGCAGCCGATAATGATGCCGGTCAGGATCCCGTTCAGCCGGTTGATGCTTTCTATTTTCTTCAGATAAGATCTGTTTTCCATTTTATCCACCTCTCCGTATCCGCAAGAATGCGGGCTGTGATATCTGTTTCCGTCATGTCATACCAGTGTACCGGCATCTGATGATTGAACCATGTGTACTGGCGCTTGGCAAACTGACGGGAATGTTTCTGTATTTCTGCCATGACTTCTTCTTCGGAAGAACTGCCTTCAAAGTATGCCTGCCATTCCCGGTAGCCGATGCCCTTCATGGAAGGATGGGCAAATGTCACACCTTCCTTCAGCAATGTCTCGACTTCCTGTTTCAGACCTGCTTCGAACATCTGTTCCACTCTTCTGTCGATGCGCCGGTACAGTGTCTCACGGTTCATCGTACAGCCGATAATATAGGCGTCATAGATCATTTCATGATTCTGTTCCCGTTCGAGTTCACTCTGGCTCCGGCCGCTGCGCCTGGCAATCGTAAGGCTCCGCAGCAGCCGCCGGCGGTTGTTGACGTGAATCTTTTCCGCCTGCACCGGATCACATTCCTTCAGCATTGCATACAGTTCTTCATTGCTGCACTGCTCCAGTTCCGGATCGGCGGAAGGTCCTTCTTCCTCGGCAAACACATAGTCATACAGGCAGGCCTTGAGATACAGTCCGGTGCCGCCGCAGATGATCTTCATGTCTTCGCTTTCATCAATGATTTTCCGGGCTGCTTTCTGAAAGTCGGCAGCGCTGTATTCCTGTGTCGGTGAAAGAATATCGATCAGATAATGGCGGATGCCCTGCTTTTCTTCTTCCGTTACCTTGCCGGAGCCGATATCCATGCCCCGGTAAACCTGAATCGAATCGCCGCTGATGATCTCACAGCCGTACTTCTGTGCCAGCTTTACCGACAGGGCCGTCTTGCCGGAGGCTGTCGGTCCGGCAATCACCAGCACCTTCTTCATCGCAGGAACTCCTTTGTCAGTTCCTTCTCATCAAGGGTAATGAACGTCGGGCGTCCGTGCGGGCAGTGGTACGGATTTTCACACAGCGACAGCTGGCGGACAACCTCTTTCATCTCATCCATCGTCAGGCTGCGGTTGAAGCGGATCGAATGATGGCAGGCCATCGTTGCGATCTTTTTCTTTTCCATTCTCGTATATCTGCTTTCCCGTTCACTGCGGAACTGATCGATCACATCTTCCAGGAACTGCTGTTCCTCGACCTCCTGCATCCAGGAAGGAACGCTTCTGACGATCAGCGTATCTTTGCCGAACGGTTCAAATGTCACATGCAGGTCGGAAGCTGCTTCATTCAGCTCATCAACGCGGCTGACAATATCGCTGCCGGCATGCACGGTCAGAGGCACCAGACAGTCGGTCATGACCGGATTCCGGTTCAGTTTCTGACAGAACTCTTCATAGTGAACCCGCTCCTGGGCAGCGTGCTGATCAATGATGATCAGCCCCCGGGCACAGGCGCAGAGAATAAACTTTTCATGAAGCTGGCCGATGACATCCATATGCGGAAAGCTTCTCGTTTCCGGTGTATAGGACGCTGCCGGCTCCTGTATTGCGGAAACAGCTTCCAGAACCTTCCGGTCTTCTTCCGCCTCCCGCATGATTTCCGTTCTGCTTTCCTCATGCAGGACCGTCACGGCAGCCGGTTTTTCTTCTTCCGCTTCAAACAGGGCACTCTGCACCGGTTTCGGCTGTGCCTGTCTGCGGTCTGCTTCCCGGATCAGGGCATCGGTATCAAATGACAGCGGTTCATAGTAATCGGTGCGGGCAGCACGGATCTCTGCCGCCGGTGCCAGCAGTGAAGACTGCAGTGCCTTCCGCACTTCGTCCCGGATCAGATATTCCAGCTGGTTTTCCTTGGAAAGACGCACCTCCCATTTGGAGGGATGGACATTGACATCGAGCAGATGCGGATCCATTTCAATATTCAGCACGCACATCGGATAGCGGCCCTTGACGATAAAGTCTTCGTAACCGTCCTGAACCGCCTTGTACAGACGGTAGGTGCGGACCATGCGGCCGTTGAGGAATACGTGCATCATGTTTCTGGAGGCACGGGTCAGAGACGGCTTGATCAGATATCCGGACACCTGATAGTCATAGTCGCTGAACTGCACCGGAACCGCACTTTCCGATGCGGCTCTGCCGTAAACCTGGAAGATCACTTCCAGAAGGTTTCCCTGTCCGGTCGTCATGAACGTTTCCCGGCCGTCACTGTAAAGATGGAACGATATCTCCGGATGCGACAGGGCAAAGCTGCCGATCACATTCTGAATCAGAGAAGCTTCATAGGCCCCGCTGCGCATATGCTTGAGCCGGGCCGGTGTCTGATAGAACAGCCCTTCGACCGTGATTTCCGTTCCCTGGTTGCAGGGATAGGGTCCTGCCGAAACGGTTTTTCCGTATTCAACGACCAGACGGGTGGACTCATTGCCGTCCGAGGTCGTCAGCGTCAGTTTTGAGACACTGGCAATCGACGGCAGTGCTTCACCGCGGAAACCGAGGGTATGAATCGACCAGAGATCGTTCTGGGAACGGATCTTCGATGTCGCATGGCGCTGAAATGCCATCTGGGCATCGCTGCTGTCCATGCCGATACCGTTGTCGGCGACTGTCAGTTTCTGAATTCCGCCTTCTTCCATACTGATATCGATTCTTGTGGCTTCGGCATCAATGGCATTTTCCACAAGTTCCTTGACGACCCCCATCGGTCTCTCAACGACCTCACCGGCGGCGATCATATTTGCTGTCTGTGCATCAAGCTGTCTGATTCTTCCCATATCGTTTTACCTTGTCCCATTATACAACAGAAAGCCGGCGAATCTGCCGGCTTCACTGTATTATTCGGGATTCAGATATGCCCGGTATGCTCTCTCTTCAAGATAGAGAAGATGCCATTCTTCATTTTCCTTTACTTTCCGGACAGCCTCCTCAAATTTTTCACACAGTTCGCCTTCGCCCTGTCCTTCCCGGAAATACCGGATGATTCTCTGCATCTGAGGGTCGTCCGCTTCCGTTTCTTCATGCAGGGAAACCAGCACGCCTTCAATGACCCAGTGTTCATCATCGTCCGGACAGAGATCCTCTCCCCGCAGGATCAGACGCATGACCGGCTGGTCACAGTGGAACGGATCGCTGCGGCTGATTGTCAGATTCAGGGTTCTGCCGTTTTTCTTTTCGCCGGAACGGCGCCTGCACTGATATCTGTCTTCCTTTTCTTCCTTCAGTTCATGAATATAATCCAGACACAGGATCACTTCTCCGTCTTCCGTTTCGGCCGATGCCCGGAACGACGGATCGGTGCGGGCACCGTGCAGAATTTCTGCCAGTGTGGGTTTCATTTCTCTGATCCGGATAATTCCGGCCTGCGGAAAGAAAACCTTCATCAATTCTGAAAGAAGCCATGGCTGTTCATAAAACACCAGGGAAAAGATCATCGGATCGCGGATATCTGCCGTTTCCCACGCCAGATCCGCCTGCAGTTTTTTCATTGCTGTCTCTCCTTTCATATTTTATATAGAGAGACATATGAAAAAAGCCTCTCGGTTTTTTTGAGAGGCTTCGTCGATTATCTGCTGCGTTCCAGCACTTCGCACAGTACCGCAAAGGCTCTGTCGAAAGATGCCAGATCCAGTTTCTCTTCCGGTGTATGTGCTCCTTCGGCAACCGGTCCGTAGGTAATGATATCAAGTTCTTCATCCAGACCCTTGAAGATACCGCACTCCAGACCGCCGTGGGCTGCTTCTTCCTTCAGATCAATGCCGCGTTCCTTAAGCACTTCCCTGAGCAGCTTCCGCAGACCGGATGTTTCGGTAAATCCCCAGCCGGCATAGCGGTCGGTGACTTCAAAGTTTACACCGACGATATCGGCCAGTGCCTGCAGATGATTGATCATATCATCGGTATGCGATGCCAGGGCGCTGCGGATCAGATCTTCGATCAGAATCTCGTCTTCCTTTGTTGTGACGACACCGGCATTCAGGGATGAAACCGTCAGTCCTTCAATGACAACGGAACGGTGCTGGAAGCCGTCAATCATCAGATACAGATAGTTCAGGAATTGATCCCCGTCTTTTTGGGCAATGACTTTCGGTGCTTCTGCCTTCTCGAAAACAGCCCGGAAGTCAGGATCGCTGAATTCGTATTCTCCCTTGATCTTCGCTTCGCTTTCACGTACGGCTGCTTCGATTGTTTCCGGAGCAGTTTCACTGACAAATACGGCATCTGCTTCCCTCGCAATCGCATTGAATTTCAGGCCGCCGTTAAAGCAGGCGAGCTGCACGTCGATTCCCTGCATCTGCAGTTCCTTCAGTATTCTTGCCAGCAGCGTATTGGCATTGCCGAGTTCCTTATGAATCAGAGCCCCGGAATGACCGCCCTTCAGACCGCGGATCCGCACGGCATATGCCGGCTTCGCATTGTCTTCGAAATGAACCGGGCAGTGCACAAGTCCGGTCGCGCCGCCGGAGGAGCTGACGGTTGTTCTGACTTCACCGCCGCCGTCCAGATTGATCAGCTTCTTTCCGTGCAGGTCTTCCTTCTTCAGATTGGAAGCACCCAGCAGTCCGATTTCTTCCATGGAAGTAAACAGACAGGAAATCGCAGGGTGTTTCAGTTCATCGTTTTCCAGAATTGCCAGCATATAGGCAACACCGTATCCGTCATCGGCACCGAGGGTTGTGCCTCTGGCCTTCAGCCAGCCGTCTTCGACATACAGATCCAGCGGATCCTTTTCAAAATCATGTTCGACATCATTGTTCTTCTCACATACCATGTCAATATGCGCCTGCATGATGACCGGTACGCTGTCTTCATAGCCCGGTGATGCCGGCTTGTCGATAATGACATTCCAGACTTCATCCTGCTTATAAGGCAGTCCGTGTTCCTTCGCAAAGGAAACCAGGTAGTCGCTGATTGCCTTTTCATTGCGGGAACCGCGCGGGATTTTTGAAATTTCATTGAAGTAATAGCAGTGTCTTTTGTTCAGATCAAACTCCATTTTGAATGCCTCCTGATTCTCTATAATTTTGACAGCCAGCCGATGAGACGGTCCAGCCATGTTTCTCCGCTCTGTTTTTTACGGGCGATATAATCCATCCGCACAGCTTCGATGCCGCTGTCACTGATATGCACAAGCATATAGCAGGGCGGACTGCCGTCACGGTTATGACGCAGCGATCCCGGATTCAGCAGACGTACCCCATCCACCGTAAGATCGTCATATGTATGGACATGTCCGAAGAATACGGTATCACAGCCCTGTGCCTTTGCCCGCCTTGCCATCGGCTCATAGTGGAAGTAGGAGAGAAAATCCATATGTCCGTGACAGATATAGATCCGGTGTCCTCCCGCTTCGAGAATCCGCTGGTCCGGGGCGTTGTTTCCCAGGGCAAAATCATTGTTGCCGCGGACGCACAGGAAGCCTTCCAGTTCATCAATCGTCATTTCCGAATCGCCGCAGTGTACGAAATAGTCATAATCGGCATACATTTCCCTGAGAACCTTCAGCGCTTCCCTGTCGCCGTGATTGTCCGATACCAGCAGAATCCTTACCGTGTTCATGTATCGATTATAAACTGTCTTTGACCGGGATGATATTGCCTGCCCGCAAGTTTTGAAAAAAGAGGTGATTTCTCACCTCTTCAGCATTGTGTTAAATCTGGGCAATGCCTTCCCTGACTGCGACATCGGCCACTGCCTTTGCGACTGTCTTTGCGGCTTCGGGATGGAAGACACTGACAATGATGTTTTCATCGCCGAGTTCTTCTTCCTTTATCAGTGAAGCTATCGCTTCGGCTGCTGCCAGCTTCATATCCTCATTGATTTCCCTTGCCCTGACATCCAGAGCGCCGCGGAAGATACCCGGGAAGACCAGCAGATTGTTGATCTGGTTCGGGAAATCACTGCGGCCGGTGCCGACGATTCTTGCGCCTGCTTCCCTGGCAAGATCCGGCATGATTTCGGGTGTCGGATTGGCCATCGGGAAAACACATGCGTCATGATTCATGGATTTTACCATTTCCGGTGTCACAATATTGCCGACCGATACGCCGATGAATACATCGGCTCCGTTCATGGCATCTTTCAGAGTGCCGGTCAGATGTTCCGGGTTGGTAATCTTTGCCAGATCCTTCTGGGCATCATTCAGAGCTGTCTCTTCCGTGAGAATGCCGTTTATGTCACAGAATACGACATTCTTTGCGCCGTATTCCATCAGCAGTCTGCCGATGGCTGTTCCGGCCGATCCGGCACCGTTGATGACAATGCGGATATCGGCAATGTTCTTTTTAACAACCTTCAGGGCATTGATCAGAGCGGCCAGCAGAACGATGGCGGTGCCGTGCTGATCATCATGGAACACCGGAATATTCAGGCGTTCCTTCAGTTTTCTCTCAATTTCAAAGCAACGCGGTGCGGCAATATCTTCCAGGTTGATGCCGCCGAAAGTCGGGGCAATGCGGCATACCGTTTCAACGATCTCATCGGTGTCCTTTGTGTCCAGACAGATCGGAAAGGCATCGACATCGGCAAACTGCTTGAACAGAATGGCCTTGCCTTCCATGACCGGAAGACCTGCCTCCGGTCCGATATCACCGAGTCCGAGCACGGCTGTGCCGTCGGTAACAACTGCCACCAGGTTGCCCTTGGCCGTATATTTATAGACATCCTCCCTGTTTTCGGCGATTTTGCGGCACGGAGCAGCAACGCCGGGAGTATACTCGATGCTCAGATCGTCCCTTGTCTTCAGTTCGGTTTTCGATACGACTTCAATCTTTCCCTTGTGTTCTTCATGAAACTTCAGTGACAGCTCATCGTAGTTCATTCTTTCTTCCTCGCTTTCGGTTTTCAGTACTCATTACAAATAACGCATATTATACCCGCCGTCAAGAAAATAACCGGCGTTTCTCATCTTTCACTCTGCCTGCGGCAGTCTGTTTCTTCTTATCAAAAAAACTGCAGATTTCTCTGCAGTCCTAGTTGCTGTCGCTGTTCTCTTCGGCAGGCGCTTCACCTTCTGCAGGTGTCTCGCCTTCTGCCGGAGCGGCTTCTTCACCGATCTTGAATGTTACGGAATAGATATCACCTTCCACCGCTTCGGTGCTGTCGCCTTCGGTGTAGTAATCCTGTGTCTTCAGTGCGAAATCCGTCTTTTCCGGCGGTACGGCAAAGATCAGTTCACCCGATTTGGAAGAAGCTTCACCTAAATCGTACTGAGCCGGCAGCTGTCTGTCGCTCAGCTGTGTTGTCGTATACATCGAGATCGGATAATCGTAGTCCTGATCTCCTTCTCCCCAGGAAATAAAGAAGTCCGAGTCTGACATCGTAATTGCATTTTTGCTGCTGTTGGTGACTGTTACGTCCACAACCAGAAGCTTATAGCCGTCATGACCCAGCATGCCCTGCATTTCATCTTCAAGCCTGGCAGTTGTTACGGTGTAATCAAAGAACATCGTTGAAATGGTGTCTCCGATTCCGCCGTTCAAAGTTTTTGCACCACCCGATCCGCTGCATCCGGCGACAGAAAGTGCCAGCAGTCCTGCCGCAGCAGCAGTCAATATTTTTTTCATATGATTTCCCTCACCAATAACAGTATGATATCAAATTTTATCCGTAAACTGAATGCCTGTTTAAGGCTTTTCACTCAGCGGCTGACGGTAAACAGATACAGCCATCCGCTCTGCGGCACATAGATACCGGTTCCGATCTTCCTTTCATCGCGGTCATATACTTCCGCTTCGGCCGCTTCACCGTATTCATTCCGCAGGAATACAACCTTCGAGTAGTCCGCAAACGGCGATGTATCCTTCGCTTCATGTTCGATGATCATTGCCGTGACATTGCCTTCTTCATCATATTCATACACTGCGTCTTCCCGGATATCCGTATAGGACACTGCCTGCGCTGCCGGCAGGTCCCCGCCCGGTATCCACCGTACATCATAGACCGTATCTTCACCATAGAAGAAGTCTCCGTACTGCGATGTGCGCAGTGTCCCGCTTTTTCCGGCAGTCATCTTCTGCCAGTGCGAGGATTCGTCATATACCATTTCCACCGTATAGAGAACATTGCCGCGTTCATTCAGACACGCTGCCTTGACCAGCTGTCCGTACATATTCCAGACCCGTCCGTCTTCACTCTGCCAGGTGCCGTTTTCGGCAATCGCCTTCAGTCTGTAATCGATATAAATGCTCGGCTGCAGATCCTGCGCCCGCATCAGGGCTTCTTCTGCCTTGGCCGTACTGCCGTTCTGCAGATGCCGGTCAGCCTGTTTCAGCAGGCAGATCACCATCTGTCCGGCAGAATACTGATCGTCGCGGTATTTTTCGTGATAATCCTCATAGAATGTATAGGCATTGACATCATCTCCGGACATCAGATAGGCATCCGCCGTACGCAGAACCGCATGATCGCCTTCTCCCCAGGCAGCGGCTGTTCCGAAGGCCTTGACGGCTCCTTCATAATCACCGCTTTTCATCAGTTCTTCGCCTCTGGCAAACTGCGAATTCGAATAGGAACGCACGGAAATAAAGACGCCGACGATCAGAACCACCGCTGCCGCGATACCGATGACGGCCCGCAGTGAAAGTCTGAAGCCTTCCTTTTCCTTTGGCTTCGGCTGCGGCGGCAGACTGATATCTTCGGCAATGACACTTTCTTCCTGTTTCCCTGCCAGAGTGTATGCACTCTGCAGCAATGCCCTGACATATCCCTCACTGATGCCGAGTTCCTCTGCAACTGCGGCGTTGTCGAGATGTTCAAAGGTTTTCATCAGACTGACAATACGTTCTTCGTAGTCCATTTCTGCCAGGTCTTTCTGCAGATCACTGACTGCCGTCAGTTCCTGCATATTATCCTGCGGCTCCCGGACATTCTCAAAAAGATCCCGGTCGCGCTGCTGGACATACATGACGCTCAGCACTCTTGTTTTCCGTACCGGATCGGGATCGTTTACCGCTTCCTGTGCAATCCGTTTTGCTTCGGCTCCGTTTCCGGTATAGCCTTCCGCCAGATCTTTCAGAAACTCCTCATTTGTATGATTGAATTCTGTCATTGTCTTCACCTGAAAAAAAGATGCTTTTCAGCATCTTCATTTTAGCATTATTCTTCGCCGTACAATACTTTAGTTACATCGATCGTTGCCCGGCCCAGGGTAATGCGGTCACCGGCATTCAGGACAGCCCGGCCGAGTGACGGCAGCTTGGTCATATTCAGGAACGTTCCGTTATGTTCGGAAACATCCTCGATATACAGCTGACTGCCGATTGCCAGGATCCGTGCATGTTTTCTGGAAACTGCCGGTTCGGCAATGACCAGATCACAGGATGCGGCATCTCTTCCGAGCAGACACGGCAGCTGGTTCAGGGAATATTCACGGACGTTGTTGCCGATAACAACCGCAACTTCCAGACCGGTCGGAATCGGACCGTCGGTAATGACCGGCTCTGCTGCCGGGGCTTCCGCAAAGACGTCTTCATCTTTCGGCATATCTTCCGGACGCTCAATGACTCTTGTGACAGCCTCTTCCGGCTCTTCGGTATCCGATACCGGAATGTCATCCAGGATTTCTCCTACCGCTGCATCCACATCTTCATCATTCATTGCCGGTTCTGCCGGTGTTTCTTCGGCAGGAACTTCCACCGGTGTTTCAGCCGGAGTTTCAGCCGGTGCTTCTTCCGGCAGAGCTTCCGGAGCCGGAGCCTCTGCCGGTTCACCCGGGAATACCGGCAGGGAGAATTCATCGCCGAAGGAATCTTCACTGACCGGAACATCCGCTGCCGTAGCCGGCATCATGACTTCCGGTTCGGCTGCCGGAACTTCGGCAGGAGCTTCCGGTTCTTCCTTCTTTTTCTTTCCGAAACTGAACAGTTTCTTCTTCGGCGGCGGCGGAACCTCAACACCGCTGTCATCTACATAATAGACATTTCTTTTGACAGCCAGAAATATAACTGCAAGCATCAGTACGGCACTTACACCGACCAGTGCATAGATAATCAGCTTATCGATTTCCGGATCATTCAGCATATTAAGCATATTGTTTACCTCAAATCATATCCATTCTACACTGAAAAGCATGTTTGTGCCATATATCAGTATACTCTGCGGTCGTATTTTGATGCCCTGCGGATCGTAATGATGACCATGATGTCCAGCAGTGCCACAAAGCCGTAGAAGAACATTACCGAAGCCGGTGTTCCGACCATGATCGAGCCGTCATACAATGCATGCAGAATTGCTGCCATCAAAAACCCTGCTGTCTGCAGCAGACTTGCTTTATCATCACCGTGTTTTTCATATCCTTTGGCAATGCCGTACATCAGTCCCATATAGACAGCGAAGCTCATATGGGCAGGAATTGCCAGAAGCGCCCGCGGCAGAGCTACTTCAAGTCCGCCGTAGAAAAAGACATAAAGGATGTTCTCAAAGGCCGCAAAGCCCAGCGAAACGAATACGGCATAGACGATTCCGTCAAAGCGGTAATTGAAAGCGGGATGGTTCCAGCTGAAGCGGCGCAGGAAGAAGAATTTTGTGATTTCTTCGATCACCGCAACCGATGCGGCTGTCAGTACGCCGAAGCCGGCAACCGACAGGCTCGTATGTTCGGCATACATAGCCAGAAGATAATCCGCCCCGTATTCCAGTGCCATCGAGGCAAGTGCTGCCAGCACACCGCCGAAAAGCAGTTTGCCCAGCAGTTTTCCGGGTTCCTTTTCCACTCTGTCCTGACGGTAGATATAGAACATCAGGACTGCCGCCGGCAGTACCGCTGCAGCCGTATACAGCAGCAGATTGCCGGGGAGAGGATAACGCAGAATATTCATGATCAGCAGGCTCCCTTCCAGGTTCCCTTACCGTGAACCATATCATAGATCAGATTCTTTGCCACACCGGTGCGGGCAGCAACTTCTCTGACAGCATCGCTTTTGGACATGCCCGCTTCCATCGCTTCATTGACCATGCGGAGTATATGCGACATGTCGACATCCTTTTCATAATCATCGTGATTGCCGTCCATGACAACAACCATCTCGCCTTTCAGCTCGGAAAGCACCGGCAGAAGTTCACTGACCGTGCCGCGCAGGAATTCCTCATGCCGCTTGGTCATTTCCCGGGCAATACAGCATTTGCGGTCTCCCAGAACATCCAGACAGCTCTGCATCATTTTCTCAATGCGGTGCGGTGCCTCATAGAAAATCATCGTCATCGGATAGGCCCGGTATTCCTGCAGCTTTTTGACGCGGTCGTGATTCGACGGCGGCAGAAAGCCGACAAACAGGAACGGCTGGGCGATCAGTCCCGATGCCACCAGGGCATTGAGCATGGCGTTGCAGCCGGAAACCGGCACGACATTGAATCCGTTGCCTACTGCTTCCATGACAACTCTCTGACCGGGATCGGAAATGAGCGGATAGCCGGCATCCGAAATCAGAGCGACATTGCTGCCCTGCTGCAGAAGATTCACAATTCCCCTGGCACTGCTGTCTTCATTGAAATTCTGATAGGCAATCAGGCGTTTGGAAATGCCGAAATGCTTCAGCAGCTGGCCGCTTGTCCGGGTATCCTCGCAGGCAATCACATCGACGCAGTTGAGCACTTCGATCGCCCGCGGCGTCATCTCGGAAAGATTGCCGATCGGTGTCGGTACCAGATACAGTGTAGGTTTTTCGTTTTCAAACGATTTCTGTCGGTTCACCCTTGATTCTCCTGTGTCTTCTTTTTCCCGAATGTACGGACAGTGACATTCCTTGTCTCTGTCTTCTTCTCCGGAGTTCTTTCACGCTCGCGGCGGCTGTCGTTGTTGCGGCGGCGCGAACGGCTGCTGTTGCTGTTATTGCTGCTGCCGGCATTCGCATTGTTGTTGCGGCTGCGGTTCTGGTTCCTGTTATTCGTATTCTCACGGCGTTCCGGCTTGACATTGACGGAAGGCAGTTCCATTGAGACATGCGGCGTCGGCTTTTCGGCTGTGCGTGATACCGTGCGGTGAATGACTTCTTTCTTTTCGCCGTCATTGCGCTTCTGCATGACAACACCCTTGCGCGGAATTGCCTTTTCACGCAGATCCTGCAGGGAAATGAAGATGACCTGTTCATGGTTTTCCAGCTTGGCCTCTTCATTCATGACATTCATGTTGGTAATACGGTAGATATTGCCTTCGTACTCCACCTGGGAGCCCATCTTCGGCAGTCCCGATGTCAGTTCCTTATACTCATCATCTTCGTATTTCAGGCAGCACATCAGTTTGCCGCACATGCCGGAAAGCTTTTCCGTATTCAGTGCCAGCAGCTGGTTCTTGGCCATATTGATGGAGATGATATCAAAACGGCTCTTGAATCTGCGGCAGCAGCATTCCATGCCGCACATGCCGATGCCTCCGACCATCTTGGCCTTGTCCCTTTCGCCGATCTGACGCAGTTCGATGCGGCAGTGCAGGCGTGCTCCCAGCTTCTTCAGCAGTTCACGGAAGTCAACGCGCTGATCGGCAAGATAGATGAACAGCACCTTGGATCTGTCCAGCGTATACTGGGCATTCAGCAGATTCATATTCAGCCCGAGGGCGGCAATCTCTTCGTTGCAGATGGCGAATGCCTCATCTTCATAGGCGCCGTTTTCGGCGTAGTTCTGCAGGTCTCTGTGGGTAGCCAGGCGGACGATCGGCTTCTGCGGCATCCGCAGGCTGTATTTTTTCAGATCGATTGCATCGGCTTCGACTTCGCCCATTTCCAGACCCTGTGCCGTCTCGACAACGACCCACTGTCCTTTTTTAATATCACCGCTGAAAGATCCGAAGGAATACGGCTTGGCCGCATCCTTGAACCGTACAGCTACGGAATACGGATATTCAACCTGTTCTTCAGGTGTCTGTTTTTTATTTTCAAATGTTTCGCTCATGGTTAAAATCCTCCAGTCTGCGGAACGTTTCAGCCATCAGCAGATTCAGATCGTTGAATCTGTTGATCTTGTCTTTCTGTTCCGAAACGATCATGATCAGCCGGGCACTGTCATGTTCGCTCATTTTAGCATTGATTACGGCATCATGATACCATTTCGGTCCTCCGGCGTCATGCCGTATGACATCATGTCCATACAGCAGGAGAAGATCCATAAAGGCGTTCAGCAGCGTTATATTGGAGCGCTTTGCCTTGTCTTTTTCACCGCCGCTGAATTTCCATGAAATATCATAGTCGATCAGCAGCTCATCCCTCGGCATGCCGTCCAGATTCAGATACTGCCGGAACATCCCCAGGGCATGTTCATATTCTTCCCCTTCGCTGAAGGGAACGATTTCCTCTGCTCTGCGGACCAGGTGTGAAATCAGATATGCATCTTCTTCCCCGATTCCGGCTTCCCTTGCCATTTCCTCATAGGCTTCCGCCGGCTGCGGAACAAACGGCAGAACCGTGCAGCGGGAAATGATCGTCGGCAGAAGGCGGCTGACATTGTCTGCCGTCAGAATCGCGGTGACGCCTCTTCCCGGTTCTTCCAGAAACTTCAGCATCGAGTTCTGGGCAGAAATGCTGGCTGTTTCCGCATTTTCAATAATATAGACTCTTTTCCCTTCGCTGTTTTCCAGGGCCGTGCGGCTGAACTTTTCCTGTATGCTGTCGACATCGTCCTTGGAAACAGCCTTCTTTGATCCGTCGAGAATGACCAGATCGCCGTACAGGCCTTCCCTGACCCGCCGGCAGGTATTGCATTCCTCACAGGCCAGTCCTTCTTTTCTCTCGCAGAAAATACTCTCGGCCAGCAGTAATGCGGCTTCATTCTTGATCGTTCCGTAAGGCCCCGTAAACAGATAGGCATTCGATACCCTGTCATTCTTCAGGGCATTCTCAAGAGCCTGATAAACGACCGGCTGCTGTTTTTTCAGCAGGTCCTTAAGCATCCAGCAGTCCTTTCACTGCCTGATAGGCATCTTCGATCACTTCTTCGACTGCCCGGTTGGCATCGATGATGATCATTCTGTCGGCATACTTCCGGATCACCTGACGGTATCCGTCATAGACACGTTCATGGAATTCCAGACTCTCCTGATCCAGACGGTCCAGAACTGCCCGCTGGGAACGGATGCGCTTCAGCCCCACTTCGGCATCGACATCGAGAAAGATTGTCTTGTACGGCATATGATCTTCAATCGCAAACAGATTGATATCATAGACTTCCTGTATGCCGAGCTGACGGCCGCATCCCTGATAGGCCAGGGAACTGTCGACAAACCTGTCCGACAGGATCGTAACGCCGCTCTCCAGTGCCGGCAGAACCTTGTCGGTCAGATGCTGGCGGCGGCTGGCCGCATACAGCAGTGCCTCGGTTCTGGCATCCATATCGGTATTGTCCGGGTCGAGTATGATACTGCGGATTTCTTCCGCAATTTTACTGCCGCCCGGTTCACGGGTATATCTGACTTTGTATCCTTCTTTTTCCAGACGTTCACATACAGCAGTGCTGACAGTTGTCTTGCCGCTTCCGTCCGGACCTTCAAATGTAATAAATAATCCTTTTTTCATAATATGGATATTATAGCATTCCCCCAGTCACCAAAAAAGCCGCACAGGCTTCCCTTTTCCTGTTTTTCCGCGGGTTTTTCCTCCTTTTGAACAATATAGCCTTCAGAAGGGAGAAACAATATCTCATGCCGGTGAACTACAGTGATCTTACAATCTCAAACAACTTCATCTTTACCAAAGTCATGAGTGACAAGGAACTCAAGAAAGAACTTCTTGAAAAGATCCTTCCCGAAAGAAGAATCTCCGATCTCAAAGTCATCAGTGAAGAAAAGACCATGGAGGAATATCCCGATGTGCACGGCATCCGTCTTGATGTGTACTGTGAAGATGAAAATGCCATGTTTGATGTGGAAATGCAGGTGCTGGAAAAAGACCTTCCGGAGAAACGGGCGCGATATTATCAGTCGATCATGGATTCCTCTGCGCTGAGGAAAGGAGAAGACTACAGAAAGCTGAAGGATCAGTATGTCATCTTCTTCTGCCTGTATGATCCCTTCGGTGCTAATATGATGGTGTACAGATTCAGAAACCGTACCGAAGAAGGCACGGTGCTGAAAGACGGAGCGGAGAAAATCTACATCAACTGTCTTGCGGAAGAAGCAGGAAGGTACGAAAGCCTCAGGCCTTTTGCGGAACATGTAAGAGGCAGGAAAAGCGAGGATGCCTACGTCAAAAAGGTTGACCGATCCGTATGGATGGCAAACAGGAATCCGCAGTGGAGGAAAGAGTATATGTATTCCCGATACTACATAGATCAGGCAAGAGAAGAAGGAAAAGCAGAGGGAAAAGCAGAAGGAACACTGCAGACGGTTCTGCAGATGTATCTGGATGAAAAGATCGACCTGCCGACCGCTCTGAAGTACTGTCATCTTTCCGAGACAGATTTTCTGAAACAGGTTCATGACTGCAAAACTTCCTTAACCGGAAACAGTTAAGGATACTGCCCTGCCCGGATTCTGATCTGCGGCCGTCTTTCCGGATGACCGCTTTTTTTCTGCCGGTTTTCCGCTGTTACGATGCATTCCAATCTGTCGTTAAAATCATTTATAATGAAAACAGAAATACAGGAGATAACGATCATGACAGGAAAGAAAGTATTCCCGGAGGGATTCCTCTGGGGCGGCGCTACGGCTGCCAATCAGTTTGAAGGCGGCTGGAACGAAGGCGGGAAAGGCTGGTCCGTTTCCGATGCCGCAAGATCCCACCTGGACGTTGATGTTCAGGACTACAAAAAGCAGAACGAAGTGCTGATGAAGGATATCGAGGAAGCCATGGCGCATCCCGAAGACCTCGTTCATTATCCCAAGCGTCACGGTTCCGATTTCTACCATCACTGGCAGGAAGACATTGCCCTGATTGCCGAAATGGGCTTCAAGGTATTCCGCATGTCCATTGCCTGGAGCCGCATCTATCCCGAAGGCGATGAGGAAACACCGAACGAAGAAGGCCTGAAGTTCTATGACAATGTATTCAATGAACTGAAGAAATACAATATTGAACCGCTGGT
>CAMNGB010000002.1 GCA_946537835.1 uncultured Erysipelotrichaceae bacterium
GATACTGCATGCCTGATAAGTAACGTATATATACAAGAACGGCAGGGACTGCCGGAATAGCCTGCTCAATATGAGGAACCATTGGGTATACTCACTTCGCAGGAAGCCCCCGCTTCAAGGCAATGCCTAAGCGGCGGGCAGTTCACGCAGTATTCAGGGAACAGCTGGCATCGGAAAGATTCACCTGCCTGGTATTTGAGGAAGAGGGAACGGTAAAGGGGCTGCTGAATCTGAGGATCGAAGCACAGCTGCATCACCGTCGCCGCACTGCCCAGATTACCGAACTGATTGTGGCACCGCCGTACCGGGATCACGGCATCGGTACACAGCTTTTCCGCGAAGCAGTCAGAACAGCAGAGGCATATGACTGTGAGAGAATCGAACTGGAAACTTCACTCTGGCGCAAAAAAGCCCATTCCTTCTACGAAAGGATGGGCATGGTTCCCGATCATTATTTCTTTACAATGAACCTGAAATGATCTTCGGATCATTTTTTTCTTACAGCAGGCGCATATTGTTGGCGGTGCAGATTTCTTCCATTTCCTTCGGCCAGATGGAAGCCTGTACTTCGCCGATATGTGCCTTGTTCAGCAGCAGCATGCACAGTCTGGACTGACCGATGCCGCCGCCGATGGTATAGGGGAGTTCCTGATTCTGGATCATCTTATGATACGGAAGGATCAGTCTTCCTTCACAATGTGCAGCCTGACACTGACTGACAATTGATTTTTCATCAACACGGATGCCCATGGATGTGATTTCCAGAGCTCTCTGCAGGGACGGCAGCCAGAACAGCATGTCGCCGTTGAGATCCCAGTCGTCATAGTCCGGGGCCCTGCCGTCATGCGGACGGCCGCTTCTCTTCAGGGGCTTGCCGATCTGGGTGATGAAGACACACTGCTTTTCCTTTGTGATGGCGTCTTCTCTTTCCTTCGGCGTCAGGTCCGGATACATGTCTTCCAGTTCCTGTGAAGTGATAAAGAAGACATCGTCTGCCAGCCGGCATACAGCCTGGGGATATTTGTACCAGACTTCATGTTCCATATGCTTGATGACCTTGAAGATCTCACGGGCTGTTTCCTCAAGGGTAGCCATGGTTCTTTCATCCTTGGAAATCACCTTTTCCCAGTCCCACTGATCGACATAGACGGAATGCAGGTTGTCGAGCAGTTCATCGCGGCGGATCGCATTCATGTTGGTATACAGTCCTTCATGTACCTGAAAATGGTATTTCTTCAGGGCAACACGCTTCCATTTGGCAAGGGACTGAACGACTTCGATCCGTTCATCCGGCATTTCCTGGATATCAAATGAAACCGGCCGTTCGATACCGTTGAGGTTGTCATTGAGACCGGAACTGCGGGGTACGAACAGCGGTGCGCTGATACGGGTCAGTCCGAGCTCCCTGCCGATTTCTTTCTGAAAGGTATCACGGATATATTTGATTGCTTCCTGTGTTTCCCGGACGGAAAGAACAGGATCATAGTTTTCTGGTATCTGTACTTTCATAGGATTCTCTTTTCTTTACAAATATGTAAAATATTCTAGCACAAAACGAAAAAACCGAAGCAACGGACTTGAACAATTAAATATATTGTATACAATATAATCGCATAAACGGAGGGCAATCATGGAAAGATATGATATTGCAATTATCGGCACCGGTCCGGCCGGACTGGAAGCAGCCGTAACGGCAACCGTAAGAAACAAGAAAATTCTTCTGCTCGGTTCCAGACTTCTCAGCAATAAAATGCAGGTAGTCGATCATCCGATCAAGAACTATCTGGGACTGCCGGAAGTCACCGGTAAGGAAATGGCTGCGGCTTTTCAGAAGCAGCTGGATATTCTCGGCATTGAAGTGACAGAAAAGAAAGTGACAACCGTCTATGCGATGGGTTCCTACTACAGCCTGCAGCTGTCTGACGGCAGCTATGCCGAGGCTGATACCGTGATTCTGGCAAGCGGCGTTGTGGCCGGCAAGCCGTATCCGGGAGAAGAATCCTATCTCGGCCGCGGTGTCAGCTACTGCGCAACATGTGATGCACCGCTGTACAAAGGAAAGACAGTTGCGGTCATCGGCGGCAGTGCCGAGGAAGAGGCAGAAGCCGACTTCCTGGGAGAAGTATGCGAAAAGGTATACTATCTGCCGCTGTATAAGGAAGAACCGCATTTCACCCATGACAATCTGATTGTTCTCAGGGAAAAGCCGGCTGAAATCAAGGGCGGAATGAAAGTCAATGAACTGGTAACCGAACAGGGCAGCCATACTGTTGACGGCGTATTCATTCTCAGAGCCGCCCAGTTCCCGGGCCAGCTGGTGCCGGGCCTGGAAACGGAAGGCAGTGCCGTCAAGGTCGATCTGCAGATGAGAACAAACCTGCCGGGTCTGTTTGCGGCAGGAGATATCGCCGGACAGCCGTATCAGTATATCAAGGCAGCCGGTCAGGGCAATGTGGCAGCACTGTCTGCCGTCAGCTATATTGACGAAAAGAGAAGAGCCGCAAAATAAAACCGGCCCGGGAGGTATTATGACAACAGCGATTCGCTATTATACACAGACAGGCAATACAAAAAAGCTTGCCGATGCCATTGCCGAAGCTACAGGCGTCAAGGCCGAAGATGTTTCGGTGCCGCTGAACGGATATACGGATGTTCTGTTCCTCGGCAGTTCGGTATATGCGGCCGGCATCGATCCGAAAGTCAGGGAATTCATCAGCACCCTGAAGCCGGAGAATGTCGGAAAGGTTGTCTGCTTTTCGACCGCAGCACTGCTGCCGTCGACCTACAGACAGGTTTCCGGACTGCTGAAAAAGCAGGGTGTTGCCGTATCGGAAAAGGAATTCCACTGCCGCGGACGGTTCCTGCAGGTTCATAAGGACCGGCCGAATGCACAGGATATCGAAGCGGTAAAGCAGTTTGCAGAAGAGGTGCTGAAATGAGTGAAAACGAATACGACTGCCTGCGTCTGGACAATCAGCTCTGTTTCCCGCTGTATGCGGCTGCCCGCAAGGTCACCGGAAAATACACACCGTATTTTAAGGAACTGGGCCTGACCTATACACAGTACATCGTCTTCATGGTTCTGTGGGAAAAGGATAATGTGACGGTGAGCGACATCTGCCGCCGTCTGTATCTGGATTCCGGAACCCTGACGCCGCTGCTGAAGAAAATGGAAGAAAAGGGGTGGCTCAGACGGACGCGTTCACAGGACGATGAACGCATTGTCATGATTACGCTGACAGATGAAGGAAGAGCACTTCGCGGCAGATGCAGAGAGATACCGGCAGCCATCGGCAGATGCATTCATCTTTCCCAGAAAGATGCGGCCGATCTGTACCGGATCCTCTATCTGATTCTTGAACAGGAGGAGCAGGAACAATGAACCGCGAACAGAAAATCATCCGTGCCAGTATTACCGGCATTCTGGCCAATCTATTCCTGGCAGCCTTCAAGGCTGTTGTCGGTATCCTGTCCAATTCCATTGCCGTCGTGCTCGATGCGGTCAATAATCTCAGTGATGCCATGAGCAGTGTCATCACCATTATCGGAACCAAGCTGGCCAACCGGCCGGCAGACAAGAAACATCCCTTCGGCTACGGCCGCATTGAATATCTGAGTGCAACGATCATCTCGGTCATCGTGCTCTATGCCGGCATTACATCCTTTGTGGAATCTGCCAAGAAGATCATTACTCCGGAAGCACCGGATTATTCGGCTGTGACACTGATTGTCATTGCGGCCGGCGTGCTGGTCAAGATCATTCTCGGAAACTATGTCAAGAAAGTCGGTGAGGAAGTCGGCTCCGATGCGCTTGTCAACAGCGGTGAGGATGCCAGACTGGACGCTGTCATTTCCGCATCCACGCTGGTTGCGGCAGTCATCTACATGTTCTTTCATGTATCACTGGACAGCTGGCTGGGTCTGATCATTTCCTGCGTCATTATCAAGAGCGGCGTGGAAATGCTGAAGGATACGATCAGCCGTATTCTCGGAGAAAGAGCGGAAGGATCTCTGACCAGGGAAATCAAGGCGACGGTATGTTCGGTAGAAGGAGCCATCGGTGCCTATGACCTGTTCCTGCATGACTACGGTCCGGACCGTATGCTCGGATCCGTGCATGTTGAGGTGCCGGATTACTTTACCGCGGACAGACTGGACAAGATGACCAGGGAAATCGAAGAAAAAGTCCTGCAGAAGCACCATGTGATCATGACGGCTGTCGGTTTCTATTCCCAGAATACGAAGAATGATGAAGCCGCAAAACTGAGAGACACCGTCAGGGATACGGTCATGAGTTTTGACCATGTTCTGCAGATGCACGGCTTCTATGCCGACCTGCAGAAGAAAACGATCCAGTTTGATGTGGTGATCGACTTCATGGCCGGTGATATCAGAAAGGCATTTAATGAAACTGTCAGAGCCGTGCAGGAGGCTCTGCCGGATTATCAGATCAATGCCCAGATGGATACCGATGTCAGTGACTGAACAGGGCAGGTGAAAAGCCTGCTTTTTCATTTTCAATGAATGTTAAGTGCAGTATTGTCTGCTAAAATGATAAGTGGAGGATTTACTTGCAATGAAAAGATTCACACAATTATTTCTGTCCGGTATGATGGCGCTGTCCATGGCAGCGTGTGCCGGATCGGGAGCTCCTTCTGCCGGGGCGGTTTTTAAGGCCGGAACCTATGAGGCGGAAGCAGAAGGCTTTGCCGGATCTTCAAAGCCTGTCCATGTTAAAGTAACATTCAGCGAGAATGCGATCGACGCCATCGAATATACGGCGGAAGGTGAAACACCGACTGTAGGCGGTGTCGCCCTGCCGAAACTGGTTGACAATGTGCTTGCCGCCCAGTCGACAAAGATCGACGCTGTCAGCGGTGCCACCAAGACATCCAACGGCTTCTTCACGGCCGTGAACGATGCCATCAGCCAGGCCGGTGCCGATCCGGACAAGCTTGAGCCGAAAACGGCTGAAGCCAAGGCGGAAGATGTCGAAGCAACCTATGATGTTGTCGTTGTCGGTGCCGGCGGTGCCGGTATGACGGCAGCCATAACCGCTGCCCAGAACGGCAAGAAAGTCATGATCATCGAAAAGGCTTCCGTAGCCGGAGGCAATTCCAGCTATGCGACCGGCGGCATGAATGCGGCCGATACCCACTATCAGGCAGAACAGGGCATCGAGGATTCTGCCGATCTGTTCTACGCAGATACCATGAAGGGCGGCCATGATATCAATAATCCCGATCTGGTCCGCACACTGGCAGAGAATTCCTCGGCAGCCATCGACTGGCTCGATTCCATCGGTGCTCCGCTTTCCAATGTCGGTCAGGCCGGCGGCGCTTCCACCAAGCGTCAGCACCGTCCGGTTGACGATGAAGGAAAGATTCTCTCCGTCGGAACCTTCCTGGTTTCGCATCTGACAGATACTGTCAATGAAATGGGAATCGATACGATCTTCTCGGCGAAGGTTAATGAAATCATCATGGACGAAGGAAAGGCGGTCGGCGTCAGGGCTGAAGGTGCTGACGGCAACAAGATCGTTATTCATGCCGATTCCGTTATCATTACGACCGGCGGCTTCGGATCCAATCCGGAGCTGATCGAAAAATACCGTCCGGATCTGAAGGGCTATGTTTCAACCAATGCCCCGTCCATTACCGGTGATGCCATTGCATTCCTGGATGCGGTCGGTGCCGACTTTGTCGATCTCGAACAGATCCAGATCCATCCGACAGTCGTACAGGCTGACGGATCCCTGATTTCCGAATCCCTGCGCGGTGACGGTGCCATTCTGATCAACGCCGAAGGCAAGCGCTTCTGCAATGAGATTCTGACCCGTGACGTCGTCTCTGCCCATGTCAATGAACAGACCGGCAGCTATGCATGGCTGATCGTTGACCAGCAGATGTTCGATGCGTCCAACGTTATTGCCAAGTATCTGGACAGAGGCCTGATGACCAAGTGCGAAACCGTTGATGACCTGGCAAAGCTGATGGAAGTTGATCCGGCAGTGCTGCAGGAAACGCTGTCAACATGGACAGCAGCCTGTGCTGCAAAAAACGATGCCGAATTCGGACGTGAGGCATTTGATGCCGTGCTTTCCGATCTCTCGCACGCGCCGTATTATGCAGTCAAAATTGCCCCGGGCATCCATCACTGCATGGGCGGTGTCAGGATCAACACCAATGCCGAAGTCATTGATGTCGACGGCAATGTGATCCCCGGTCTGTATGCGGCCGGTGAAGTAACAGGCGGTGTCCACGGCGGCAACCGTCTGGGCGGAAATGCCGTTGCCGACTTTGTTGTCTTCGGACGCATTGCCGGCGAGAATGCTTCAAAGTAAACGGAAATGAGAACAGCCGGATCGGCAGATCCGGTTTTCTTTTGCCTGTACGTATGGGAAAATGGAGCTGATGAGGATCCTGATCATGCTGCTGATTGCGCTGCTGATGACTTCTTCCGAACTGCCGGCAGCCACCGCAAACATTCCGCTGCCGCAGCTGCGGCAGGATTTTGTGTGGACATTGAGGGCAGACGGAACCTATGGTGTTTCCAATGCCTTCCGGACTGCAGAGACTCCGGAAGGAAGGATCCGGACAGATACTGCCGGACCGCATGTCAGTATGCCGGAGCTGGAGGAAAACATCTCTTCCGGCGGACTGTACTGCTATACAACACCCTATTATTCACAGAAGGACAGGCGCTGGTCATACCGGCGCTACGGCAGCTATTATTTCGGCAATACCGGATGTGTGCCTTCGGCTCTGGCCATGATCTTTTCCGGCATTCTGGGAACGGAGATCCTGCCGCCGGAAATCGGCGACTATCTGCACTATGACATGGCCATATACAACGGACCTCTTTCCGGCTGGTACGGCGCCGGCATGAAAGGTATTGTGCAGGCAGCGGGGCATTATCATATCAACTGCCGGCTGCTGGATACATATGATGAATTTGAACAGGCTCTGAAAGAGGGAAAATGTGTCTGTCTGCTGGTGAATTATATCGGTTCGGCCACGCATGCCTATGTGTGCATGGGCTGGCATAACGGCTTTGTCTATGTCAAGGACAGTGACAGCCGGGCGCTTTCGCATTACTACGATGCCCGGCAGCTGTGGCAGTCCTGTTCATCAAACAGCTATGACCGCATCGGCAATGCGGCAGCGGCAGCTCTCTGGGGAAACTGAAAAACAGCCCGCAGGCTGTTTCAGAGTCCGATCTGGAAGGAACTGTCGTAACGGTGTACGACATCATCAATCATTTTCTGATAGAAGGCATCCTTGTCGGGGAATAATCCTTCTTCAATATCCTTGTAGAATACAGAGTGAATATTTTCAAATGTTCCTTCATAGGCGGTAAAGATCAGATCGATCTTCACATCCTTGATTGCAATTTCGACGGTTCCGTTCGGCTGGACCGTCTTTTCTATGACCAGAGAGGAGGCCATGCCGGTATTGACTTCTTCCCAGGAGGTATCTTCCAGAACGTCCTGAGAGTTGATGGCATTGCCCATGGCGTAATAGCAGAGTGTCTTTCCGTCATTCAGCCACTGTACCGGCTGGATGTTATGCGGGTGGTTGCCGATGATGATATCGGCACCGGCATCCGCAAGCTGCTGGGCAAGTGAGAGCTGCTCATTGTCGGGGTCTGCCGTATACTCTACGCCCCAGTGCATGGAGACGATGACGATGTCGGCTTTCTGATCGGCTTCCCTGACCCAGTTCATCAGTTCCTGTTCATGATCGCGGTAACAGTTGACCATATATTCATGACCGGGTTCGGTTTCGTAGCCGTTCATGCCGTAGGTCCAGGCAGTGAAGGCATAGGTAATGCCGTTGACTTCGTGAACGGCAATTTCATGCCGCTGTTCTTCGGAAACATTCAGACCCGATGTCACAACTTCAGGATGTCCTTTCCAGAAGGTGTCGGAATTGACGATTGCCTCTTCTCCCTTGTCGAGGGAGTGATTGTTTGCCGTAGATACCAGATTGAAGCCCTTGGATACCATATAGTCACCGAAGGACTGGGGACAGTTGAAGTGCGGGAAAACGGTAATGCCGAGATGGTCACCGCCGAGGATGGTTTCCTGGTTGTAGAAAGCCAGGTCATAGCTTGCGGCAGGGTTTGCAATGCCGTCCATTTCTCCGTCCCAGAGATAACTGCCGTCTTCCTGCCGGGCCTGATCGATGCATTCGATCTGAACCAGAGCATCGCCGAGAATATACATCGAGGCGGTTGTGATCTGCGGCTCGCCGCGCCACAGAATGTTTTTTTCAGTATGTTCGAGAGGCCTTTCCTGCTTGGTATATACCGGTTCTTCGGTAAAAGAGAATTTACTGATCATGAAGACGCCGGCGATGATCAGAGCCAGGGGAAGGATCACCTGGAATTCCTTGCGCAGATGCCGTGATTTTCTTTTTGCCATACCAAAATCTTACCATAAGAATGAGAAAATGTATTTTACAGGGAGATTCTCTTTTTCCTGTTATAATTGCGGATATGGACATTTCTTCCTACATCGGAAATAAGGAGTTTTACCGGGAGACCGCAAGGATTGCGGTTCCGCTGGCCCTGCAGAGTGCGCTGATGAGCTGTCAGTCGATGATCGATACCCTGATGGTGTCGTGGATCGGAAAAGTATCCGCAGTCGGCACGGCCGCCCAGATCGATACCCTGGCAAGCATGATTGCCTACGGCTGTATCGGCGGCATCAGTATTTTTGCCTCGCAGTTTTACGGTGCTGACGATACCGCAAATCTGAAACGGTGCACCGGTCTGGGTCTCTGTCTGGTACTGACCAATGCACTGCTGTGGATCACGGCTGCCACCTTCTTCGGCAGTTCCATCCTGTCGTTCTATATGGGCGATGCTGCAGTCGTTGCCGACGGTCTGCTGTATCTCAATATCTCCAGATTCACCTTGCTGGTATCGGGGATTTCATTCATTATTTCCAACATGTACCGTTCCACCGGGCAGCCGGGCATTGCCCTGCGGATCTCGGTTCTGACTACGGTATGCAATGTGACGCTGAATTATCTGCTCATATTCGGCATCGGTCCGTTTCCGGAACTCGGTATCGAAGGAGCGGCGCTGGCAACACTTCTTGCCCAGTGCATTGCCTGCATCACCCTGATCGGATACGCATTAAAATCCAGGCAGAAGTTTATCGGCTCCCTGCCGGAACTGTTCGGCTTTGACATGGGCTTTGTCAGACCGGTGCTGGATCGGATCCTGCCGCTGATTCTCAATGAAACAGCCTTCGGGTTCGGCCAGACCCTGTTTATCAAAGCCTTCGGATATCTCGGAAAGGACCAGATGGATGCCTACTATGCCGGCAATCAGATCTTCAACCTGATGACATTTGTCATCTACGGATACGGCAATGCCGTGCAGATCCTGCTCGGTCAGAAACTGGGGAGGGGAGATATCGAGGAAGCAAAAAAAGAATGCAGACAGCATATCGGCCTGGCCTTTGTGCTTTCCTGCATTCTGGTCACATTCCTGGTGATCTTTGCAAAACCGATGGTTTCCCTGTTTGCCCTGACGGATCCGGCTGTTGAAGCCATGGCTGTCATGATCGTCAGAGTCCTTGCCATCAAGGCATCGATGCGCCTGTATAATTTCATGATCTTCTGCATTCTCAGATCGGGCGGCGACGCAAAGGTCATTCAGTTCCTGGATTCCGGACTGGAGTGGCTGGTCGGACTGCCGTGTGCCTTCTTCTGTGTCATTGTTCTGCACATGGACAATATTGCCCTGGTGCTTCTCATCACGCAGCTGGAACAGCTGGTGCGTCTGGTTCTGGGCATGCGGCGGGTAATGACATACCGCTGGGCAAATGACCTGACGAAGCTTGTGGCATAAGAAAAGAGTTCAAAAATTGAACTCCTTTTTTTCTGTGGTTTTCAGGCTGCAGCACCCTCAAACTGGGAGTTGTACAGCTTCGCATAGAAACCGTTTCTTTCCAGCAGTTCCTCATGCGTTCCGATCTCAACGATGTCTCCGTGATCCATGACCAGGATCATGTCGGCATTGCGGATGGTGGAAAGACGGTGGGCAATGACAAAGGACGTTCTGCCTTTCATCAGATTTTCCATGCCTTTCTGGATCAGGATCTCGGTGCGGGTATCGACAGAAGATGTCGCCTCATCCAGGATCAGGATCTTCGGATCGCTGAGGAAGGCACGGGCAATCGTCAGAAGCTGTTTCTGCCCCTGGGAGATATTGGTGGATTCCTCATTGATCTCGGTCTGATAGCCGTTTTCCAGGGTGCGGATAAAGTGATCGACATAGGCGGCATCGGCAGCCTTCATGACTTCTTCGTCAGTGGCATCCATGCGGCCGTAGCGGATATTGTCCATGATCGTGCCGGTATGGAGCCAGGCATCCTGCAGAACCATGCCGAAGCAGTCGCGCAGGTCAGATCTTCTCATATCGGTGATGTTCTTTCCGTCGATGTAGATATTGCCGGAATTGAGATCGTAGAAGCGCATCAGCAGCTTGACGATGGTCGTCTTGCCGGCACCGGTCGGACCGACAATGGCGACCTGGGATCCGTAATGGATATAGGCGCTGAAATCATGGATGACGATCTTGTCCGGATCATAGCCGAAGACAACGTCTTCAAAGGTAACATTGCCCTTGATGCGGATATTGCCGTTTTCGTCACGGATCGATACCGGATGTCCGGTATCGGGTGCTTCTTCTTCCTCTTCCAGGAATTCAAAGACACGCTCTGCCGCTGCTGCAGTTGCCTGCAGGATATTCATGATCTGGGCAGTCTGGGTAATCGGCTGGTTGAAGTTTCTGACATACTGGATGAAGGCCTGAATGTCACCGATGGCAAGGCCGTTGTGGACAGCCAGGTATCCGCCCAGCACACAGCATCCGACGTAGCCGACATTGCCGATGAAATTGGTGATCGGCTGCATGGCGCCGGAGATGAACTGGGCCTTCCATGCGGCATTGTACAGACGGTTGTTCAGATCGTTGAAGGTGCTGATCGAGCGTTCTTCGCCGTTGAATGCCTTCATGACAATATGACCGCCGTACATCTCTTCGATATGGCCGTTGACATTGCCGAGGGTATCCTGCTGGGCCTTGAAGAATTTCTGCGACTTCGACACGACGAAGGCAGCCGCAAGACCGGACAGGGGCACGACGATCAGAGCCATCAGCGTCAGCTGCCAGGAGATGCTCAGCATCATGTAGAGAATGCCGATGATGGTGATGACGGAAGTAAAGACCTGCTGCACCGACTGGTTCAGTGACTGGGAAACGGTATCGACGTCATTGGTCACCCGTGAGAGCACTTCACCGTGGGTGGTATGGTCAAAGTATTTCAGCGGCAGGCGGTTGATCTTTTCCGAGATTTCCTTCCGCAGATTGTAGGTGATCTTTTGGGTAACGCCGGACATCATCCAGCCCTGAATGTAATGGAACAGAGCCGAGAGGAGATAGATGCCGAGCAGGGTCAGAAGGATCGATCCGATCTTTTCAAAATCGATGCCGCCGGTACCGCCGTACTTTGCGGCAAGGCCTTCTGCCAGGGTGGTTGTGGCCGATCCGAGAATACGGGGACCGATGATCGAGAAGATGGTGGATCCCAGTGTGAAGAGGGCAATGATAATGATCTGTACATAGAACGGCTTCATGTAGCGGATCAGCTTGGCAATCGTGCCGCGGAAGTTTCTGGCCTTGTCACCGGCTACCATGCCGCGGGGTGAGCGCATGCCGGTCCGGTAGTTTTTCTTCTTGTTTTCACTCATTTTGCCAGTTCCTCCTCGCTCAGCTGAGAGAGCGCGATTTCCTGATAGACAGAACAGTTTTTCATCAGTTCGGCATGGGAGCCGATGCCGGCAACGCGGCCTTCGTCAAGAACGACGATGCGGTCTGCCTGCATGATGGTGCTGATGCGCTGGGCAACGATGAAGACGGTCGCCTGGGTTCTTTCGATCATCTGATTCAGTGCTTCCCGCAGTTTTGCGTCAGTCTGATAGTCAAGAGCACTGAAGGTATCGTCGAAGATATAGACCTGGGCATCCTTGGTCAGAGCCCGGGCAATTGAGAGACGCTGTTTCTGACCGCCGGAAACATTCGTTCCGCCCTGCGAGATCTCTTCCTGCAGGCGGTTCGGCATGCGGTCGACAAATTCCTTTGCCTGGGATACTTCCAGGGCATTTTCGATGGCTTCTTCAGATGCATTTTCATCGGCATAGCGGAGATTGGATTCGACTGTGCCGGAGAACAGAATGCCTTTCTGGGGAACATAGCCGATACGCTCACGCAGTTCCTTCTGGGGAACACTGCGGATATCGGTATCACCGAAACGGATACTTCCTTCGGTGACATCAAAGAATCTCGGAAGCAGATTGATCAGCGTTGATTTGCCGGATCCGGTTGAACCGATAAAGGCAACGGTCTCGCCCGGCGAGGCGGTAAATGTAATGTCACTGAGCACGTTCTGTTCGGCATTGGGATAGCGGAACGAGACATGATCGAAGGTGATGGTCTGATTTTCTTCCGGCAGATGCACGGGATTTTCCGGATCGTGAATCGACGTCTCTGTTTCCAGCACTTCAAAGATACGGTTGGCGGAAACGGCAGAACGGGGAATCATGATGAAGATCACGGCAACGATCATGAAGGAAATCAGAACATGCGTGGCATACTGCAGGAAGGCAAGCATGTCACCGATCTGCATGGTGCCGAGATCAATGGCATTGGCACCGATCCAGATGATCAGAATCGATACGCCGCTCATCAGGAAGGTCATGGTCGGGGATATGACCGCCAGGACCCGGTTCAGGAACATGTTCAGTTTTGTAATGTCGCTGTTTGCCCTGTCAAAGCGTTCTTCTTCATTCTTTTCATTGTTGAAGGCGCGGATCACCAGCATGCCGGAGAGCTGTTCACGGATGACAAGGTTCAGGCGGTCGACCATTTTCTGCACGATGCGGAACTTCGGCATCGTGAACAGGAAGGTGACGATCATCAGGGCAATCATCAGCAGGATCGTCCAGCCCAGCACCATTGCCAGGTTTTTAAAGCGCAGTACCTTGAACAGCGATGTCAGCCCCATCATCGGTGCAAACAGAACGATTCTCAGCATCATGGTCAATACCTGCTGGACCTGCTGGACATCGTTGGTCGTACGGGTGATCAGGGATGCGGTGGAGAACTTTGACAGCTCTTCGCTGGCAAAGGATTCAACCTTGGCAAAGACATCGGCGCGCATGTTCCGGGCGGCACCGGTGGCGGTGCGGCTGGCCAGGAAACTGGATGCGATGGCACACAGCGAAGCCATCAGGGCAATTCCCAGCATCAGCAGGCCTTCGTGCAGAATGTAGTCATTCTGCATCTTTTCGGTATCCATGCCGATTTTTGCATATTCATTCCGCAGCATCAGGATCTGGGCGGCTTTCAGGTTGTCGGCAGTGAATCCTTCGGTTCTTTCTTTCAGAGCCGAGCGGAAGGAATCGGCCGCAGCCGGATTCGTTTCCAGCATGGCCCAGACCTGTTCGGGAGAAACATTCATGGCTGAGGAGGCCTGATCGCTGCTCAGGAAGGAAACCAGCAGGAACGGTTCTTCCAGGACGGCGCGCAGTTCTTCACTGTCGTTTTTCAGAACGTAGACTTCCCCGCCGGCATCCGGATACAGGGTGCTCTCGGCGGGTTCATAGCTGTCTTCCAGGAGTCTGGCACCGTCTTCATCCATGAAGTATTTCATGTGCTGAAAGGTATCGCTGCTCAGTGCTTCCGGAAGGGTATCGCTGATCCCTCCGTACTGTATTCCGTAGGTAACAATATCAGACATGTAGTCCGGCAGGGCGAGATCAAACTGCACCTGCAGGAATACCAGGCCAATAATCATGATTACGGAGAGCCAGAAGGGTTTGAGATAACGCATTGCTTTGATCATAAAGCGGCCTCCATTGTACAGTTTTCATCTTAACAATGATCAATAATCTTGTGAACGCACATACACTGTAATCTGTATATAATTCTGTCATGGGACTGTACGACAGTGAGATCCGTGAGCCGCTGTTTGACTGGCTGGAAGAACAGTACGGAATGATCCGGATCCTCGAAGAAAAACAGATGGGAAAAGCCAGGGCGGATGCCGTCATGGTGACTGCAGCCGAACTGTACGGCATCGAGATCAAAAGCGATGCCGACAGCTATGCCAGGCTTGCGAACCAGGTCAGGTACTACAACTGGTATTATGACCGCAACTATATTGTTGTCGGCGTCAGTCATGCGGCGCATATTGCCGAACATGTGCCGGAATGGTGGGGCATCATTACAGCTGAAGAAGAGGACGGCGGTGTGGATCTGTATGAAATGCGGAAACCGCAGCTGAACCCGAAGCGGAAGATGCAGCGCAAGATCACCCTGCTGTGGCGGCCGGAACTGGTGCGGATCCAGAAGCGGAATCACCTGCCGGCATATAAGGAAAAATCAAAGAAGTTCGTGCAGGAAAAGATTCTGGAGAAGATACCCGAAGATCAGCTGCACCGGGAAATATCCAGAGAACTGTTTGAAAGGGACTATACCTTGATTGAGGAAGAACTGAAAGAATACAGACGGCAGAGATGATCTGCCGTTTTTGGTGTTATGATTAGAGTGGAAAGAAAGACAGAGGATAAGACCAGATGGAAAAACAGGCAGCCTATCTCCGGGTATATGAAGCGGTGCGGCATGATATTGTGTCCGGTGTTTTTCCCTTTGGTGCCAGGATTCCCTCCAAGCGGGTGATGGCGGATGCCTACAGCGTCAGTGTCATCACGGCTGAACATGCCCTGCAGCTGCTGGAAGAGGAAGGCTATATAGAGAAAAGAGAGCGCAGCGGCAGTTATGTGTGCTACCGCAGCGAGGATCTGATCAGTGCTTCCCGGCCTTCACAGCATCTTCATGAGGCGCTGATTCCGGCTGATGATCAGTTTCCCTACAGTGTCTATGCAAAGGCGGTCAGAAAGGTTCTGAATGATTACGGGGAAGGGGTGCTGCAGAAGACGGATGAAAACGGTTCGGCTATCCTCAGGGAGGCAGTTGCGTCCTATCTGCACCGCTGCCGCGGCATTTCCGTGGATCCGGAAAATATCATTATCGGAGCCGGTGCCGAATATCTGTATTCACTCTGCGTGCAGCTGCTTGGCCGCTGGCGCATCTTCGCCATTGAATCACCGTCCTATGAAAAGATACGGCTGATCTACCGCAGCAGCGGGGTGCGCCTGGATCCCCTGAAAATGGGAGAGAACGGCATTCTCAGCAGCGAACTGGAGCGGACGCCGGCATCGGTTCTGCACGTGACGCCGTATGCCAGCTTTCCTTCCGGCCGCAGTGCCGATGCCTCCAAGCGGACGGAGTACCTGCGCTGGGCGGAAGAAAGAAATGCACTGATTATTGAAGATGACTACGCTTCGGAATTTGCGGCAGGTCTGAAGAATGAAAAAACCCTGTTCGCAGCCGAACCCCGTGAACATGTCATCTATCTGAATACCTTTACGAAAACGATTGCGCCCTCGGCCCGGATCGGCTATCTGATCCTGCCGGAGAAGAAGGCGGAAATGATGCGGCAGAAGATCCGCGGCCGCTCCTGCACGGTGTCGACACTGACGCAGCTGGTTCTGGCCGAACTGCTGATGAGCGGAGCTTTTGAGAGGCATATCAACCGGGTCCGCCGGAAAATGCGAAAGACCCATAATATAAGGAAATAATCGTTGCCTTTTTTAGGGTCTCTGTTATGATGATAGTGTTCTTTTTTGGTTTGCGTTCGGAAAGGAGTTTTATGGCAGAAATGTTCAGACTTTTCCAGGAAAAAAAGAATCACGGCGCAGCAGAGTTCATCTGCCGGCCGGCCGGGGTTTTTTCATACGGAAACCGTGAAGGACAGTATCAGACCCGTTAAACAGCAGCCTATGGATTTTATCCACAGGCTGTTTTATTTGGAAGGAGACAGACATGAAGAAAGTCGCAATTATCATGGGCTCAGACAGCGATCTGCCGGTCATGGCGAAAGCTGTCAAGGTGCTGGCTGACTACGGCATCCCCTATGAGGCTCACATCTATTCCGCCCACCGCACTCCGGAAGAGGTTTCGGAATTTGCGGAAACAGCACGTGAAAACGGATTCGGCGTCATTATTGCCGGCGCCGGCATGGCAGCGGCTCTGGCCGGAGTGCTGGCCGGACATACGACCATCCCGGTCATCGGTGTACCGCTGAAATCGGCTGTTCTGGACGGAGTTGACGCCCTGTATTCCACCGTCATGATGCCGAGCGGCATCCCGGTAGCCACCGTTGCCATTGACGGATCGAAAAACGCTGCCTATCTGGCGGCAGAGATTCTGGCCCTCAGTGACGATGAGCTTGCCGAAAAGATTGCGGCTGACCGCAGGAAACAGAGAGACAATGTTCTGAAAAAGGATGCCGGCCTGGCCGAGCGCCTGAAGGAATTCTGAGAAAGGATACAGACATATGGAAAAAAGTTACAGTGACAGCTACAAGGAAGCCGGAGTTGACGTAACTGCCGGCTACAAGGCAGTGGAACTGATGAAGCAGCATGTCGCCCGCACTTCCGTTCCCGGTGTCATGGAAGGCATCGGCGGATTCGGCGGCCTGTTTGCGCCGCAGCTGGAAGGCTATGAGAAACCGGTGCTGGTTTCCGGCACCGACGGCGTCGGCACCAAGGTCAAGCTGGCCTTCATGCTGGACAGGCATGATACGGTCGGCATCGACTGTGTTGCCATGTGCGTCAACGATATCGTCTGTACCGGCGGTGCGCCGATGTTCTTCCTGGACTATATTGCCTGCGGCAAAAATGTTCCGGAAAAGATTGCGGCAATTGTCAGCGGTGTGGCAGAGGGCTGTGTACAGGCCGGATGTGCTCTGGTCGGCGGTGAGACTGCCGAGCATCCCGGACTGATGGCAGAAGATGAATATGATCTGGCCGGCTTCTCGGTCGGCATCGTCGATGAGAAGAAGATTCTCGACAAGACAAATGTCAGAGCCGGTGACGTGATCATCGGCCTGGCTTCGACCGGTGTGCATTCCAACGGTTTCTCCCTGGTCAGAAAGGTATTCGATATTGAACACAGCAATGCGATTCACGAATATGCCGAAGAACTGGGAGCTCCGCTGGGCGAAGTGCTGCTGACACCGACAAAGATCTATGTAAAGCCGATCCTGAAGCTTCTGAAGGAAGTGAACGTCAAGTCGATCGCCCATATTACCGGCGGCGGTTTCTATGAAAACCTGCCGCGTGCCTATGGTGAGAACCTGAGCGCTGTCGTTCACAAGGGAACCTGGGAAGTGCTGCCGGTTTTCAGACTGATTTCAAAGGTCGGCAATATTCCCGAACATGATATGTACAACACGTTCAACATGGGTATCGGCATGGCTGTCATCGTTTCCGCCGAAGATGCCGACAGAACGATTGCCGTTCTGCAGGAAGCCGGCGTAAAGGCGAGCCGCATCGGCGAAATGACGGAAGGTGACCATTCGGTCATCATCGAGGAAAACTGAGATGACCAGGATCGCAGTCATGGTCAGCGGCGGCGGAACCAACCTGCAGGCACTGCTTGATGCGGCTGCCCGCAATGAGATTCCGCACGGCGAGTTTGCCCTGGTCATTGCCAGCACTGCCAAGGCCTATGCGCTGGAAAGAGCCGCAAAGGCCGGCATTGAAAGCACGGTCGTGCGGCGGAAGGATTACGGCAGCCAGGATGAATTCGATCAGGCCATTGTCGACGTTCTGCACGAGCATGACATTGACATGGTGATTCTGGCCGGATATCTGAGCATTCTCGGCGAGGTCATGATCAATGCCTACCGCGACCGCATTATCAATATTCATCCGTCCCTGATTCCGAGTTTCTGCGGAAAGGGATTCTACGGCCTTAAGGTACATGAGGCAGCCCTGGAAAGAGGCGTCAGGGTAACCGGTGCCACCGTGCATCTCGTCAATGAGATTCCCGACGGCGGCCGGATCCTGCTGCAGAAGGCAGTCGCCGTCGAAGACGGTGATACACCGGAAGTGCTGCAGAGACGCGTCATGGAACAGGCAGAATGGATTTTACTGCCGCAGGCAGCGGAAATGCTGGCGCGGCAGCTGGAGGAGGATAAAAGATGAAAGCAGTGAATTTATTTGATTACCTGAAGAACAACGAATATCCCGGCCGCGGCATTGCCGTAGGCCGTACACCGTGCGGAAAGAAAATGCGCATTGCCTACTTCATCATGGGCCGCAGCGAAAACAGCCGCAACCGTGTCTTCATTGAAGACGGCGCCGGCATCCGCACCGAAGCATTTGATCCTTCAAAGATGGTCGATCCTTCACTGATCATCTACGCACCGGTACGTGTATACGGCGATACGCAGATCGTCACCAACGGCGATCAGACCGATACGGTATATGATTTCCTGGCTGCAGGCAAAACGTTTGAAGATGCGCTGCGCACCAGAACATTTGAGCCGGACGGACCGAACTGGACACCGCGCATTTCCGCCGCTGTCAAAGGTGCCGGCTATATGATGTCGATCCTCAAGAGTGCCGGCGGCAATGAAAATGCCGTTCACCGTCAGTTCTTTGACTTCACGGATGAACTGCCGGGCTGCGGACATATCATTCACACCTATAAGGAAAACGGAAATCCGATTCCTTCCTTCGAAGGCGAACCGGTGCTCTGGGAAATGGTGAAGGAATCCTTTGATGACTTCAGCGATCATGTCTGGGAAGCTCTGAATGAAGACAACAAGGTTTCCCTGTTTACCCGTCAGATCAGCCTGGAAGACGGAACTGTCGAAACCAGGATCTATAACAAGAACAAGTAAGAAGGAGAAAAGAACATGGCTAAGGAACTTGAACTGAAATACGGCTGCAACCCCAACCAGAAACCGTCCCGCATTTTTGTCGAGGAAGGTGAACTGCCTGTCACTGTCCTGAGCGGACGCCCGGGCTACATCAACTTCATGGATGCCCTGAACAGCTGGCAGCTGGTCAAAGAACTCAAGGAAGCAACAGGTCTTCCTTCTGCCGCAAGCTTCAAGCATGTATCACCGGCCGGCGCTGCTGTCGGTCTGCCGCTGAGCGATGTGGAAAGACAGATCTATTTCACCGGCACGAAGGAGCTTTCTCCGATTGCCTGTGCCTATGCCAGAGCCAGAGGTGCCGACCGCATGAGCTCCTACGGTGACTGGGCAGCTCTTTCCGATATCTGCGATGCCGATACAGCCCGTCTGATCCGCCGCGAAGTTTCCGACGGTGTCATTGCCCCGGGCTATACCGATGAAGCACTGGAGATCCTGAAGGCAAAGAGAAACGGCAGCTATAACGTCGTACAGATCGATCCGGACTATGTGCCGGCAAAGCTGGAACGCAAGATGGTCTTCGGCATTACCTTTGAACAGGGACGCAACGACATCAAGATCGATGATTCTCTGTTTACCAATATCGTGACAGCGAACAAGAACCTGCCGGAGAGTGCCGTGCGGGATCTGAAGATCGCCCTGATCACACTGAAATATACCCAGTCCAACTCTGTCTGTTATGTCAAGAACGGGCAGGCCATCGGTGTCGGTGCCGGCCAGCAGTCCCGCGTACACTGCACAAGACTGGCCGGTCAGAAGGCTGACAACTGGTGGATGCGCCAGAATCCGAAGGTTCTGAATCTGCCGTTCCGCAAGGACATCAAGAGACCGGACCGCGACAATACGATCGATGTCTATATCGGTGAGGAATACGAAGATGTCCTCAGAGACGGTGTCTGGGAACAGTTCTTTACCGAAAAGCCGGAGCCGCTGACAGTGCAGGAAAAGAAGGACTGGCTGGCACAGAATACGGATGTAGCACTCGGCTCCGACGCATTCTTCCCGTTCGGCGACAATATCGAGCGTGCTCACAAGAGCGGTGTCTGCTATATTGCCGAACCGGGCGGATCCATCCGTGACGACAATGTCATCGAGACCTGTGACCGTTACGGCATCACCATGGTCTTCAACGGAGTACGTCTGTTCCATCACTGATCGGAGGTATTGACATGAGAGTTCTCGTAGTCGGATCGGGCGGCCGCGAACATGCGGTCATCCGGAAACTGAAAGAAAACAAAGATATTGAGCAGATCATCTGCGCTCCCGGCAACGGCGGCATCGCCGCGGATGCCGAGTGCGTGAACATCAAGGCAACGGATGTGATCGGCATGGCAGACTATGCCACGTCCAATGACATTGATTTTGTTGTCGTGACACCGGATGATCCGCTGGCTCTGGGTATGGTCGATGCCATTGAAGCCAGAGGCATTCCCTGTTTCGGACCGCTGAAGAATGCGGCAGTCATCGAGGCTTCCAAGGTTTTCTCCAAGAATCTGATGAAGAAATACGGCATTCCGACCGCAGCCTATGAAGTGTTCGACGATGCCGGAAAGGCACTTGCCTATATTCTGGAAAGAAATCAGTACCCGGCTGTCATCAAGGCGGACGGTCTGGCCCTCGGCAAAGGTGTGCTGATTGCCCAGAACGAAGAAGAGGCAAGGGAAGCGGTGAAGGAACTGATGGTTGACCATTCCTTCGGCACCGCCGGAAACCGGGTCGTTGTGGAAGACTTCATGACCGGTCCGGAAGTATCGGTTCTGGCATTTACCGACGGAAAGGTCATCTGCCCGATGGTTTCATCGATGGATCATAAGCGGGCCAATGACAATGACGAAGGTCTGAATACCGGCGGCATGGGCACGATTGCGCCTTCGCCGTTCTATACCGAAGCAGTTGCCGGAAGGTGCATGAAGGAAATCTTTGAGCCTACGGTTGCGGCCATGAATGCCGAAGGCAGAACGTTCCGCGGCTGTCTGTATTTCGGTCTGATGATCACACCGGACGGACCGAAGGTCGTGGAATACAACTGCCGTTTCGGTGATCCCGAAACCCAGGTGGTTCTGCCGCTGCTGAAAACGGATCTGTTTACGATCATGCAGGCCTGCCATGACGGCACCCTCGGTGATCTGAATATTGAATGGCGTGATCAGGCATGTGCCTGTGTCATTGAAGCTTCCGGCGGCTATCCGCAGAGCTATGCCAAGGGCTATGAAATTCACGGCCTGGATGAAAACGGCCAGCATGAAGGTGTTACGGTCTATCATGCCGGCACGAAGCTGGAAGACGGAAAATATCTGACCAACGGCGGCCGTGTGCTCGGCATTACGGCTCTGGGAAATAACCTGAACGAAGCGCTGGACAAGGCCTATGCGGCAGTGAAGGAAATCGGCTTCAGGGATATGCATTACCGTACCGATATCGGCGGAAAGTTGAGGAATCTCTGATGACTGTATACCGCTGTTTTGTAGAAAAAAAGCAACCGTTTGCGGTTGAGGCAGCCGGTGTCAGAAACGACCTGAAAACTGCCCTGCGCAACGATCATGTCGAATCCGTCAGAGTGCTGAACCGCTATGATCTGGAAAATATCGAAGAGCAGGACTATCTGAATTCCCGCTATACGATTCTCTCCGAACCGCAGGTTGATGATCTGTACGAAGAGGAAGCTCCGGAACCGGAAAAGGACGAATGGGTGCTGGCGGTGGAATACCTGCCCGGCCAGTTCGACCAGCGTGCCGATTCCTGTGCCCAGTGCATCCAGCTGGCAACGATGCGGCAGCGTCCCGACGTCCGTACAGCCAGGATCTATTACATTGCCGGAAAGCTGAATGACAGCGACAAGGCAAGGATCAGGGAAACACTGATCAACCCGGTCGAAGCCCGTGAAGCTGCACTGGCAAAGCCGGAAACGATTCTTCAGAAATATCCGAAGCCGGATCTGCCGAAAGTGCTGGACGGCTTCAGGAAAATGGACGAAGAAGCCAGAAAGAATTTCTGCAGTGAAATGGGCCTGGCCATGGATATGGCAGATCTTGCCTTCCTGCAGGACTATTTCAGAAATGAGGAAAAGCGTGATCCGACGATCACCGAAGTGCGTGTGATCGATACCTACTGGAGCGATCACTGCCGCCATACAACATTCAACACGATTCTTGAAAATATCGAGATCGAACCTGAATATATCAAAAAGACATATGACAGCTATCTTGAACTGAGAAAGAAGATCTATGCCGGAAAAGACGCAAAGCCGGTATCACTCTGGGATCTGGCTACGATCGGCGCCAAGGCGCTGAAGGCTTCCGGAAAACTGAAGGATCTGGATGAGTCGGAAGAAATCAATGCCTGTTCGGTAAAGATCACAGTGGACGTGGACGGCAGGGATGAAGACTGGCTGCTCATGTTCAAGAATGAAACGCATAACCATCCGACCGAAATCGAACCGTTCGGCGGAGCAGCAACGTGTCTCGGCGGCGCGATCCGCGATCCGCTGTCCGGCCGCAGCTATGTCTATCAGGCGATGCGTGTCACCGGTGCTGCCAATCCGCTGACACCGGTGGAAGAGACACTGCACGGCAAACTGCCGCAGCGCAAGATCGTAACAACGGCAGCTGCCGGCTACAGTTCCTACGGCAACCAGATCGGTCTGGCGACCGGACATGTCCATGAACTCTATCATCCGGGCTATGTTGCCAAGCGTATGGAAGTCGGTGCCGTACTCGGAGCCGCACCGGCGGAAAATGTTGTCCGCGAAAGACCGCAGCCGGGTGATGTTGTCATCCTGCTGGGCGGCCGCACCGGCCGTGACGGATGCGGCGGCGCAACCGGTTCAAGCAAATCCCATACGGTGGAATCGCTGGAAACATGCGGTGCCGAAGTACAGAAGGGCAATGCCCCGGAAGAGCGCAAGCTGCAGAGACTGTTCCGCAATCCGAAAGCCACACGGCTGATCAAGCGGTGCAATGACTTCGGTGCCGGCGGTGTATCCGTTGCCATCGGTGAACTGGCCGACGGTCTGAAGATCAACCTGAGTCTGGTGCCGAAGAAGTATGAAGGTCTGGACGGCACTGAGCTGGCAATTTCCGAATCGCAGGAGCGCATGGCGGTCGTGACATCGGCAGCCGACGCAAAACGGTTCCGTGAACTGGCCGACGAAGAAAATCTGGAGTCGACGGTTGTTGCCGAAGTAACGGAAGAAAAGCGTCTGGTCATGGAACTGGACGGTCATACGATTGTTGATATCTCCCGTGCATTCCTGGATACCAACGGAGCCAGACGCTATGCCGACGCAAAGATCACGGTGGATGACAAAAAGGAAGAAGCGGCAGAAAGCCGTGACTTCAAGCAGCGCTTTACTGATATGGCTGCCGATCTGAACTGCTGTTCACAGAAGGGTCTGGCTGAACGCTTTGACTCAACGATCGGCTCCAATACGGTACTGATGCCGTTTGGCGGCAAATGGCAGCTGACACCGGCACAGGCAATGGCCTGCAAGCTGCCGGTGCTGAACGGTGAAACCGGAACGGCTTCACTGATGGGCTGGGGCTTTGATCCGTATCAGTCCTCGGAAAATCCGTATCTGGCGGCACAGAGCTCTGTCATTACTTCTGTTGCCAAGGTCATTGCGGCCGGCGGCAGCACGGAAAAATGCTGGATGAGCTTTCAGGAGTTCTTCGGTCACACTTCCAGTGATCCGAAGCGCTGGGGTTCGCCGATGGCGGCACTGCTCGGCGCCCTGAAGGCACAGCTGAATCTCGGCATTGCGGCAATCGGCGGCAAAGACTCGATGTCCGGAACCTTCGAAAATATCGATGTTCCTCCGACACTGATTTCCTTTGCGGTATCGACTGCCAGAACCAATAAGATCGTTTCCACCGAATTCAAGGGACCGGATCATTATGTATATCTGCTGAAACCGGTCTATGACGAAAACGGGGAGCCGTCCTATCCGTCGGTTCTGCATAATTTCCGCACGCTGGAAAACCTGATCAGAGACGATATGGCACTGTCTGTCTGGACGCTGGAAAGAGGCGGAGCTGCCGAAGGCCTGCTCAAGATGATGGTCGGCAATCATATCGGCTTTGAACTGGATCACGATGCCGACGAAATGAGTCTGTTCGACAAATGTGCAGGTGCTTTCCTGGTGGAAACCGAGGTGGAACTCTCCGGCTTCCAGCTGCTTGGCCGCACGGTCGAAGATTATGTTTTCCGTACAGACGATACCACCATGAATATGGAGTACGTACAGGAGAAGTGGGAAGAAACACTGCAGAGTGTGTTCCCGTATCTGACTCCGACCAGCAGCAGCCATGTCGATACTGTCAGCTATGAAGAGCGGGCAGTCATGCACGCTTCCTATAAGGTAAAGACACCGCAGGTGCTGATCCCGGTTTTCCCGGGCACCAACTGCGAATGGGATACGGCAAGGGCCTTTGAAAAGGCCGGTGCCAAGGCAACGATCTATGTAATCCGCAACCGCAGCAGCGAGGAAATCGAAAAAGCAGCAGACGAATTTGCGGCTCTGATTGCCAAATCACAGATCATTGCCCTGCCGGGCGGATTCTCGGGTGGTGATGAACCGGACGGATCCGGCAAGTTCATTACGGCGTTCTTCCGCAATCCGAAGGTCAAGGCAGCCGTCAGCGAACTTCTCGATGAAAGGGAAGGTCTGATGTGCGGTATCTGCAACGGTTTCCAGGCGCTGATCAAGCTCGGTCTGGTGCCGTACGGGAAGATCATCGATACCGATGAGCACTGTCCGACCCTGACGTTCAATTCCATCGGCCGTCATCAGTCGATGCTGGTAAGGACAAGGGTTGCGTCCGTGAAGTCACCGTGGCTGCAGTTTGCCGAAGTGGGTGATATTCACCACGTGGCAATTTCCCACGGCGAAGGCAGATTCGTTGCCGAAGACGAAGTGATTTCGGAACTGCTGAAGAACGGGCAGATCGCAACGCAGTATGTGGATCTGGACGGCAATCCGACCGGAAATGTCCGCTTCAATCCGAACAATTCCTACTATGCTGTTGAAGGAATCACATCAAAAGACGGCAGGATCTTCGGCAAGATGGGACACTCCGAACGTTCCGGCAGTGGACTGTACCGGAATATTCCGGATCTGGAACTGCAGGATACGATCTTCAGGGGTGCAGTAGCCTATTTCAAATGACATGAAAAAGTCTGATCGAAAAAGTCAGACTTTTTTTGTCATGACAGGGGATTCTTTGGTACCATAGATGTCATGAACGCACAGGAAATGTATGATCTGATGAACCGCCGCCAGTTCAGCCGCGATTTTGCCTCGGAGCTGATAATGAATCATCTGGAAGTCATCAGCAGATATCTGAAGAATGAAATGCCGCTGGCTGTCTTCTGCGGCTTTGAAGATACCGACAGAGGTTCGGGCCACTCCCTGGCGGCTGTCATTACCGCCGAAAGACTGGTGATCGGTGCACATGATGTCCGTGAGGACAGGGTGTGGGAAGTCTGGTTCCGGGAAGTCAGCAGTGTATCGTTTGCGGACCACTGTCTGGTGCTGGAAGCTTCGAGAGGAACAATGCGGATCCGGGTCAATGACAGCAGCGGCGAACGTCTGGTGCGCATGATACGTCAGCTGATTCCGGCAGAACAGAAAGAAACAGAATGACCTGAAAAGGTCATTTTTAAATAAATATATAATTTGGTACCAAAATATATTGACAGATATGTACAGACAGGATATATTATGTTCGGTACCGAAGCAAATGGGTGTATCAAAGGAGGTTTTATGGAGAAGACAATTGAAGAATTACTGTTCGACAAACTCAGACAGACCAGAAGGATGAACCGGAATATGATGCCGAAAGGCGGCAGAGGGCCGCATATGGACGGACCGCGTCCGATGCCCATGGGCGGACCGTGCCCGCCGCACATGGGAGGCGGAATGCCGCATCCCGGCATGCACAGGGGAAGGATGCTGCCGCGGGAAAGAATCCTGCAGGTGATCCTGGAAGGCGGAGAAGACGGAATGCGTCAGAAGGATATCCTGGAAGAAGTTCACGTCAATCCTTCCTCTCTTTCCGAACTCATCAACAAGCTTGAGGCAGACCGCTACATTGAGCGCAGACTGGATCCGGAAGACAAGCGGGCAACCCGCATCTTCCTGAGTGACAAGGGCAGGGCCCGTGCCTATGAGGTCATTGATGCCCACCGCGAATCCTGCGCAAAAATGTTTGCCAATCTGAGCGAGGAAGAAAAAAACCAGCTTCTGGTTCTGCTGGACAAAATCCTGGTCACTGAGTGACCGGAAACAAAGGCTCCGGATTTATCCGGAGTCTTTTTCTGCCGTGAGCGGAATCGGAGCGCCTGCGGACACCGGGGATTTCAGACAGGATATAATGATGACGTAGAGGCAGATGATAACTGCAGGAGGAAAACATGATCAGAGTGGTTGCGGCATCAAGACTGTACAGCGACAGAATCGAAGACTATTATGCGGCAGTAAAGGAACTGATTGAAAAGACAAGACAGGAAGAGGGATGTATCTACTACACCCTCAACCGGGATGAAAAGGATCCGCAGCTGCATTATTTCTCGGAAGGATGGAAGGACAGGGCAGCTCTGGACAGCCATCTTCAGAGCGGGCATTTCAGACGCATCGTTCCTTCGCTGAGCGAATTCATCGAAGAAAGACCGATGCCGATGATGGTCATGGAGGAAGTGGAACTGTAAAACTAAAATATCCGGCTGAATTTCAGCCGGATATTTCTTTTCCTGCGATCTTACTGTTCGCTGACGTTTTCACCGATCCACTGCAGCTGGTATTCACCGGTGCTTTCGAGGATGCCGCCGTCGCTGAGGTCGATGTGTTCCTCATTTTCGTAGTAGTCCTTGACGCGGCCCTGGGAATCGTGGATATGCAGGCCGGCATCATTGATGGCACGGACCTTGTAGATACCTGCCCGCAGTGTCTTCGGAATTTCGTAGACACCCGGGGTAATGGTGATATTGTCATCGTTGTTGATATAGATCAGATTGGTATATTTATTGTGCTTCTTGGCATTGACCTTGGACCAGAAACGCTCTCTCATGAAGAACAGGTCAGCGTGTTCGATCTTATAGGTGAAGGTCTTTGTCGGTGTGACAACTTCCACTCTGTCGGTCAGTCCCGTATTTCTGGTGACATAGCCGAGACGGTGGCAGTTGACGATCTTATCGGAAAGGAAGTACAGTGCAGCTTCCGTTTCATACAGCATTCCTGTTACCTTCTGGGCATTGGTCTTGCTGGAGGTATCGGGAATATTGTGGATCGTTCCCTTCTGGATCTTGTCGATGGAACGGACGGCATCTTCTTCCGGAATCCGGTCCTTGTCAACAGTCAGAGTGGCCTTGACGGCACTGACACAGTGTTCGCCTCCGTGCATCAGGATGGAAGGATACGGGAAATATTTCGAAATTGCATCTTCCGACTTCATATTTTCCAGATGGGCATCCATCATCATGTCACGCATATTTTTCTGGCCGGTGACCAGTTTCTGGAATATATCATATTTTACAGGCAGTCCGTAACGGTGAATTACACTCTTGCAGTTCTTGCAGATATAATGACCGTCTGACAGACGTTCCGGTTTGTGACTGAACATGCCCTTGCTTTCGGAAAGGCAGAAATCGCATACTTTTGTTCTGGCCATAAAACGCACCTCCGCTCCCATACATTATAGACATAATGAACCAAAAAGGAAAACGAAAAGATACCTGCCGGGAATACTGATGACCGGCACCTGATACTGAATCTGTCAGCGGAAGATGATTTTTCGGAATAAAGAAAAACGAGTGTCTGGATGAACACTCGTTTTCGTATGGGGGTGGCAATCAGGTCATTTGTTTTCGTTAATGTAACGGCATGCGGCAAGCGCTGCTGCAGCGCCGTCAGCTGCTGCCGTTGTCAGCTGACGCACATTCTTGCGGCGGCAGTCACCGGCCACGAACACACCCGGTGTTCTGGTGGTGCACTGCTCGTCAGAATCGAAATAGCCGTAGGTATCAAGGTCGGTAATATCCTTGAAGGCATCGTTTTCGGGAATCAGACCGATGGCGACGAAGAGTCCGTCACACATGATCTTTTCGCTTTCGCCGGTGTCTGTATGTTCAATCAGGACACCGCGAAGGCTTCCGTCTTCCGTCAGCAGCTGATTCAGTCTTACGGAAGTATAACTGCTGACATTGGGACGGCTGAAGAGAACTTCCTGAAGCTTTGCCTCGCCGGTGAACACCGGCATATCCTGCAGCATGACGACTTCGCTGCATTTTTCGGAAAGCAGGATGGCTTCCTGCAGAGCTGAGTTGCCGCCGCCGGCAACACAGACTTTCTTTCCGGTATAGAAGTCACCGTCGCATACGGCACAGAAGGAGATGCCTTCGCCGACGAGGTCATCCTCGCCCTCGAGGCCAAGCATTCTGTGCTTGACGCCGGTGGCGAGAATCACTGTCTTTGCGTCGTATGTGCTTCCTTCTTCGGTCATGACAATGCGGTGGTCTTTGGCATCGACGACCTGGGTGACGGTTTCAACTTCGAATTCGGCTCCCTGGGCAATGATCTGATCGAACAGCTTGTCGGCCAGCTCGGTGCCGCTCAGCGACTGGAAGCCGGGGTAGTTTTCAACTTTCGGTGAATGGGTGATCTGTCCGCCGAAGCCTTCCTTTTCGATGACAAGGGCGGTTTTGCCGTTGCGCAGGGCATAGAGTGCGGCTGTCATGCCGGCCATGCCGCCGCCGACGATAACTACATCATAGTCAGCCATCGGCTTATTTCCTCATCAGCCAGCCTTTGATGTCGGATACACCGCGGTATTTTTCGAATTCAGTGCCGTCGGTGATGACCAGTGTCGGAGCCTGCTTGATGCCGAACTTGGCAACCAGGTCACGTTCTTCATTGGCGTTGAGGGCTGTGTAGGAGATACCGGCTTTATCAAGCAGGGCACCTGCTGCCTTGCAGTTCGGGCAGGTCGGTGTCTTGAACAGCAGGATCTGGCTTCCGTCAGCCTTTGCGGCTGCCGGTGCAGGTTCCGCTGCCGGTGTTTCCGGTGCGAGATCGACCGGTGCCGGAATCGGACCGGTATGTGTCAGTGTGGAATGACCGATGTTGTAAACCTTGCGGTCCTTGAATTCCTGTGCCTTGCCGTCGTTCCAGTTCTGAACCGGACGGTAGTAGCCGGTGATGCGGCTGTAGACTTCCGTCTTCTGTCCGCAGTGCGGGCAGATATACTGTTCTCCTGTCAGGTAACCGTGATCCTTGCATACAGAGTATGTCGGGGACATGGTGTAGTACGGCAGCTTATAGTTTTCGGCAATCTTGCGGACAAGATTTGCGGCTGCTTTCCAGTCCGGCAGCTTTTCGCCGAGGAAGGCGTGGAAGACTGTACCGGAAGTATAGAGTGTCTGCAGGTCATCCTGGATATCAAGAGCGCTGTATACATCCTCTGTGAATCCTACCGGCAGGTGGGAAGAGTTTGTATAGTACGGTGTGCCGTTCATGTTGGCAGTGATGATATCCGGATATGTTTCCTTGTCATGCTTGGCGAAGCGGTAAGTTGTGGATTCTGCCGGTGTGGCTTCCAGGTTGTACAGATCGCCGTACTGTTCCTGGTAGTCGGACAGACGTTCACGCATGTGGTTGAGAACATCGCGGGTGAAGCGCTGTGTTCTTTCGTCTGTCAGATCGGCACGCAGCCACTTGGCATTCAGACCGGCTTCGTTCATGCCGACCAGACCGATCGTGGAGAAGTGGTTGTTGAAGGTTCCGAGGTATCTCTTTGTATACGGATACAGACCCTGTTCAAGCAGCTTCGTAATGACGGTGCGCTTTGTCTTCAGGGAACGGGCTGCGATATCCATCAGGTCATCCAGGCGCTTGTAGAAGTCAGCCTCATCCGCTGCCAGGTAGGCAATGCGCGGCATGTTGATGGTGACAACACCGATGGAGCCTGTGGATTCACCGGATCCGAAGAATCCGCCGGACTTCTTGCGCAGTTCACGCAGGTCCAGACGCAGACGGCAGCACATGGAACGTACATCGCTCGGTTCCATATCGGAGTTGATATAGTTGGAGAAGTACGGTGTGCCGTATTTCGCTGTCATTTCGAACAGCAGCTTGTTGTTTTCGGTTTCACTCCAGTCAAAGTTCTTGGTGATGGAGTATGTCGGAATCGGATACTGGAAGCCTCTGCCGTTGGCATCGCCTTCGATCATGATCTCGATGAATGCCTTGTTGATCATGTCCATTTCTTTCTGGCAGTCACCGTAGGTGAAGTCCATTTCCTGGTTTCCGATCAGCGCCGGCAGGTTCTTCAGGTCATTCGGAACGACCCAGTCGAGGGTAACGTTGGAGAACGGTGCCTGTGTGCCCCAGCGGCTCGGTGTATTGACACCGTAGACGAAGGACTGGATGCACTGCTTGACTTCCTTCTGGCTCAGATTGTCAACGCGCACATACGGAGCGAGATATGTATCAAAGGAGGAGAATGCCTGAGCACCGGCCCATTCATTCTGCATGATGCCGAGAAAGTTGACCATCTGGTTGCAGAGGGTGGACAGATGCTTTGCCGGAGCCGATGTGATCTTGCCCGGAACACCGCCCAGACCTTCCGTGATCAGCTGCTTCAGGGACCATCCTGCACAGTAGCCTGTCAGCATCGACAGGTCGTGCAGATGAATGGCAGCACTGCGGTGGGCATTGGCGATTTCATCGTCATATACTTCGCTCAGCCAGTAGTTGGCTGTGATAGCGCCGGAGTTGGACAGGATCAGACCGCCGACAGAATAGGTGACGGTGGAGTTCTCCTTGACACGCCAGTCATTGATGCGCAGGTAGTTGTCTACCAGATCCTTATAATTCAGCAGCGTGGAGTTGACGTTACGTACCTTTTCACGCTGTCTTCTGTAAAGAATGTAAGCTTTGGCTACATCGGAGTAGCCCGATTCGGACAGTACCTTTTCAACGCTGTCCTGAATATCTTCAACGGTAATCAGACCGTTGCGGATCTTGCTTTCAAAATCCGATGTTACATGCAGAGCAATGAGATCGATCACGGACGGATGATACTCTTTCTGCAGGGCTTCAAATGCCATTGTGATTGCGGATGAGATCTTGGAGATGTTGAAATCTACGATCTTGCCGTCTCTTTTAACTACCTGATACATTTCCTCTCCTTTGCCGGATCATATGAAGATTCCCCTTATCCGGCCTCTTTTTTAATCTGTTATACGGATGTTCCGACGTGCCGTGTCTTCCGTTTAAAATGTTTCGCGAATTGCGAGCAAGCCACGAAACATCATTGTTTATCAAACGTTGTACGGCAGGGGTCTGAAATCATCCTGCAAAGGTACTTTAACACCCCGGAAAAACAGCGTCAACCGAATTGAACCAAAATAATTGGATTTCCAATTAATATTTTTTGCACAATGAAAAAAGTGCTGATTTTTTTCAGTCAACGCCGCGGATGCTGGTGTCGCTGACGTACTGCCGGGCGATTTCGGCATAGGCTTCCAGCGCTTCCTTCGAAGGCGCATGGAGGTTGCCGAACGGTACGGAATCACGGTCGGTGAAGCACTGCAGATAGTAGTGCCGGGCACCCCGGATCAGTTCTCCGATGCCGTGAAAGTCCTCAGCCTGATGGAATTCTTCGACCACGGTCGTGCGGAATTCATAGTCGATGCCGCTGTTCATCAGCAGGGCAATGCTTTCCCGGACCGTATCCATATTCACTTCGCTGACGCCGCAGGTGAGGGCGTACTTTTCCGGACAGTTCTTGATGTCCATTGCCGCATAGTCGATCAGCCCCTCCTCCAGCAGTGCTTGCAGAAGCCGGGGATGATAGCCGTTGGTATCGAGCTTGACGGCAAATCCGAGTTCCCTGATTCTGCGGATCAGGTCCGGAAGATCCCGGTGCAGGCACGGTTCGCCGCCGGTGAAGGCGACACCGTCGAGCAGGCCCTGCCGCTTTTTCAGAAAGCTCAGCAGTTCTTCCTCTTCCATGACGGGTTTTGCACTGCCGTCTGCCAGTTCGAAGTTGTGGCAGAACGGGCAGCGGAAATCACAGCCGCCGAGGAAGACCGTACAGGCAACCCGGCCGGGAAAATCCAGCAGTGTCATTTTCTGTAATCCATGTATTTTCATCTGTATGTTCTCCGTTTATACAGCCGCCAGGATATGCATATTGCGCAGCTGTGCATCTTCTATGCCGTCGTTGACGGAATAGGCATGTTTCTCAAGATCGCCGCAGTCAGCCTTTGTCAGTCCGAGGGAAATCAGTTCATCGATGACATCGGCCGCAATGCTTTCAATGACCTTATACTTTTCGGCAGCATTCTCGTCATTGTCGCTGGTCATCAGATATTCCAGCAGTTCAGCCTCAAAGGACAGCAGAGACAGTTGTCTCATCGAGCGGAAGCTCCATTTGTAATATGTCTGATAGACACGGTTCAGCAGGAAGATCACCGACATGATGCTGCGGACAAATTCAAAGACAGCCAGCTGGGCGGCAGCGGTTTCGCCGTGGGCGAGGCAGCGCTGATAGTTATACTGTCCGGACTGTGCTGCCAGAAGCAGATTTCCGGCCAGTTTCTTGCGGCGGATATCCTCGGGATAAAAGGCGAGAGCTTCGCGGATGCGGCTGACTTCGCCGTATCCGTCACAGAAGATTCTGCCGTTGACTGCTTCCGCCAGGGCGGTTTCGGGAATCTGCAGCCATTGTCCGAGGGTGAGAATGCCGTCGGGTGTGCCGGCTTTTTCCCGGAAGTATTCAGCGGTGCGGAAGACACCGTGACGGGGGCCTCCGACCGGCTGCATGACGTGCCTTTGAAAGCCTTCGAATTCCTTCGGCAGCTTTGCATAGGCTCTTTCCAGAAGGAATGCGGTGCGGCGGTCAACGATATCCTCTTCCGGCAGGAAGATGCAGAAGCCGGGTTCGAAGTCGTGGTCACGGGATATTTCGTCATCGAAGCCGAAACATTCCGACCCGCTGCCCGTCAGTCCGCAGGCGATCAGCGGCAGCAGCTGCGGAAATTCCTTTTCAAGCATCGGCCGGCCGTATGCTTCAAAGTATCTTTCCGACAGTTCAATCCCGCGCATAGATCTCCTCCGCCCGTTTTGTCAGTTCGTCGGCAGCCAGGAAATAGCCGTAGTATGAGAACACAGGCGCGCACTTTTCACATACAAAGGCATAATAGCCGCCACGGACCGTTTCCGGGTCATTGAGGAGGTCATAAGCCTGATCAAGCAGGCTGAAGATCCGCTCTTCACCGGCTTCCATGCCTTTTTCGGCCTCCACTGCATTAGCTATATTAAGGCATGTGATGGCCTGCTCCAGTACACCGTCAGGTACAGTGCTCATTTTTTCCATGGCTTTTTCATATAATTCATATGCTTCGGCATAGTTTCCCTCCGCCGCACAGCAGAGGGCCATGTTGTTGTAGAGCCCGCCGAGCAGTTCCGGTGAGGTACGGGGCGCCGCCTCATATACTTCCCGGGCCTTGCGGAACAGGCGGATGGCCTCCGCGTTTTCGCCGAAGGCATTCATGGCTGTGGCAACGTTTGTATAGGTCGTGCCGGAAGAGATGGTGCCTTCAAAGCCGAGGACTTCCAGCAGCCGGAGGGCTTCCCGTCCGTTTTCCAGAGCCTTTTCGCGGTTTCCCGTCTTGCGGTAATGGCCGGTCAGCTCGTTTCTCAGCATCAGCTGTCCGCGCAGATCATGACCGAGTCCGGCTTCTTCAAGCCAGTAGAGCAGGTGTCTTTCGGCACCGGCATAATCCTTGCGGCTCATATATTCATCCATCTTTTCAATGATTCTTTTCTGGGGAACGGGGCGGAATTCCGCCGGGCTGCCGTACGGCTGTTCGCAGAGCGGACATTCCGGCTCCAGATAGTCTTCGGGTTTCAGTGTGTTCTGATCGTTCATGAAATGCACCTCCGGATCATTTTTCTCTTACATTATATTATATAGGCACTGTTTTTCTGTTTCCTGTGCAGAGCACAGGCTGACTGAGGTATTATATGCGATGCGGCGGAAAATTCCCACTGCATTCTTTTTGAAAAAGATATGAAACTTTTTGTTGACAGGGAAAACAGGGGCGTTTTATTATGTATAGGCTTGGCGAAAATGGCTTTGTTGTGCACAAAGCCAAAAATTAGGCTGAGAGATGACACACTTGGAAACGTGTGCACAAAAACGAAAGGAGAAAGAACAATGCCTACAATAAATCAGTTGGTACGCAAAGGCCGTACTGATAAAGTGACAAAGTCAAAGTCCCCTGCTCTGAACAGAGGCTTTAACTCACTGAGAAAACGTCCGACAAAATTAAGCAGCCCTCAGAAGAGAGGCGTATGCACCCGTGTCGGCACAATGACACCGAAGAAACCGAACTCTGCTCTTCGTAAGTATGCCCGTGTCCGTCTTTCCAACGGTATGGAAGTTACAGCTTACATCCCGGGTGTAGGACACAATCTGCAGGAACACTCTGTTGTAATGATCAGAGGCGGCCGTGTCAAGGACCTGCCTGGTGTTCGTTACCACATCATCAGAGGAACTCTGGACTGCGCCGGTGTAAACGACCGTAACCAGAGCCGTTCCCTGTACGGCACAAAGAAGCCGAAGAAATAATAGAGAGGAGAAGAGAACATGCCAAGAAAAGGTTATATAGCAAAGCGTGATGTCCTGCCTGATCCGATCTATAATTCAAAGCTGGTCACAAAGCTGATCAACAAGATCATGATCGACGGCAAGAGAGGCACAGCCCAGACAATTCTGTATGATGCATTCGCATACATTGAAAAAGAAACAGGCCAGAACCCGATGGAAGTCTTTGAAAAGGCTCTCGGCAATGTCATGCCGGTTCTGGAACTGAAGGTCCGCCGTGTCGGCGGTGCCAACTATCAGGTACCGGTTGAAGTCAGTGCTGACAGAAAGCTGACACTCGGCCTGCGCTGGATCGTAAACTATGCAAGACTCCGTCATGAAAAGACAATGGAACAGAGACTTGCCCATGAAATCATGGATGCGGCCAACGGAACAGGTGCATCTGTCAAGAAGAAGGAAGACACACATAAGATGGCTGAAGCAAATAAGGCATTTGCTCACTATCGCTGGTAATAAAAGGAAGGAGCGACTATGCCAAGAGAGTTTCCTCTGAACAAGATCCGTAATATTGGAATCATGGCTCATATCGATGCCGGCAAGACGACAACGACAGAGCGTATCCTTTATTACACAGGTAAGATATACAAGATCGGTGAGACTCACGACGGCGCTTCCCAGATGGACTGGATGGCTCAGGAACAGGAACGTGGTATTACGATCACTTCCGCAGCCACAACCTGCCACTGGAAAGACTGCCAGATCAATATCATCGATACACCAGGTCACGTCGACTTCACAGCTGAAGTAGAACGTTCCCTGCGTGTCCTTGACGGAGCCGTAACCGTACTTGACTCAAAGGCAGGTGTAGAGCCGCAGACAGAAACAGTCTGGAGACAGGCTACTGAGTACAAAGTTCCGCGTATCGTATTCTCCAACAAGATGGACGCAACAGGTGCCGACTTCGACATGTCTGTTGCTTCAATCGGAAACAGACTGGGTGCCAAGGCAGCTGCCATTCAGATGCCGATCGGTGCCGAACAGTCCTTCCGCGGTATTATTGACCTCGTCACAATGCGCCAGTTCATGTACAACAATGACCTCGGCACAGACATCATCGAGTCCGATATCGATGCCCAGTACATCGACAAGGCGACCGAAATGCATCAGACGATGCTGGAAATGATCGCTGACTATGATGAAGATCTGATGATGAAGGTTCTGGAAGGCGAAGAGCCGACCGTTGAAGAAATCAAGAAGGCAATCAGAGCCGGTGTTCTGACTTCTGAATTCTTCCCGGTTATGTGCGGATCCGCATATAAGAATAAGGGTGTTCAGCTGATGCTGGATGCGGTTGTCGACTATCTGCCGGCACCGACAGACATCCCGTCCATCAAGGGTACCCTGGAAGACGGTACAGAGAGCGAACGTCATCCTTCCGATGATGAACCGTTCAGTGCCCTGGCCTTCAAGGTTGCGACCGACCCGTTCGTCGGAAGACTGACTTACTTCCGCGTATATTCCGGTACAGCAACAGCCGGAAGCTATGTTCTGAATGCTTCCAAGGCAAAGAGAGAAAGATTCGGCCGTCTCGTCCGCATGCATGCGAACCACCGTGCCGATATCGAAGAAGTATATGCCGGTGACATTGCCGGTGCCGTCGGTCTGAAGAACACAACGACCGGTGACACACTGTGCGATGAAAAGAGCCCGATCATCCTCGAATCCATGGTATTCCCGGAGCCGGTTATCCAGATGTCCGTTGAGCCGAAGACAAAGGCTGACTCACAGAAGATGGACGGCGCCCTGGCCAAGCTGGCTGAGGAAGACCCGACATTCCGTACATATACAGACGAAGAAACAGGTCAGACGATCATTGCCGGTGTCGGCGAACTGCAGCTCGACATCATCATGGACCGTATGAGAAGAGAATTCAAAGTCGAAGCTACTGCCGGTGCTCCTCAGGTTGCTTACCGTGAGACGATCCGCAGGGAAGCCGAAGTTGAAGGCCGCTTCATCCGTCAGTCCGGCGGTCACGGTCAGTACGGTGACGTCTGGATCAGATTCTCACCGAACCCGGGCAAGGGATTCGAATTCGAAGACGCTACTGTCGGCGGATCCGTTCCGAAAGAATTCATCAAGCCTACCCAGGCCGGTCTGGAAGAAGCCCTCAACAACGGACTTGTTGCAGGCTACCCGGTCGTTGATATCAAGGCCGTCCTCTTCGACGGTAGTTACCATGATGTCGACTCCAGTGAACAGGCATATAAGATTGCTGCTTCCCTGGCACTGAAAGAAGCTGCCAAGGTATGCGATCCGGCCATTCTGGAACCGATCATGGCTGTCGATATCACCGCACCGTCTGAATACCTCGGTGCTGTCATGGGTGACGTCACAAAGAGACGCGGCACCATCCGTGAACAGGAAGAAATGGGCAATGCCATCAAGGTAAAGGCATTCATCCCGCTGGCACAGATGTTCGGTTATGTAACAGACCTGCGTTCCTTCACACAGGGCCGCGGCAACTACATGATGCAGATGGACCACTATGAAGAGGTTCCGAAGAACATTGCCAAGGAAATCATCGAGAAAAACAGCACGAAATAAAACATAAGTAATTATTGCAATTGGATAGTCGGTCGGCTAAAATTATAGCAGACTGAAAATAAAAATAACGGAGGAAAAAACATTATGGCAAAGCAGAAATTTGACCGTAGCCTCGAGCATGTAAACATCGGAACGATCGGCCATGTCGACCACGGCAAAACAACACTGACTGCAGCGATCACCAAGTATCTTGCTGAACATCCGGAAGACGGCAAGGCTGTCTTCGAAGCTTATGACAAGATCGACGGTGCTCCTGAAGAAAAGGCTCGTGGTATCACGATCAACACTGCTCACATTGAGTATCAGACAAACACAAGACACTATGCACACGTTGACTGCCCAGGCCACGCTGACTATGTCAAGAACATGATCACAGGTGCCGCTCAGATGGACGGTGCTATCCTGGTTGTTGCAGCAACAGACGGACCGATGCCGCAGACACGTGAGCACATCCTGCTCTCCCGTCAGGTAGGCGTTCCGAAGATGGTAGTATTCCTGAACAAGTGCGACATGGTTGACGATGAAGAACTCATTGACCTGGTCGAAATGGAAGTTCGCGAACTGCTTTCTGAATATGGATTCGACGGCGATGAGTGCCCGATTATCCGTGGTTCCGCATACGGCGCCCTGAACGGCGATCCGAAGTGGACACCGGCTATCAAGGAACTCCTTGATGCTGTTGATTCCTATATCCCGGCTCCGATGCATGAATTCGACAAGCCGTTCCTGATGGCTGTTGAAGACGTCTTCACAATCACAGGCCGTGGTACTGTTGCTACAGGCCGTGTAGAGCGTGGTAAACTGAACCTCAACGATACTGTTGAAATCGTCGGTATCCGTGAGACAAAGAGCACAGTCGTTACCGGAATCGAAATGTTCCGTAAGACTCTCGACTTCGCTCAGGCTGGTGACAACATCGGTGCTCTGCTCCGTGGTGTCAACCGTGACCAGATTGAACGTGGACAGGTTCTCGCTAAGCCGGGAAGCGTTACTCCGCACACAAAGTTCAAGGCTCAGGTTTACGTACTGACAAAGGAAGAAGGCGGACGTCATACACCGTTCGTTTCCAACTACCGTCCGCAGTTCTATTTCCGTACAACTGACGTTACCGGTGTTATCAACCTTCCGGAAGGCACAGAAATGTGCATGCCTGGCGATAACGTCGAAATGAACGTTGAACTGCTGAAGCCGATCGCTATCGAAGAAGGAACACGTTTCTCCATTCGTGAAGGCGGCCGTACAGTTGGTTCCGGCAACATCATCCACATTGATGAGTAATTGCCTGCTTTAAATTAAAAAACAGAAACCGAAGCGCAGATGCCCATATGCACCGCACTTCGGTTTTTTTAGTTTCTCTGCATTATGTTAATATGTTGTTATATGATCAGAGGAATATTGTTTGATTATGACAGCACCCTGAGCAGCCGCTATGAATCGGCGTACCGCATGTACAGGCATCTGATGCATCAGATTCTTCCCGACATGGATACTTCATCGCTTGCGTTTGAAGCCATGATCCAGAGAATGATGTACTGGGATCAGTACGGGACTGTCGACAAATCATATGTCATTGAAAAAATACGGGACAGATATGCGCCCGGCATTGACGTCAGGAAATGGAAGGATTACTGGTATGCCCACTTCCATGAATTTCAGGTGCCGATGCCGCATGCCGAAGAAATACTGACGGAACTGCAGAAGAAATACCGTCTGGGTCTTGTGACCAACGGTGCCGGCGTCAGTCAGCTGGCCAAAGTCCGTGCCCTGGGGTTTGAGAAGTTCTTTTCGGTAATGATCGCTTCCGGAGACTTCGGAAGTGACAAGCCGGATCCGGCCATTTTCAGAAAGGCGGCAGAAGAGCTCGGTCTTCCCTGTGAAGAGATTGCCTTTATCGGCGATACGTTTCCGACCGATATCGCCGGAGCGATAGCAGCCGGCATGAAACCTGTATGGCTGTGCTATGAAAAAAGAACCGTATCTGAATACCCGGTCACGAAAATCAGTGACTTCGAGGAAATCAGAACCATGTTTCTGGGGGATAAGACATGAAACAGTTAAAGAAACTCCTGCTGCTGATACCGCTGGTGCTGCTGGGATCATTCATCCTGCTGCGCATGGCAGCTCAGCCGCAGCCTGCTCCGCAGCCGGATCCGACGCCGGTTGCGGCTCCCGAACCGGTCACGGCTCCGGAACCTGAATCCGGCATCCGCGAGGACGGCATATATGATTCGAAGGATGATGTAGCGCTCTACCTGTATACCTATCATCATCTGCCGTCCAACTACATGACCAAGAAGGAAGCGCGGAAACTCGGCTGGGATGAAGGTCCGCTGAATCAGTTCGCAGAAGGGAAGTGTCTGGGCGGTGATGTATTTGCCAACCGTGAAGGCAATCTTCCGAAGATATCCGGACGCTACTATGAATGCGAGATTGATACCCTGACCGCAGATGAGCGCGGGGAAAAGCGCATTGTATGGTCGGATGACTTTGATATCTATTACACCGACGACTACTACAAGACCTTTGTAAAGCTGTATGACAGTCCCGGCGGCACGGTTTCATCACAGACGCCGGAACCGGATCCTGTTCCGCCGGTCACTCCCGCTCCGATCTCCGAAGCCGAAGTGGCAGAGGACGGCATATATGATACTGCCGATGAAGTAGCCCTCTATCTGATTTCCTATCATCATCTTCCTTCCAACTATATGACCAAGAAGGAAGCGAGAAAACTCGGATGGAGCGGCGGCGCTCTGAACCAGGTTGCGGAAGGAAAGTGCATCGGCGGCGATGTCTACGGCAATTATGAAGGGATTCTGCCGGAAATATCCGGAAATTACTACGAATGTGACATTGATACGATCAACAGCAAAAGACGGGGTGAAAAGCGTCTGATCTGGTCAGATGACTGGGATATTTACTATACCGAAGACCATTATGAGACGTTTGTTCAGCTCTACGGAGACTGAAATGGCAGGAAAAGAAATCAGAATCGATGCATCACGCATCACCTCCCGCCGGGACATGGCGGAATATATGAAGGAATTGTTTTCGTTCCCGGATACGTTCGGCGGCAACCTGGATGCCCTGCATGACAGTCTTTCGGAGGTCAGCGAAGATACGGTGCTGATCTTCGACGCCCCGACACTCAGGGATATCTGTGATGACAAATATGCATGGAAAGTGCTGCGGGTGCTGCTGGATGAGACGGATGAGAACCCCCATATCCGGGTGAAACTTGTCTGAAAAAGCAACGCATTCGGTAAAAAAAGCGCTTACATGAGACCAAAAAAGAGGGTGGAAATCAGTTGTATTTCCGCCTTTTTAAATTTGTCAAAAAAGCTTTAAAAATGTGCTTGCAATGGGCATTTTGGGGTGTTAATATATTGAAGCACTCGCGTGGACGTGGGAGGTTGCCGGCACGCCGAAATGCGTTGTCACGGTAAGCGTGATAACCGGGGAATTTCCACTGAGCGATCCCGAAGAGGGAGTGAATATAAGGAGGAAAAATTCATGGCAAAGAACTCTGTAAGAATTCGTCTGAAGGCTTACGAGAACAGAAGTTTGGATGCAGCCAGCGAGAAGATCGTCTCCACTGCTACAAACCACGGCGCAAAGAAGATCGTCGGACCTGTTCCGCTGCCGACAGAGCGCGAAGTCATTACTGTGCTTCGTGCGGTACACAAGTACAAGGACTCTCGTGAGCAGTTTGAGATCCGTACACACAAGAGACTGATCGAAATCATCGGTCCGAGTGCCGAAACGATCGATGCACTGAGCAGACTGGATCTGCCGTCCGGCGTCGATATCGAAATCAAACTTTAAGGAAAGGACCGGTGAATACAGATGAAGGGTATTTTAGGACGTAAGCTCGGTATGACACAGGTCTTTACAACTGACGGCGAACTGATTCCGGTTACTGTCGTTGAAGTAAAACCGAACGTTGTACTGCAGAAGAAAACAAATGAGACAGATGGCTACGAAGCAATTCAGCTCGGCTACGAGGATGTCAAGGAACATCGCTCCAACAAGCCGGCCATCGGTCACGCAAAGAAAGCCAACACAGCTCCGAAGCATTACATCAGAGAAATCAAGGCTGATGAAATGATGGATCTGGAGGTCGGCGCAGAAGTCAAGGCTGACCTGTTCAAGGCCGGCGACCTGGTAGATGTCCAGGGCGTCAGCAAGGGACATGGCTACACCGGAACGATTGCGCGCTACAATGCGCACCGCGGACCGGAATCCCACGGTGGTTCCAAGAACACAAGACACATCGGTTCGCTGGCCACTACCGGACGTAACAACGGCCGTATCGAAAAGAACACACCGATGCCGGGCCACGACGGTGTCTATACGACAACCAACCAGAACCTGACAGTTGTCAAGGTTGACACGGAAGACGGATACATCCTGATCAAGGGCAACGTTCCGGGTCCGAAGAAAGGTCTGGTCATGATCAAGACAACCGTCAAGCCGGTGAAAGAAACAAAGGCTCCGGAGCTGATCAGTTACGCAGCTTCCGAAGAAGAAGGAAAGTAAGAGGAGGTAAACGATGTCAAAGGTTGATGTATACAATCAGAAAGCCGAGGTCGTTAAGTCCGTTGAGCTGTCTGACGCTGTATTCGGCATTGAACCGAATCAGCAGGCAATGTATGATGCAGTCCTCGTCTACCTCGCCGGTTTAAGACAGGGAACGCATTCCACAAAGACAAGAGCGTTTGTATCCGGAACAGGCAAGAAGCCGTTCCGCCAGAAGGGTACAGGCCGCGCCCGTCAGGGTTCCACAAGAGCTACACAGTGGAGACACGGTGCGATCGCATTCGGTCCGCATCCGCGCAAGTACAACCTCAAGATGAACCGCAAGGTCCGTCAGCTGGCTCTCCGCTCCGCTCTGAGCGAAAAGTGCAGAAACAGCGATCTGACTCTGATCGACAATCTGTCATTCGATGAGATCAAGACGAAGAAGGCTGTCGCACTTCTGGAAGCATTCAACTTCGACAGAAAGACACTGTTCGTAGCTGATGCATCCGAAGACTTCGACAACGCATACGTTTCCATGAGAAACATTCCGAATGCAATGCTGGTTACAGTAGCAGGCCTCAATGTTTACGACATTGTCAACGCTGACAAGATCGTCTTCACGGAAGCTGCCGCTGCCAAAGCAGGGGAGGTATTCGCATAATGAGTGCACGTGATATTATTATCCGCCCGGTCGTTACCGAAAAGTCGATGAAGATGTCCCAGGACAACAAGGTCACCTTCATTGTTGACAAAGGCGCAAACAAGGTTTCCGTTGCCCAGGCAATCAAGGAAATCTACGGCATCACTGCTGAAAAGGTAAATATCGTAAACGTTCATCCGAAGACAAGAAGAGTCGGACGTTACGAAGGAAAGACAAACGCCTTCAAGAAGGCTATCGTCAAGCTGCCGGAAGGCGCTTCGATCGATATCTTCGGTACAGAAGAGTAATTGAATTAACTATCGGAGGAACATCGCTATCTCCGGATAAAATGCGAAAGGAAAGAAGAGAAAATGGCAATCATCAAATATAAGCCGACCAGCAACGGCCGCAGAAACATGACCACTCTCGCCAACGATGTCATCACGACATCGAAGCCGGAAAAGAGTCTGCTTGCGCCGCTGAACAAGAAGGCCGGCAGAAACAACACCGGCAAGATCATGACCCGTCATCAGGGCGGCGGTGTAAAGCAGAAGTACAGAGTCATCGATTTCAAGAGAAACAAGGACAACGTTCCGGGCAAGGTTGCAACGATCGAATACGATCCGAACCGCAATGCCAACATCGCGCTGATCAACTACGCTGACGGTGAAAAGAGATACATCCTTCATCCGGAAGGACTGAAGGTCGGCGATACAGTCATCTCCGGCGAAGCAGTCGACATCAAGGTCGGCAACGCCATGGAAATGAAAAACATGCCGGATGGTACATTCGTGCACAACGTTGAGCTGAAGGCGGGCAAGGGCGGCCAGATGGCAAGATCTGCAGGCTGCTCCGCTCAGATCCTCGGTTCCGAAGGCGGATTCGTAACACTGCGTCTGTCTTCCGGTGAAGTACGCCGCGTTCACAGCAACTGCCGTGCTACGGTAGGTGTTGTCGGCAACGGCCAGTACAACCTGATCAACTGGGGTAAGGCAGGACGCAACAGACACAGAGGCATCCGCCCGACAGTCAGAGGTTCCGCGATGAACCCGGTCGACCATCCGCATGGCGGTGGTGAAGGCCGCGCTCCGATCGGACGCAAGGCTCCGATGACACCGTGGGGCAAGAAAGCCATGGGTGTCAAGACGCGCAATACCAAGGCTCAGTCCAATAAGTATATTGTGAGAAGAAGAAACGGGAAATAATTGAAAGGAGAGAATGAATAATGTCAAGAAGTATTAAAAAGGGCCCGTTCTGTGATGCTTACCTTCTGAAGAAGGTTGACGCTCTGAACGCTGCCAACAAAAAAGAAGTTATTAAGACATGGTCACGCCGTTCAACGATTTTCCCGAGCTTCGTTGAGCATACATTCGCTGTTCATAACGGCAAGGAACACGTTCCGGTTTATGTAACAGAGGATATGGTCGGACATAAGCTCGGTGAGTTTGTTCCGACAAGAAAGTTCGGCGGTCACGGTGCCGACAAGAAGGGATAAGGAGGTAAGTCACGATGGACGTAAAAGCAACAGCTAAGACAGTTCGCAACACACCTCGCAAAGTCCGCCTTGTTCTGGACCTGATCAGAGGCAAGAGTGTTGAAGAAGCACTGGCAATTCTCGCCTTCACACCGAATCAGGCTGCCACGGCAGTCGCCAAGGTTGTAAAGAGCGCCGCTGCCAATGCGACAAACAACCATCAGCTGAATGAATCTGCTCTGTATGTAAAGGCATGCTACGCTGACGAAGGCATCACAATGAAGCGTTATATGCCGCGCGCCAAGGGCAGTGCCGGACAGATTTTAAAGAGAACGAGCCACATCACAGTCGTGGTCTCTGATGAGAGATAAGGGAGGAAGATCGTAGAATGGGACAGAAAGTTAGCCCGATCGGCATGCGTGTCGGCGTTATCCGTGACTGGGAATCCAGATGGTACGCAGACAAAGCAGAATTTGGTGATCTTCTGAACGAAGACATCAAGGTTCGTGAGTTCCTGGAAAAGGAACTGAAAGACGCTTACATCTCCAGAATCGAGATTGAGCGTACAGGAAAGAAAGACTGCAAGGTCATTATCCGCTGCGCCCGTCCGGGTGCTGTTGTCGGCAAGGACGGCGACAAGGATAAGATGGAAGTTCTGAAGACAAAGCTCTCCAAGCTGACAGGCGGCAAGAACATCAAGATCGATGTCATCGCCGTTGCCAATCCGGATCTGGATGCACGCCTGGTTGCACGCAAGATCTGCGAACAGCTGGAAGCACGTCAGTCCTTCCGTATTGCCCAGAAGAAGACAATTCAGAGCACGATGCGTGCCGGTGCCAAGGGTATCAAGACTCTGGCAAAGGGACGTCTCGGCGGTGCTGAAATTGCCCGTTCCGAGGGTTATTCAAGAGGTGTCGTACCTCTGCACACACTGAGAAGTGATATTGACTATGCCTGCGAAGAGGCACAGACAACATACGGCAAGCTGGGCGTCAAGGTCTGGATCTGCCGCGGTGAAGTCCTGCCCGGACAGATGGTCAAGGAACCGGAAGCTCCGGCCCGTGCACCGAGAGGCGACCGCAGAAACGGCAGAAGGAATCCGAGAGACGGTCAGAGAAGACCTGCCCGCCGTCCGGCAAACGCTGAGGCTAAGCCGGCTGCTCAGACAGCTCCTGCCGAAGGAGGTAACGAGTAATTATGTTAATGCCTAACAGAACGAAATACAGAAGACCGCATCGTCTGAGCTATGAAGGACGCGCCAAGGCCGGACGTTCCGTTACATTCGGTGAATACGGACTTGTTGCCGACGAAGGCGGATACATCAGCAGCGCTCAGCTCGAGGCTGCCCGTGTTGCCATGACACGTTATATGAACCGTGGCGGTAAAGTATGGATCAAGGTATTCCCGCAGCTTGCAAGAACCAAGAAGCCGCTGGAAGTACGTATGGGTTCCGGTAAAGGTGCTCCGGATCACTGGGTAGCAGTTGCTCAGAAGGGCCGTGTACTCTTCGAGGTTGCCGGTGTTCCTGAAGAAGTCGCAAGAGAAGCGTTCAGACTTGCTGCAAACAAGCTCTGCGTCAAGACCCGCTTCGTTAAGAAGGGCGAGGAGGAGAAGAAGTAATCATGAATGTGAAAGAAGTCAGAGATCTGAGCAACGAAGAGCTCGAGAAGGAAATCACATCCCTGAAGGAAGAACTGTACACTCTGCGTTTTGCGCAGGCTACAGGAAGCCTCGAGAATCCTGCTCGCATCAGAGATATCAAGAAAACGATCGCCCGCATCAAGACCGTTATTACCGAACGTGCCAATGCGCAGGCTGAATAAAGGAGGGCATAGAACATGGAAAGAAACAGACGTAAGGTCCTTCGCGGAACAGTAGTTTCCGACAAGATGGACAAGACGATCGTCGTAGAGATCACCACAAAGAAGAGCCATCCTTTATATGGAAGACAGGTTAAGTACACAACCCGTTTCAAGGCTCATGATGAGAACAATGAAGCCAAGGTCGGTGACATTGTTGAAGTAATGGAAACAAGACCGTTAAGCAAGGATAAGCATTTCCGTCTGGTCAAGATTGTCCAGAAGGCAGTCATTCTTTAAGCACAGGAGGAGAAAGCAATGATTCAGAATGAAAGCAGATTGAACGTCGCTGACAACACCGGTGCCAAGGAAGTTCTGGTTATCAGATGTTTAGGCGGTTCTAAGCGCAAGAGCGCTACGATCGGTGACATTGTTGTCTGCGCCGTCAAGAAGGCATCCCCGAACGGATCCGTCAAGGAAGGCCAGGTAGTCAAGTGTGTCATCGCCCGTACAGTCTATGGTGTACGCCGTAACAACGGTTCATACATCAAGTTCGATGAGAACGCAGCAGTTATCATCAAAG
>CAMNGB010000003.1 GCA_946537835.1 uncultured Erysipelotrichaceae bacterium
TTTGTTAATATTTCACATTTTGTGGAATAATCATTTTTCCACATTTATGATAAATAACCTTTATTTATCAATGTTTTCCGGACTTCTTGTCCTTCCGCAGCTATGATTGTTTCGAACTTCCCTTTCCCTGTCTGATGGCAATGGCAAGCACAGCAATGTCGGCAGGATTGACGCCGGAAATCCGTGATGCCTGTCCGATCGTTGCCGGCCGGTACTGCATCAGCTTCTGTCTTCCTTCCAGGGAAAGATTGTCAACTTCATCATAGTTGAATTCCATGCCCAGCGGAATATTTTCCATGCCTTTCAGACGGGCAGCTTCCCGTCTTGCCTTATCGATATAGCCTTCATACTTGATGTCGATATCGCACTTTTCCGCCAGTTCCGGATCAGCTTCAATGCCGCTGATCTTCAGCAGTTCTTCTGATGTGATCTTCGGTCTTCTGACCAGTTCGGCTCCGTTGATTCCCTTATGTTCACCGGTGCTGTATCCCAGCGGATCCAGATATTCAACGACCGCCGGATCATCCAGTTCATACACGGTGCTGCGCAGCAAGTCTTTCATCTCCTGCAGTTTCTCCGTTTTCTTAAGATACTTTTCCCGTCTCTCTTCAGAAATCAGTCCGACCTGATATCCGGTTTCCAGCAGACGTTCTTCGGCATTGTCATGCCTTAACAGCAGGCGGAATTCTGCCCGTGATGTCAGAAGACGGTACGGTTCGAGCGTTCCCTTGGTCGTCAGATCATCCACAAGAACACCGATATACGCTTCATCCCTGCCGAAGACAATCGGCTTTTTCCCGTCCAGTTTCAGACAGGCATTGATGCCGGCCATGATACCCTGTCCGGCTGCTTCTTCATATCCCGAGGTTCCGTTGACCTGACCGGCCGTAAACAGATTGTCAATGATCTTCGACTCGAACGTCGGCTTCATCTGAATCGGATCCACCGCATCATATTCGATTGCATAGGCATACTTTTTAATGATGCAGTTTTCAAATCCCGGCAGACTGTGCGTCATCCTTTCCTGTACATCACGCGGAAGCGATGTCGAAAATCCCTGTACATAGGTTGTATCCATGGAAAGGGATTCCGGTTCCAGAAACAGCAGATGACGCGGCTTATCCTTAAAGCGGACGAGCTTGTCTTCAATGGAAGGACAGTAGCGCGGTCCGACGCCTTTTACCACACCGGAATACATCGATGACTTTGTCAGATTTGACAGGATGATCTCATGTGTTTCCGGCGTCGTATATGTCATATAGCAGGGAACCTGCTGATCAAACGGAAGTATTGTTTCTGTTTCTGATGAAAAATGCAGAAACGCATCCGTGCCGAGCTCGAGGCTTGTCTTTGAAAAATCGATCGACTTTGTCAGAACCCGGGGCGGTGTTCCCGTCTTCAGACGGAAGGTTCTTAAACCGTTCCGGCGCAGGGATGCGGAAAGATCTTCGGTCGTTTCCTCAAGATCGGGTCCGCCTTTCTTCACCTCATCAGAGATCATGTTCACACCGGCCATATAGGTGCCGGTTGTCAGAATGATTATTTCCGAGGAAATAAAGGATCCGTCCTTCAGCCTGACACCTTTCACTTTCTGATTTTCACAGACAAGCTCCGTTGCCATGGCTTCCATAACCGTCAGATTTTCCTGATGCAGGCATACATTCTGCATATCCTTTGCATAGGCAATCTTGTCCGACTGGACACGTAGTGCTCTGACTCCGGGTCCCTTGGCACTGTTCAGCATCTTGAACTGCAGGGCAGTGCGGTCGGCAGTTATCGGCATCTGACCTCCCAGGGCATCGATCTCCCGGACAACAATGCCTTTCGCAGGTCCTCCTACCGACGGATTGCAGGGCATCTTGCCGATATTGCCGATACTCAGAGTCATCAGACAGGTTTTTTTACGCAAACGGGCAGCAGCCAGTGCAGCTTCAATTCCTGCATGACCGCCGCCGATGACGATAATATCAAAATCACTCATGATTCAGCTGTTCCACCATTTCTGTTATATATGCGGGAATATGATCCCCCAGAAGTTCAAACTGAACTTTTCTGCCGACCTGATATGTTTCCGAAAGCAGTCTGTACATGGTCATGCGCCCAAACAGTTCACGGATGCGCAGATCCCGGTCATTTGCCTGCACGGCATACGGGAGTGCAATCAGCACTTCATCATCATTGACCTTCAGGCAGTCGGTGCGGGAACCGCGCACCATTTCCCAGCCGTCTTCTTCCATTCTTTTCTTGGCCAGCCGGCTGCAGGTGTTCCGTTCCTTCTCGCTGCTGCTGTATTTGCCGATTTCCTTGTGCATGACCGCAAATTTATGTCGGATTTCATCTCTTGCGAAAACCGCTTCCGGCTCGGTGTTTTCCGCCGCACTCCACAGATCAATGCCTCTCTGTTCGGCAATGTTCAGAATATCGACGGTGATCCGGGGATGATTGCGGTCAAGGTAACAGTAGCTTTCCAGATTTTTCGGAATTTCAATTCCTGCTTCTTCAGGATAGATCGGACTGACAAAGAATACGACATCCGTCAGACACAGACAGCTCATCTGCGGAGGTATTTTGCCTTTGGCAGCCTTGGAAATGGCTTCACTGAGCAGAAGCTGGGAATCATAGCCGGTCGCCGTACCGTACTGGTTCCACATCTGCCGCAGTGACAGCCTTTTTACCGAATCAAAATGAGCATAACCGATGAGTCCCTTGCGGCGGCTGTGAGCAGGACGCGCAAAAAAGAACAGCAGATCTCCCTTGCGGAAGTCTGTGAACTTTTTGCGGCTGGAAAGACGCCAGAACAGAATATCCTTGTTTCTGCACAGGCGGTGATATTCCAGCATTTTTTCATCTGTCACATAGGCAATCGAACTCATCGGTTTTTCCTTTCAGTGAATCAGAACAGTCCGTAGGTGTTTCCGTCTTCGTCAACACCCATGTTTACAGCTGCCGGAACTTTCGGCAGGCCCGGCATGGTCAGAATATTGCCGGTATAGGCAACAACGAAACCGGCACCGGCAGAGATGCTCAGATCTCTGACATGAATCGTGAAGTTTCTCGGTCTGCCCTTCAGCTTGTCATTGTCGGTCAGGGACAGCGGTGTCTTGGCCATGCATACCGGCAGCTTGTCCCAGCCGTTTTTAATGAATGTTTCGATCTTTTCTTTTGCCAGATCCGTGTATTCGACACCATCGGCACCGTATACCGTCTTCGAGATCTTTTCAATCTTGCTTTCGATGCTTTCATCCGTGTCATAGATGAAGGAGAAATTGTTGTCATCATCGGTCAGACGCACAACTTCGGCTGCCAGTTCCTGCATGCCGTCGCCGCCTCTTGCCCAGCCGTCGGCTTCCGCTACCGGATGGCCGTTCTCATGACACCAGTCGAGCAGAGCCTTGACTTCTGCCGGGGTGTCCTTGGAGAACTTGTTGACAGCGACTACATACGGCAGATTGAAAGCCTTGATGCTTTCGATATGCTTGGCAAGGTTTTCCGTACCGCTCAGCAGTGCCTCGATATTTTCTTCATCGAGATTTTCCTGTTCAACACCGCCGTGCATCTTCAGGGCTCTGACGGTCGCAACAAGTACAACGGCGCTCGGCTTCAGGTTTGCACTGCGGCACTTGATGTCGAGGAACTTTTCAGCACCGAGATCGGCACCGAATCCGGCTTCGGTAACAACATAGTCTGCCAGTTTCAGGGCAAGTGTTGTTGCCGCAACAGAGTTGCAGCCGTGAGCGATATTGGCGAAAGGTCCGCCGTGTACAAGAACCGGTGTATGTTCCAGTGTCTGTACAAGATTCGGCTTCAGAGCTTCCTTCATGACAACTGTAGCGGCACCGGCAGCACCGATATCCTTTACGGTTACCGGCTGATCATCATATGTATAGGCAACAACGCATCTGGAGATTCTTTCTTCAAAGTCCTTCAGATCTTTGGAGAGGCAGAGGATCGCCATGACTTCGGTCGCAACCGTAATGACAAAATGATCTTCTCTTTCCACACCGTTGGACTTCTTCTTCTGACCGATCGTAATATCACGCAGTGTACGGTCATTCATATCCAGGCATCTCTTCCAGGCAACCTTTGCAGGATCGATATTCAGCGGATTTCCCTGGAAGATGGAGTTGTCCAGCATAGCCGCAATCAGATTGTTGGCAGTTGTAATGGCATGCATATCTCCGGTGAAATGCAGATTGATGGCTTCCATCGGCACTACCTGGGCATATCCGCCGCCGGTTGCGCCGCCCTTTAAGCCGAATACGGGACCGAGAGACGGCTCACGCAGACAGGCCATGACGTTCTTTCCGGCCTTTGCCAGACCGTCGGCAAGACCGATCGTTGTGGTGGATTTGCCTTCGCCGGCCTTGGTCGGGTTGATTGCTGTAACAAGAATCAGTTTTCCGTCCGGATTGTTCTTTACGGTTTCCTTCAGTCCGTCGGACAGTTTTGCTTTGTCGTTTCCGTAGGGTTCCAGGAATTTTTCGTCAATTCCTGCTTTTCTGGCAATTACCTTGATGTCTTCCAATGTAGCTGCCTGGGCAATTCTCAAATCGTTGTTCATGTAGGCCTCCTCCTGTTATTCATCCCATGCGCCGGCGGTCAGCCAGGGCATGTGCCAAAGTAATTTCATCCGCGTAATCAAGCATGCCGCCGGAAGGCAGTCCGTGGGCAATCCTCGTAACAAGAACATTCGGACACTGTTCCTTCAGCAGCTTGCTTAAATACATGGCAGTGGTTTCACCATCCATTGTGGTGCTTGTGGCAAGAATCACTTCATCGGCATTTTCTGCCCGTTTCAGCAATTCATCAATATTCAGATCTTCCGGCATCATTCCCTTAGAAGAAGAAATCAGTCCGTTCAGCACATGGTAAACACCGCGGTATTCATTGGTCTTTTCCATGGCCAGTACATCCTTGGCGGATTGTACAACAAATATCAGTTTCTTATTTCTACTATTGTCGGAACAGATCGCACATTCACTGTCTTCTGACAGGTTGCCGCAGATGCGGCAACGTGTCAGCTTTTCCTTGACATTCACCAGAGCCTGGGCAAATTCCCTGACATCCAGATCCTCCATGTCGGTAACTGACAGTGCATACCTTTCCGCTGTCTTTTCACCGACACCCGGCAGCCGCCGGAAGCGTTCGATCAGTTCCTGCAGACTTCTCGGATACATGAATTACATCCCCGGAAGTTTCAGCCCGGATGTCGCAGCTCCGAGTTTCTCTTCCCGGTCTGCCGCAGCCTTGCCTACGGCATCATTCTGGGCAATCAGGATCAGATCCTGCAGCATTTCCCTGTCATCGGCATTCATCAGCTCTTCGGGAATGACAATTTCCTGCATCTCGTGGCGTCCGTTGATTTTGACCGTTACACCCTGAGATGTACCTTCATAGACTGTTTCATTCAGTTCTTCTTCAATATTGCTCAGATTCTGCTGCATTTTCTGAGCCTGTTCCATAAGTTTCTGCAGATCCATCGTTCTCTCTCCTATATAATTTCAACATTCTCAGCTCCGAACAGAGCCTTGATTCTGTCTTCTGCCGTTTCTTCTTTCTTTTTCTCTTCCGGATACCGTTCAATATGGCAGGCTTCCGGCAGACTGTTGCTGTGCATCAGTGTACGGAATGTACGCGATGCCTCCTTAAACTGGCTTTCCGTTACCGCAAAGATCATCTTGTCGATATCCAGCCGTTTTTTAATAAAACGATACAGTTCTTCGTTCATTGCCCGGTCATTGATTCTGTCTGCCGCCGCATTGTTGCTGCAGATCAGGATCAGACAGTCCTTTCCGGACGCACCGATCTTTGTATCATGCAGAAGTGCCGTATATCTGCGGCTGGTCAGATCCATCATTGCATAGACATGATCGAACAGTTCTTCATCTGTTTTCTTTTCATCCTTGCGGCACTGTACCAGCAGTTCCATCAGATCAAACGTGATTTTTCCGCCTTCTGCACCGGCAGATGCCGGAATCATATCAGAAACAGGCGCACTCATCACCGGTTCTGCCTCTTCTTCCGGTTCATCGGCAGCCTCAACGGTCTTTTCCGCTGCCGGCATAAATACCGGTTCTTCCTTTACTGATGGTTCCGGTACGGCAGGTTCTGCCGGTTTTGCTTTGACAACCGGCTGTTCCGGCCTGATTTTTTCAGCCGGCGCTGCATATGAAACCTGATTTCTTTCTTCGGTTGCCAGTTTCAGGCATACAACCTCAAAAACTGTCACTGCCGACTGGGCAAAACGGAATCTGTCACGGGCCGCAATCAGTTCTTCAGCTATATGCATGCATGATAAAGGCGATGCCATATTCCCGATTTCTTCCGCTTCTTCCCGCGTCAGAACCTTCAGAAGTGCTGTTTTATGCGTATTGGCATAAACAGCCGTATCTTTCATGACATCCAGCAGACCGTCGGTAAATCTCTGCAGGTCAATACCCCGCTGCTCATAGTTCCGGATTCTTTCCAGGATTCCTTCCAGATTGCAGTTCAGTATATCTTTTACAAGTTCAACCTTTTCGGCTGTCGTTGTCAGACCGTATATTCTGTCGATTGCTTCAACCGTGATTTCATCACCGGTATAGGAAGCACACTGATCCATAATGCTCAGCGCATCACGCATTCCGCCTTCTGCCAGAACCGCAATCAGCTCAGCAGCCTCGGATTCCAGCAGAATCTTCTCTTTTTCGGCAATTCCCAGCAGATGATCGCGTATCTGGTCCTTTCTGACCTTTGTAAAGTCATATCTCTGGCAGCGGGAAATGATTGTCGGCAGAAGTTTCTGCGGATCCGTCGTTGCCAGGACAAAAATAACATTTTCCGGCGGCTCTTCCAGTGTTTTCAGAAGTGCTGAAGAAGCAGCACTGGAAAGCTGATGAACTTCGTCAATAATATATATTTTATATTTTCCCTGCATCGGAGCCAGACGGGAACGGTCGATCAGATCTCTGATATCTTCCACGTGTGTCTCGTTTGCGGCATTGATTTCAATAATATCCGGATGGGTACCGTTATTTGCGGCAATACAGTTTTCACATTCACCGCACGGTGCCTTTTCAGGATGGTCACAGTTCACTGCCTTCGCAAGAAGTCTTGCCATTGTCGTCTTGCCGGTGCCTCTCGGACCGCAAAACAGGTATGCATGGCCTGTTTTATTGTTTCTTACGGCATTTTTGATTGACCTGACAATATATTCCTGCCCGACAACTTCCTCAAATGTGGCAGATCTGTATTTCTGATAAAGAGCTGTTTTTGCCATCCTTTTTCTCCTGATTTAAACATTATAACAAAAATACCTGCATACTATAGCAGGTATTTGCCGTCTTTAAAGACTTTTCGGACCGATCTTCTTAATCTTTCTTTTGTTTCTGAAAAATTCTGACAGAATCGCTGCACATTCTTCTTTCAGAATACCGCTGTGTACTTCTTTCGGATATGCTCTGAGATGAGGAAGCGTCCTGATCTGGATCAGGGAATCAACTGTTCCTGCCTTTTCATCTGCAGTTCCGTAGTACAGGGCATGAAGACGGGCATTTTCAATTGCACCGGTGCACATCATGCAAGGTTCCAGTGTTACATACAGATCACAGTCCTGAAGACACCATGTATTCAGCTTTTTATTGGCTTTCTGAATTGCCAGCAGCTCCGCATGTGCAGTCGCAGCCTGGTTTTTTTCACGCAGATTATGTGCTCTGGCTATGATCCTTCCATCTTTTACAATGACACAGCCGACAGGCACTTCATCCATATTTCTTGCTTTTTCAGCCTCTTTCAAGGCTTTTCTCATGTAATATTCTGCATTCTTTTCCATAAAAATAAAATGGCACACGCAGACAGAGGGTTGTATGGCTGCTACCTTCCGGTCCTGACCAGGTTCTATCCATGAGTGCTGTGCCACTGGTATTATAACCGAATCTTTTTCATGAAACAACTAAATAAAAAACAGATTATGTTTCACGTGAAACAAAATCTGTTTTACATGTTTCTCAGAAGGATTTCTTTGTTTCCGGAGCCTTAATCAGTTCCTGACCGCCCATATACGGACGCAGGGGTTCCGGAATACGGATCGTTCCGTCTTCATTCAGGTTATTTTCAAGGAATGCAATCAGCATACGCGGCGGAGCAACTACGGTATTGTTCAGTGTATGTGCGAAATAATTGCCGTTTTCTCCCTTGATGCGGATACCGAGTCTTCTTGCCTGGGCATCACCCAGGTTGCTGCAGCTTCCGACCTCAAAGTATTTCTTCTGACGCGGAGACCAGGCCTCAACGTCACAGCTCTTGACCTTCAGGTCTGCCAGGTCACCTGAACAGCATTCCAGTGTTCTTACCGGAATATCCAGGGAACGGAAGAATTCGACACTGTTCTTCCAGAGCTGATCATACCAGTACGGAGAATCTTCCGGCTCGCACACAACAACCATTTCCTGCTTTTCAAACTGATGCACACGATACAGACCGCGCTCTTCAATGCCGTGCGCACCGACTTCCTTGCGGAAACACGGGCTGTAGCTGGTCAGTGTATAGGGAAGATCTTCCTTTTTCAGAATCTGACCCATGAAACGGCCAATCATGGAATGTTCCGATGTACCGATCAGATACAGGTCTTCTCCTTCGATCTTGTACATCATATTCTGCATTTCCGCAAAGCTCATGACACCGTTGACTACACTGCCGTGAATCATGAACGGCGGAATGAAATATTCAAAGCCGCGGTTGATCATGAAATCACGGGCATAGGACAGAATCGAAGAATGCAGTCTGGCAATATCACCTTTCAGATAATAGAAGCCGTTGCCGGATGTTCTTCCGGCACTGTCAAGGTCAATGCCCGCGACTTTTTCGATAATATCGATATGATACGGAATTTCATAATCCGGAACGACCGGATCGCCGTATTTCTGAATTTCTACATTTTCAGAGTCATCTTTGCCAATCGGAACAGACGGATCGATGATATTCGGAATGACCATCATTCTTTCCCGGATATCCGCTTCCAGCTTCTGTTCAAGAACTTCCAGGTCTTCCAGTTCCTGACCGATATTCTTGACCTGCTGCTTGACCTGTTCGGCTTCTTCTTTCTTGCCTTCCTTCATCAGACCGCCGATCTGTTTGGACAGGCGGTTGCGGTCGGCTCTCAGACCGTCGCCCTTTGTCTTTGCGGCACGATACTGAGTATCCATTTCTGCTACTTCATCAACCAGTACAAGTTTTTCATCCTGAAACTTCTTTCTGATGTTTTCCTTTACGAGTTCGGGATTTTCACGAATCAGTTTAATGTCTATCATTTCTTACCTCCGAATAAAAAAACGCCCCTGCATAAAGGGACGATAATCAGCCGCGGTGCCACCCTTCTTGTATAAATTGTTTCCCGTGAAACAATTTATACCTCTCATCATTGCGGATAACGGCCGCAGCCGGAAATGACTGGTTTCACTCCGAGGCGGATTCGGTCTTTTCTGTGCCGGTTTTCATCCTCCACCGGCTTTCTGTCTGCTACAGTCCAGACGTACTTTTCCTCATCATTGCGTTATAAAAATTAAAACATTGCAAAAATGAATTGTCAAGAATTGACAAAAGTGCTAGTATCTTTAGTGGAATATTACAATCATTTTAGAAACGGACTAAATCATGCCAAAAAAATCACAGTATAAACGCAAACTTGAGTACAACAACACTTACAATCGCAATAACTACAGATCCTTTTCTGTACGCTTCAACAACAAATCCGAAACAGACATCATTGAATGGCTGGAAAAGAAGGAATTTGTCAAAGCTTATCTGACCGGTCTGATCAAGGCCGATATGGAAGCCTCAAAAAATAACGGTGGAACTGACTGATAAAGATTGAAAGCATTGTCAGTGACAATGCTTTTTTTATGGTTTCATTTTTCCTGATCCGTCTTTGTTGATGATATAGAATGTATTGTCATCCTTATTCTGATAATAGATTCTGTCACCGCTCACACAGATATTTCTTGATTTTTCTTCATTGATCAATCGGAATCCGAGACCGTCTGTCTGCAGATATGCCATATATGTATCGCGGGCACCGCTGTATCCGTATATTCCGTCTTCCGTAACATTAATATAGTAGATATAGTCGCTGTACAGATCAGTGATTTCGCCGGTTGTCAGATCATAGGAGGTAAAATAGTTCGTTACAAGATCATTGAAATACAGACAGTTTCCGGCAATGGTCATCCCTTCGACTTTATGATCCAGCATGCACTGAAGATTGTTTCCGTCCATATCGGCCCGGTAAAGATTGCCGTTGTCATCCTGATTGGAAAAATACATATAATTGCCGTCCAGACACAGTGAATATGTTTTTTCCAGCGTATTTTCCAGTTTCACATCACGGCCGTCTGTATTCATTGAATACAGATGCAGGGAATCCTGGCTGTCTTTGTAATAGATTTTGTCACCGATTATCATGACATCTTCCGTCATGCCGTAATGCAGTGTTTCCTCTGCAGTTCCGTCGGTTTTGATTCTTTTGATGGCCGGATTGACAGAACTGGTATTGAAATAAACATACCCTTCAGAAACGCTGATGCATGCGGCCGGTTCTTCGCTCAGAACCCTGACTCCGCTGCCGTCCGGATTCATGCGGCATAGTTTATATCCGTCATTGGAACGGTAATAATAGTACGTTCCGTCCGTTGTCATATAGCCGCCGCTCTGCAGATTTCCCTGAGAATTTCCGACGGTATATGTTTCGGTAATATCCTGACTGATATGATCGGATATGACAGCAGCCGGCTCTGCTGTTCCGGTATCAGCTGTTTCTTCTCCCCCTTTCGGTTTCATCAGGAAGATTCCGGCAATGACTGCCGCAATGACAGCGATACCGGCAATAATATACAGCATATAATTCTTTTTCTTTGCCGGAACTGCCGGCTGTTTCATTTCGCTGACAGGAATCTCTGTCTCTATGCCGTCCATCTGATCTTTCAGAGCCCGGCACAGACGATACAGATTATTGATTGACTGTTCCATATCACCGTCAATTGCATCAAGCCAGTGCACCGTAGACAGATAATACTTCATTCCGGCAGCCGGTTCTTCCTTTGTCAGACGGAACGGAACGATCGTTACTCCTTCACTGACCGCATTGTTGACTTCTCTCAATACCTGTTTCGATATGTTGGAATCCTTTGTAAAAATCAGAACCATGATCTTTGTTTCGGAAATCGCCCTGATGATGGATTCAGCCCAGTCGGCTCCGGGTGTAATATCGCGCGGTGCATACCAGCAGCGCAGTCCGTTGTTCTCAAAACAGGAACAGACCGCATCAGCTGTTGTTTTGTCTATGTGCGAATAACTGATAAACACATCGTGATTCATAGTGACTCCCTGTCAGTCTGTAATTTTGCCTTCGTTCATATCATAGTGAAGTGTATAGTGTTCACCATTCCAGTTGAATTCCACAACGATAACGGTTCCTTCCTGATGTACTTTGATGTCTTCTGCCCCTCCGGAATATCCTTCCACATGACTGAATGCCGCATTGATAGCCTGTTCCATCGGATCAGCTGCCTCTCTGGTTTTCTGAATCACTTCTTCCGGTATATTATGTTCTGTCATTTCGCCGGTATACTGATTGATTTTGCAGAAGTATTCAGTACCTTCAACAGTAAAGCTGATTTTGACATTATCTTCATTATCAGGAACTGAAATATGTACATTGTCTATTTTGGAAAGTGTCAGGCCCAGCTGATTCATTGACTGATCAAGCATTTCTTCGCTGCTCAGTGCTTTTTTGACTGTTTCCGAAACGGTTTCTTCTGCCGGTTTTTCGTTTCCTGTCTCCGGTTTCGGACTTCTGCAGGCACTGCACATCAAAACAGATGCCAGTAATAATAAAAGCTTTTTCATTTTCACTCCCTTCTCTGATTATCATTAACAGAGCATTGCTTAATTTCAGTATAGCAATATAAGTTAAAAAAACATGCAGACATATAAAAACAGATATGAAATACATATCAGAATGCTTTCATATCTGTTTTCTGTTCTATTCTTCCGTTGTTTCTTCTTCCGTTTCCTCTGCTTCCGGTTCGAGAATGGCAACCGTGGATACCTTCTGATCATCCTTGACATTGATGACCTTGACACCCTGAGCCGAACGGCTGTAGACAGATACCTGCGTCAGCGTAATTCTGATGACAATGCCGGAATCGGTCATGATCATGCAGTCTTCATCGCCGCTGACTGCTTTCATACATACAAGCGGTCCTGTCTTGTCCGTGACATTGACGGTCTTGACACCCTTGGCACCTCTTGAAGTCATGCGGTAGTCATCCAGCGGAGACTTTTTGCCGTAGCCTTTTTCGGTAATCGTAAGAATATATCTTCCTTCCGAATCGGTAGCCATGCCGATGACGGTTCCGCCGTCGGTATTGAATCCCTTGACGCCTCTGGCAGTACGGCCGAGCGGACGGATATAGTCTTCCTTAAACCTGACAGCCTTGCCGTTGGATCCGGCAATGATAATTTCATTGCTGCCGGTCGTTCCTTTGACAAATGCCAGTTCATCATCTTCGGAAAGCCTGATGGCAATCTTGCCATTGCGGTTGATGTTGTAGAATTCGGAGATTTCCGTTCTCTTTACAATACCGTTCTTTGTCGCAAAGAATAGATATTTTACATTCTCGTCTTCGGTATACGGAACCAGAGCACGGATTTTCTCGTTTCTGTTCATCTGCAGCAGGTTGATGACCGGAATGCCCTTGCTGGTACGGCTGAATTCAGGCACATTGTATCCCTTCATGCGGAATACCCGGCCGGTGTCGGTAAATACCAGCAGGAAGTCATGTGTCGACATGGAAATGACCTGATCAGTCACATCATCCTTGTTCAGTTCCATTCCCTTGATGCCCTTGCCGCCGCGGTTCTGCACACGGTAGGAATCTGTTGTCATGCGCTTGATATAGCCGTTGGCAGAAAGGCTGATCATGATATTCTCAACCGGAATCAGATCTTCGTCTTCCATATCTGCCGGTGCATCGATGATTTCGGAGCGGCGCGGATTGCTGTATTTATCCTTGATGGCAAGCAGTTCTTCCTTAATGATTTCAAGAACTCTGTGATGATTTGCCAGAATATCCTTGTAATCGGCAATCTTTACCAGCAGATCCTGATATTCATTTTCGATTTTCTGCCGTTCCAGACCGGTCAGACGGCGGAACTGCATATCAAGAATTGCCTTGGCCTGGATTTCATCAAGTCCGAAACCTTCCATCAGACGCGGCATTGCCTCATTGGCATCACGGGAATCACGGATCGTATGAATGATGGCATCCAGATTGTCTACGGCAATGCGCAGACCTTCCAGGATATGTGCCCTGTCTTCTGCCTTTTTCAGATCATATCTGGTTCTTCTGACAATGACATCTTCCTGATGGGCAAGATATCCCTTGATCATATCGATCATGCTTGCCTGGCGGGGAATGCCGTTGAACAGAACAACGTTGTTGACGCCGAAGTTCGACTGCAGCGGCGTCAGCTTGTACAGCTGATTGAGCAGCACTTCCGGCTGAACGTCCTTGCGCAGTTCCATGACAACACGGACACCGTTCATATTGCTGGATTCATCACGGAGATCGGTAATTCCTTCAATGACCTTGTCCCTGGCAAGAGAGGCAATGCGTTCTATCATGCTGGCCTTGTTGACCATATAGGGAATCTCATAGACAACGATTCTCTTCTTGCCGTTCGGCATATCTTCGATATTTGTCTTGGCCCGCATGATGACACTGCCGCGGCCGGTTTCAAATGCCTGACGGATACCGCTTCTTCCGAGAATATATCCGCCGGTCGGGAAGTCCGGACCTTTGATATATTCCATCAGTTCGGTTGTTGTCATTTCCGGATTGTTCATGACGGCAATGACACCGTCGATTGTTTCACCGAGGTTATGCGGTGCAACATTGGTAGCCATGCCGACAGCGATACCGGTGGAGCCGTTGACAATCAGATTCGGAAAACGGGCCGGCAGAACAGTCGGTTCTGTTTCCTCATTGTCATAGTTCGGTTCCATATCCACGGTTTCCTTGTCCAGATCTCTCAGCATTTCCACTGCAATCTTGGACATTCTGGCTTCCGTGTAACGCATGGCTGCAGCACCGTCGCCGTCCATGGAACCGAAGTTTCCGTGACCGTCAACAAGTGTTTCGCGCATATTCCAGTTCTGTGCCATATATACCAGGGCACCGTAGATGGAACTGTCACCGTGCGGATGATATTTACCCATCGTGTCACCGACAATACGTGCACACTTGCGGTGCGGCTTGTCAGGACCGTTGTTCATTTCATGCATGGCATAGAGAATTCTTCTCTGTACCGGTTTCAGGCCGTCTCTTACATCAGGAAGAGCTCTGGCTACGATTACTGACATGGAATAGTCAATGAAGTCTCTCTTCATTTCCTCTGTCAGATTTGTTTCGGAAATATGACCCGGATCAAATTTTGTTTCGTCAAATTCCATAAAATCATCAAGACCCATTGTGCGCTCCTCCTTTCTCAGATATCAAGGTTGGCATAGCCGGCATTTTCAACAATGAAATTCTTTCTCGGCTCTACTTCCTCACCCATCATGATATTGAAATATTCATCTGCCTTTTCGGCATCATCGATCGTAACTCTGATCAGTGTTCTGTTCTTCGGATCCATGGTTGTTTCCCACAGCTGTTCGGCATCCATTTCACCCAGACCTTTATATCTCTGCAGGGAAATACGGTCACCCAGTTCTTCCCTGATTCTGACCATCATCTGTTCGGTATAGGCATAGCGCACCGTATTGCCTTTCTGCAGCTTGTAGAGCGGCGGCTGGGCAATATATACATGTCCCTGCTCAACGATCGGACGAAGATATCTGTAGAAGAATGTCAGCAGCAGAATTCTGATATGGGATCCGTCGACATCGGCATCGGTCATGATGACGATCTTGTTGTATCTGAGCTTGGATGTATCCACTTCATCCAGGACACCGCAGCCGAAGGCAGTGATCATCGATCTGATCTCGGCATTTTCAAATACCCTGTGCTGTCTGGCTTTCTCTACATTCAGGATCTTGCCTCGCAGCGGCAGGATTGCCTGATAGTGGGAATCACGTCCGTTCTTGGCAGAACCGCCGGCGGAGTCACCCTCGACGATATAGATTTCACAGATGCTTGCATCCTTGGAAGAACAGTCGGACAGTTTGCCCGGCAGAGAGCTGATTTCCAGCGAGTTTTTGCGGCGGGTGGACTCTCTTGCCTTTTTGGCAGCCATGCGCGCCTGAGAGGCCAGAACGACCTTCTCCATGACGATTTTGGCCTGATCCGGGTTTTCCATCAGGAATCTTTCCAGCTGAGTGCCGAAAATATCGGAAACGATCTTTCTGACTTCGGTATTTCCAAGTTTTGTCTTGGTCTGTCCTTCATACTGCGGATCCGGATGCTTGACGCTGATGACGGCAGTGATTCCTTCCTTGCAGTCGTCGCTGGTCAGATTGTCATCCTTTTCCTTCAGGAAGCCGTTCTTTCTGGCATAGCGGTTGATGATTCTGTTCAGGGCCATGCGGAATCCTTCTTCATGGGTTCCGCCTTCCACGGTATTGATGTTATTGCAGAAAGTATAGACATTCGGATTGTATCCGTCATTGTACTGACAGGCGATTTCCACCTGAATGCCGCTTTCGTGTCCTTCACTGTAGATGACCGTATCGAGAATGGATGTCTTGTTCTTGTTCAGGAATTTGACATATTCCCTCAGACCGCCCTCAAACATGAATTCATAATGTTTCTTGTTTTCTTCTTCCATGCGCTCATCATCGAACACCAGACGGATTCCCTTGTTCAGGAATGCCAGCTGACGCAGACGGTCACGCAGCGTTTCATGATCATATACGGTTGTTTCCGTAAAGATCGTCGGATCAGCCTTGAAACGAACGGTTGTTCCGTGCTTGTCCTCAGGGCATTTTCCCAGAACCTTCAGCGGTTCAACCGGATGGCCGCCGTTTTCAAAGCGGATGAAGCATTCTTCACCGTTGTTGTATACGGTAACTTCCATCCATTCCGACAATGCATTGACAACGGAAGCACCGACACCGTGCAGACCGCCGGATACCTTATAGGCACCGCCGCCGAACTTGCCGCCGGCATGAAGGACGGTAAAAATCGTTTCGATTGTCGACTTGCCGGTTTTCTCATTGGTTCCGGTCGGCATTCCGCGGCCGTCATCGGTAACCGTAACGATGTTGTCCTTATCGACATTGACCGTTACCGTTGTCGCATATCCGGCCATTGCTTCATCGATGCCGTTATCGACGATTTCCCATACAAGATGATGCAGACCCTTGGATGAAGTTGAGGCAATATACATACCCGGACGCTTTCTGACTGCTTCCAGTCCGTCCAGAACCTGAATATCCGAATCATCGTACTTATGAGTCACCTTGGTATCCAGTTCTTCTCCCAGAACTGCAGATGATTCCATTTCTTCCATATTTGTTCTTTCTTCGCTCATTCGTTACCTCCGGGCAGTTTCCAGTCTGCCTTGATGGATATAAAACTCTTTATAATGAACATTTTTCATATGTTCCGGTATTTCCGTTGCCGTAATGACACACTGATAGGTATCATTGACCATTTCCAGAAGCTTCTTCTGACGGCTCATATCCAGTTCCGAAAGCACATCATCCAGCAGAAGCACCGGACTCTTTCCTGTTTCGGAGCGGATATATTTCAGCAGGGCCATTTTAAATGCCAGCATGACCATGCGCTTCTGACCCTGGCTGGCTGTCTGGGTCAGATCCTTTTCATCAATGCGGAAGATCATGTCCTCACGATGGATGCCTGATGTTGAGACGTGATTTTCAAGATCGCGGCTGCGGCATGTACGGTACATGTTCTGCAGTGTTTCCAGTGTGCATTCTTCCTCATCGATGCAGCATTTATAGCGGATATTGACATTGATGTCATCTTCCGACAGTTCGTGATACAGATCCGTGATCTGATGATTGATCCTCTGAATAAAGCTTCTTCTCATTTCGATGATCAGCAGCTGTTCCTTTGCCATCTGTTCATCCAGAATATCCAGATAGGTCTCATCCACGGAATGATTCTTCAGAAGACTGTTTCTTTCCCGCAGAAAATTCTGATAGCGGTTCAGTGCCAGAAGATATTTCGAAGAAATCTTCGTAATCTCCTGGTTCATGACCTTTCTTCTTTCCTTCGGCATGTCATTGAACAGATACAGATCATCCGGTGAAAAGATGACAACATTGAGAAGACCGATAAAATCCGAAGATTTCTTTACCGGATATCTGTTGACAAGCAGTGTCTTTCCGTGCGGATGAATCACCGCTCCGAGTTCCCTGCTTTCTTCACCGTTCCGGAATGTGCATCTGATCTCCGCAAACGGCATATCTTCCCTGATCAGTTTCTTTTCATTGAGAATCCGGTGTGATCTCGTCAGTGACAGATAGACAATGCTCTCAAGAAGATTTGTCTTTCCCTGGGCATTCCTGCCGCTGATGACATTCAGTTTCGGATCAAATGCAATTTCAAGATTTTCATAATTCCTGAAATTGCGCAGCTTCAGCGTTTCGATAATCATTCAGATATCTCATACTTTCTGCCGCCGACTGTCACAACATCACCGGGATACAGCTTCCTGCCCCGCCTTTTTTCCGTTTCTCCGTTGACGAGAATTTCATTATCGGCAATAAAATATTTTGCCTCCCCGCCGGAAGACACAATATCCTTCATTTTCAGAAACTGCTGCAAGGTTATATAGTTTTTCTGTTCATTGCTCATTAAAAAAAACTCCCTTTTTCATAACGGTAAAACGTCTTCCTTATTATATTATAAAAGAGCCTTTTTCTCAACTTTTCAGACAATCAAAAAATGGCTGTTTCAAGCCATTTTTTTAACTTTTTCATTGTTTTTTTTCAGGCCGGGTTTTCCCATCCGGAAATCGTTGTTTTTTCCTCAGTTATAGGTTCTGACCGGCAGTACCAGCTGCATGACACTGTCATCTTCCGGACTGGTCAGAATGAACGGTTTCATGTCACCCGTAAAACTGATTCTGATGTTTTCACCCTTGAGTGCCTTGGCCGCATCCATGACATAATTTCCGGAGAAACTGATATCCAGCGGTTCACCTTCAAAGACAGCTGCCAGATTTTCATGGGATTCGCCGATTTCCTGGCTCTTGTTGGTAAGAATGACTTCCTCCTGCGTCATCTGCAGGCGGTTGATCGTCATGTTTTCATTCTTGATGAAGGTTGTACGGTCAATGGCACGGATCAGATCGTAGCGGTTGATATCCAGCGTATAGGAGAATTCCTTCGGAATCAGACGGTCTGTCTCCGGATAGCCGCCGTCCAGCAGTCTTGTCTGCAGGATCATGCACTCAGAGATGAACTGGGCCTTCTTGTCACTGACGGCAATTTCAATTTCTTCTTCCCTGTTCAGCATGGTTGCCTTGACTTCATTCAGGCTCTTGGCCGGAATTGTCACGTTGAATTCCGCATCGGTATCCAGCGGAATGTTCTTCTTGGCAAGACGGTAGGAATCCGTAGCTGTTACATACAGCATATGATCGGCTGTCTTGAAGTTGACACCGGTCAGAACCGGACGTGTTTCCTTGGCGGATGCCGCAAAGGCTGTCTGTTCGATGATCAGATTCAGATCGGATGAATTCATGGTTACGGAAGAAGCCGGTCTGGAAAAATCAATTGCCGGATAATCATCCGGTCTCATGCCGTTGATCTTGAACTGTGCGGAGTTTCCGGAAAAACGGGTCAGAGCTCCGTCAATGATCTCTGCCGTAATTTCATCTGAATCGATTTTCTTGACGATTTCATTAAGATATCTTGATTCAACCAGAATCGCACCTTCTTCGATTACATTCAGATGATTGTTTTCATCTTTCTTCATTGTATAGAAAATGGACACATCCGCATCGCTGCCTGTAATCAGCAGACTGTCATTGACTGCTTCAAGTCTGATTCCTCTTAATGCCGGCTGCGGCGAATTCGGAGAAATCGCATGACTGACATTCTGCAGTGCTGTATTCAGTTCGTTTTTGGATACCGTGAATTTCATAGCTGTGAGCCTCCCAGATATATATTAAGTATTTCTAAGTATTATTCTTATTAAGACTGTGGAAACTGTGGAAAACCTGAATATTTCCTTTATTTCCCTGCCTATTTTAGCATTTCGGACTGTGAATCTGAAGTGGATAAAAATGTGGATTAAGATACACCGATCTGCTTTTCAATGTCTTCGACAGCTGCCGCAAAGACCTTGTCCTTATGAATCTGTGTCTCTACTTTCGTACAGGCACTGATAATTGTAGAATGATCCCTGCCGCCGAATTCATCACCGATCTTGATATACGGAAGATCGAGAAGCTTGCGGCACAGGTAGATGGAAATATGCCGGGCATTGGCAATATTCTTGGTCCTGGTCTTGGAAGTGATCTGCTGGCGTGTCAGACCGTAGTAATCGGCAACGGTCTTGATGATCTTTTTCGGTGACAGGCCGGTCTTGTCGGATACGACAGCCTGATTTTTCAGGGCATTCATGACCGTTTCAAACTTGATGACACCGCCGTCCTGCTGGAACTGAATGGCATAGAAAAGAACGCGGTTCCATGCCCCTTCCAGGTCTCTGACATTGCCTGAGAAGTTGCTGGCAATATATGCAAGAGCTTCCTGTTCGACATCATCCATGCCGTAGCTGTTCTGCTTGATCTTCATTTTCAGAATTGCCATGGATGTTTCGAACTCCGGTGAATCGATTCCCACCGAAAGACCGCTGGAAAAACGGCTGATCAGACGGTCTTCCAGACCTTTGATTTCCTTCGGCTGTCTGTCGGACGCAATGCAGATCTGTTTGCGGTTGTTGACCAGTTCGTTATAGATGGTAAAGAAGATCTCATGGGATTTCTCCTTGCCGGCAAGGAACTGGATATCATCGACCAGGAACAGATCGATCGAATACAGATACTGCTTGAAGGCATCGATTTTCCCTTCATGGATCGCATTGACGACATTTTCTACAAACTTCAGTGATTCCGTATAGTAAATCTTTTTGGTCGGATCGGCTTTTCTGACATAATTGGCAATTGCCATCAGCAGATGAGTCTTTCCCAGACCGGAATTGCCGTAAATAAAGAGAGGATTGAAAAATTTGCCGGGATTGATGGCACATGCCAGAGCTGCAGCCTGGCTTTCGCGGTTGCAGTCACCAACGACAAAATTATCAAAAGTCCTCTCCTTCTGGATCGGCATTGACTGAAATTCATTCTCGTCAAACTGAGGCACCGGATCGATAACCTTCGGAATATTGTTTTCCTGATAGATTTCAACGATCATCGGTACATCGGTATGCAGAACATCGATAAAGGCAGTGCTGATGATATCAGACTGACTCTGGATGATCTGTTTTGATACAATATTCGGGACCAGCAGGATCGCCTTCTCATCCGTCAGTTCATACAGTGAACACGGCGAATAGAAGTTATCGAGGATCTCCGGTTCTATATTCCGGTTGCTGTAGAGGTACTGCAGTACTTTATTCCACACTTCAACCAGATACTGTTCTCTTCCCTGAGACATGGTACACAAAACTCCTAACTAATACAGATTGATGCAAATCTAATTTTAAAGGTGAGAGAGTGGAAAATCCATAGTTAAAATGTTGATAACTTTTTTATCCACATAGGCATAAATATGCAGAAAGCGCGAAAAATAAAGGCATATCTGACTTTTCCACAATTATCAACAACTTTTCAAAGTGGAAAAAATGTGGATTGTTTATCCACTTGTTGAAAAGTCGGAAAATTGTTGAAAACATGAAAATGAAAAGATGTAACAAACAGTTTATAAACAGTCGGAAAAGCTGTAAATTAAAGGATATTTTCACTTTTCAACAGTTTTCAACAATTGTGGAAAACACATATTTATTCATTGTGAATAAAGAGTGGAAAAAGGTATTCTGCATGTGAAAAATTAACATGTGAAAAAGGGCAGTTTTTCAACAAAAACAGATACTGTTATTTTTTTCCACAATCATATTATCCGATACTGTATTTCCGGCTTCCGGATCCGGAGATGATTCCGCATTTTCAGATGTCTCACCAACAGAAAAAAAACTGCATACTTTCATATGCAGTTCAGGAAATGATTATTCAGCTTCTGCCGGGCTGTCACTGACATAGCGGATGCATACGTGACGGGCTGCAGCTTCACCTTCGGATTCGGTCCGGATGTTGTGCCATTCATTCAGAGTCTTGTGAATGATCTTTCTTTCATCATTCGGCATCGGATCGAGTTCGACATCGATCTTTGATCTCTGAACCTGCTTGGCAATTCTCTTAGCCATTGCCCGCAGCTTGGCATAACGGTCTTCCTTATAATGGTTGATGTCAATGAGGACATCGATTCTCTTCTTGAATTCGGAATTGACGGCAGCTCTGACAACCGTATTGAATGCGGCCAGAGTCTTGCCCATCTTGCCGATCAGAACGGCATTGTTGTCGGCATTGAGGTTGACAATGAAACTGTCTCTTTTTTCTTCAATGGCAACTTCGATATCCTGGTCAATGCTGGTAAAGAAGTTTCCGAGATAATCAAACAGGAATTCCTTGACATCATCCATGCAGAAGACATCGGCGCTTACGGATTTGCCGATACCGAGCAGTCCTTCTTTTTCTTCCGTGACAGTATACTGAAGATCTTCAACGGCAACGCCCTTGTCGGCAGCGGCGATTTCCAGCAGTTCTTCCAGTGTTTTTGCTGTATAGTTTTTCATCTGTAATTACCTTCTTCCTTTACTGTTAGCAGCCTGTTTTTTGTCGATAATATTCTGAACGATCAGAGTTTTGGCAATTGTGACAAGAGAGTTGATAGCCCAGTAAAGGGACATGGCAGACGGCCACATCAGACCGAAGATCAGGATCATGCCTACCATGTAATACTGCATCATCTGATTCTGAGTGCTTGGCTCAGCCGGCTTGCGGTGATGTTTTGCGGCTTCTTCTTCAGCTTTCTTCCTCTGGATCATCTGCGGCAGTTTCATTGACAGGAACTGGCATGCGCCCATGAACAGGAACAGAAGCAGGTATGAGAGACCGGACATATCACCGTTGAGAAGCACTTTCATGCCGTTCAGCGGTGTTGTCTGCAGGTTCATGCCCAGGAATGTACCGGACTGTACAGCCCAGGAACGATGAACGGACATATACATTGCCATGATGACAGGGAACTGCAGGAATGTTACAAGAATCGTACTGAGCGGATTGATGTCGTATTTCTTATAGAGTGCCTGGGTTTCCTGTGCCATGCGCATCTTGGATGCTTCATCATCACGGCCTTCGTATTTTCTCTGAATACGCTCCATTTCCGGCTGGATCAGCTGCATCTGCTGGGTGGCAATCGAAGATTTCAGAGTCAGGGCAGCAAGAATACCGTTGACGGTAATGGTTACGACTGCGATAGCGCCGCCGACGGAAATCGTCGGAGCCAGATGATTGATCAGCCATGACAGCGGATATACAAACAGTGCCATAAACCAGTTTTCATTTGCGAATACTTCAGCAAAACTGGTGCGGAAGGTAAATTCAGAACCGGGGACCGCTTCATTTGCAATGTAGATGACATGGTTGTTTTCATCCATCGGGACACGGCAGCCTGTCAGAAATACCGCAACGAGAACAAGAGCTGACAAAGTCAGCAGTTTCTTTGTGCGTGGGGTAAGCTTCATAAAGTCTCCTTATTTTATATAACTATTACATTGTAGCTTTACGGAGCAGTTTTTCCAAGTTATTTTTATTGGATTCAAAATCGTGCTCCTTAAAGCCGAATCGGACGATCAGAATGCAGTCATACGGGAAATTATCAAAACCGATCAGGTCCTGACACATCATGCGGACCTGACGCTTGATCAGATTTCTCTGAACGGCATTGCCGATCTTCCGGGAAAGGGTAATTCCGACTCTGGCCTGATCTTCCGACTTCGGCAGAAGATACATCACAAAGGAATGATTTGCCGACTTTTTCCCGGTATTGATCAGTTTCTGGAATTCCTGTTTCTTTTTTACTCGGTTTATCTTTTTCATAAGCCTTAAAAAAAACCACCTGTCGGTGGCTCTTAAGCAGATAATACCTTTCTGCCCTTGGCACGGCGTCTGGCCAGGACCTTGCGTCCGCCCACAGTAGCCATACGGGCTCTGAAGCCATGAGTAGACTTGGTCTTTTTCTTGCTTGGCTGGTATGTTCTCTTCATTACTACCACCTCCACATTTATACATTAAGAAAACAACGCGTGTTAATAGTAAAGGGAATCAATAAAAAAGTCAATAAATAACGTAAAAAAGGCATTATTAAATACTTTATGTGCTACATTATTTGTTGTTACGGAAGGATAAACCATGAATAAAAAACTACGGTATATCATGACGATGATTGCAGTATGCGGACTGGTAGGGTGTTCCATCGGTGTATGCCTGGGAACATCGGGACTGTTCTATAATGCCGTCAGCGCCGATCTCGGCATTTCCAAAGGATCGATTTCTTCAACATATACAATTACAGCCATGGCATCCGCATTCTCCGGCCTGTTCATCAGCCGGATACTGCGAAACGAAAAAAATCTGAAGCCGCTGATCATTGCCGGTGTATTCCTGGCAGTCGGCGGCACGGTACTGATGGCATTCTCAAATCATCTGTTCATGCTGTATGCATGCAGCGTGATCAGAGGGGCAGGGGCAGGACTTCTCAGCTTTGTTCTGGCAACAGCCGTCATCAACCAGTGGTTTCTTGAAAAGAACGGCGTCATGGTCAGCGTTGCCATGTCCTTCAGCGGCCTGCCCGGTGTCCTTCTTTCGGGAATGTTTACCGGTATCATCGACAGCAGGGGATGGCGGACAGGATATCTGGCCGTCGCTGCCGTCATGATTGTCTTCTGTCTTCCGGCTCTGCTGTATCCGATCAGACTGAAACCGTCCATGGTCAACATGGAGCCGTACGGATATGAAGCATATATTAAATATAAGGAAGAACATCCCGACAAGGCAGTAGTCATTCAGAGCAGTGAACACATTGATCATCACAGTGCAGAAATCGTTCTGACACTATTGATGACAATCATGGTCTATATCATTGCCGGTCTGATGCAGCATCTGCCGTCCCTGGCCGCATCGATCGGACTTTCTGCCGCTTCCGGGGCCCTGATGGTATCCTTTGCCAGCGCCGCAAATATCGTATCAAAGCTTCTGTACGGTGCTGTCAATGAAAAGGCCGGACCGTTTAAGACATCCGGCGCCTACGCGCTGATCAGTGCTGCAGCCATGGCGGTCATGCTGACGGTACATCAGCCGCTGGTCATGGCCGTATCATCGTTTGTCTTCGGATTTACCTTTGCCAACAGTTCTACGGCAATCTCAATCATTGTCAGAAAAGTATTCGGCATGGAACAGTATACCCGGATCTATCCGCTGATGTCCTTTGCCGGATCCAGTGCCAATGCCTTCAGTGTCGGTCTGCTCGGCTTTATGTATGACCTGACCGGAACCTATGCGACGGTACTGCTGATGTGCATCGGCATGCAGGCAATTGTCCTGCTGTGTACAGCCCGGCTTTCAAAATATGCAAAATAAAAAAAATAATCAGGCGGTCTGCCTGATTATTTCATTGTCTTGAAATATTCTTCAAAGGTGAGATTCGGATCGATTTCATACATGGCATTGGCAACGTCTCTTCCGACATAGCGGTAATGCCAGGGCTGATAGCTGTAGGAAGTGATTTCTTCCTTTCCTTCCGGATATCTCATAATGAAGCCGTATTCATGGGCGTGCTGTTTCAGCCACTGTCCGGCCGGTGATTCCGCAAATGCCGTTGTTGTGGCAGTGCCGTCGTCCTTGTCGCTGAAATCTACCGCAAGACCTGTCTGATGTTCACTGAATCCCGGTTTCGGTGTTATCTTCAGTGCTTCTGCCTCGCCGACCATGGCAACACGGTCGGAGAAGTAATCGCCCTGGGTATCGAAGGAAATATAACCTGCTGTCAGAATCAGCTGGGCACCGTCTTCATTGGCGGCGTTGATCATTTCCTTCAGATCGCCGGCTGCGGCTGCTCTGACCTGAATCACTTCACCGGTACTGCTGACATAAGGTGATTCGAGATCTGTCGGCACATAATCAGCCGGAACGGAATGGGTCGGATCGACGAAGAATGTAATGCTGTTGATATCAGTCAGTTCTGCCGGCAGCGGATTGGATGTTTCGGTGACGGTTGTCTCCGGAGCAGGTGCAGCTGCGGCTGCCCACTGCGGATTGGCATGAACCAGCAGGGCAAATACAAGAAGCACACAGTTAAAAGCCAGCAGCGCCAGCAGAATGCTGTTCAGGGAGAATTTCCCGGAAGGCTGCAGCTTTCTCTGAGCGGCCGTATTCAGCAGATTGACATCGATTCTTTCGCCCGTTGCCGTCAAGTCAAGCATCGGATCGTAATCGGCAGTTGTATTTCTGGTCTTGTCGTTTGTCATAATGATTACCTGATACAGGAAACATTCTATCACAAACATGCAAATTATGAACAATGATAACAACTGAAGTAATGTATAATACCATTGCCATGAAAAGGAGAATCAGAATATGAATATCCTGAATTTTGTACTTTATATTATTATGTTCTACAGCATTTACAGACTGTTTACTGCCAGCCGGCAGAACGGAAAGGGCAGACAGCTCGTCAATATTGTGGGAAATATCAATCACAGAGATGAATTCTTTGAACAGATCAATGATATGATTTCCACCTGCAATGATCCGGTCTATGAAAACAAGGCAAGGGTCATCAAACTGTGGGGACAGTCCTATCATCATGAATATGAAGATTTTGCCAGAACGGCAGAAGAGCTGAATATTGACAACCTGATCAGAACCAATAAGAACGGCGCTGTCAATATCAGTGAAAATGAAGATTCCTTCTTCTATATTTATATGGGCATTCCGAATCTGCTCTATGGCAATGATGCCCTGGACTGTGTAAATGTTCTGAAGGAAAAGATCACACCGTACAATGACAGGCTGTCAGATCAGATCGTCTGCCGGCTCGGTCAGGCATGCAGTGATTTCTGCGAGAAGAAAAACGACAGGGGCACAGGATTCTTCCGGAAGCTCCTGGATGGTGACTACGGTGAATTCAGATATTCCAAGAGCCTGATCGGACTGTACAAGATGATTTCCAATGCCATGCTGGCAAAATACTATGAGGAAGAAGGCACACTGGCGGAACATGAAGAACTGAATGATCTTCTGAAGCAGTTTGCCGATACCGGACTCGGCAAGAGATGGCTGAAGGCCATTGATCTCAAGGTGGAAACAGAAGAAGAATCTGAAGATGCCGAAGTCATCGATATGAACGAAGAACCGGAAAAACCGGAAGAAACGGAAACTCCGGCAGAAGAAACAAAGGAAGAACAGGAATGAAGCTGATTGCAGGACTCGGAAACCCCGGAAAGGAATATGCCGAAACCAGACATAACAGCGGCTATATGGCCATTGACCGTCTGGCCCAAAAAGCCGGAGTTTCCATCACAACCGAAAAATGGAATGCCCTGACGGCTGTCTGCCGGATCGAAGGGCAGGCAGTGCTGCTGATGAAGCCGCTGACCTATATGAACAATTCCGGCAGTGCCGTATCCCAGGCTGTCAGTTTCTACAAGATCGAACCGGAAGATATTCTGATCCTGCATGATGACATGGATCTGCCGACCGGTTCCGTACGGATCCGCAAAAAGGGCAGCAGCGGCGGCCAGAAGGGGATGAAATCCATTCTTCAGTGCCTCGGCACCGACGATATTGCCAGAATACGGATCGGTGTCGGTCACTCCCGGCACGGCGAGCATGATCTGGTGCCGGACTGGGTGCTTTCGCCGATACCGAAGGCGGAACGGCAGGTATTCGAAGAAGCCATTGTCGATGCGGCAGAAGCGGCATATGCATGGGTATATGATGACATGAACAACGTCATGTCAAAATACAATATCAAGATCAAGGAAAGCGGGGAGAAACCATCACTCTGAGCAGTACGGGAATCCCGGCATGGCTGCACGGTGAACTGGCAGACAATCCGGCCGTCAGAGCGATGACAGGCAGCAGAAACATCGGACTGTCTTCACTGATATCGGAAGCTCTGATCATCGCCGAATCCTACCGCCGGAAACCGCGGTCCATGCTGGTTATCAAACAGAACCTTTATAACGCACAGCGCCTTTACGACAGGCTTTCAACCCTCCTGCCGGAAAGTGAATGTGCGCTTTTCGGCGCGGATGAGTCACTGCGCGTAGAGGCAATAGCCTCCTCGCCGCAGATGACGGCAGTCAAGGTAGAGACAATGTCATCCCTGCTCAGAAATCCGCACCAGGTCATTGTGACCTGTCCTTCGGCTCTGCTGCGGTTTCTGCCGTTCCCGGATGATTTCCGAAAGGGCTGCATTTCCCTGCAGACCGGTGCGGAAATGGATATGTATGAACTGCGCAGAAAGCTGCAGGCAGGAGGATATCAGGAAACGGCTCATATCGATCAGCCGCTGTGCTATGCCAGCCGCGGCGGCATTGTCGATGTCTTTTCCATCAATTATCCGCATCCTCTCCGTGTTGAATTCTTCGATACCGAGATCGAATCGATCCGTTTCTTTGATGTCGCTACCCAGAAAACAATTGAAACCATTGATGCGGCAGAAATCGTTCCCGCCAGCGATGTGCTTTTCAGTGATGAACAGATTGCAGAAATCAGAGAAAAGGCGGAAACCATCCTGACGAAGGAAAACAATTCCATCCTTTCCGAGAACACGGAGAGTGATCTGGTACTGATGGAAAGCCATATCTTTGAAAAGCGCATGTATCCGTATATGGCTCTGACGGAAAGCAGTGCCGGCATCTGGGATTACATGGATCAGCCGCAGATCATCTATTCCGATGAACAGCTGATCAGAGAAGCCATCAAAACATTCACCGAAGAAACCATCTCCTATGTGCAGGAAATGGTACAGGAAGGAAAAATGCTGCCGAGATATACACTCTGGCATGATTTTGAGAGAGTCCTGCAGCCATATAAAAAAGTGAAGGAAGATCCGTTTGCCGACAATACTTCCGGCATCGAGGAAGTGCATCTGCCGTCCGATACCCTGGATATGAGGCTGAAGCTGATCGACAGAAGCGAACGCAATGTACTGGTTCTGCCGGAAAAGGAAATGATGCGGACCATCGATGCCTGCATTGAAAACAGGATCGAATATACGATTCTTTCCGAAGATGATGAAGTGAAGGAAGGAATCAGCCTGTATTACGGCGAACTGATGCAGGGCTTTCATATTCCGGCCCGGAATTTCCATGTCTATACTGCTTCCGAACTGTTTGAAATCAGAAGACACAGCGGCCGCTATGAAAACAAGTTCCGCAGTGCCGAGATCATTCACAGCTTCAATGAACTGGAACCGGGAGACTATATCGTTCATGCCCAGTACGGTGTCGGTCAGTATGTCGGCATTGAAACCAGAACGATCAATCAGATCAAAAGGGATTTTCTGAAGATCGTATACCGCGGCAATGCCGAACTGCTCGTTCCCCTGGAACAGTTCCGTCTGGTACGTAAATTCGTATCCCGGGAAGGGGTTGTTCCGCGGCTCAACAAGCTCGGCTCCGGTGACTGGGAGAAGACAAGAAAGAAACTGCAGGACAATGTCGCCGACATTGCCGACAGACTGCTTTCCCTGTATGCAAACCGTGAACAGCATATCGGCTTTGCCTTTTCTCCGGATACGGAAATGAACCGGAAGTTTGAAGCAGCGTTCCCGCATGAACTGACGGAAGATCAGAAAAAGGCTGTCGAAGATATCAAGAAGGATATGGAGAGCGACAAGCCGATGGACCGCCTGGTCTGCGGCGATGTCGGCTTCGGCAAGACGGAAGTTTCGGTCATTGCCTCCTTCAAGGCCGTCAGTGACGGCAAGCAGGTTGCCGTTCTCTGTCCGACGACGATTCTTTCTTCCCAGCATTACAAGACATTCTGTGACCGCTATAAAGGCTATGCTGTCAATATTAAGGTGCTGAACCGCTTTGTGCCGCCGGCTGAACAGAAACAGATTCTGAAACAGGTGAAGGAAGGAAAGGTGGATATCCTGATCGGAACCCACCGTCTGCTTTCAAAAGATGTGAAATTCAGCGATCTCGGACTGCTGATTGTCGATGAGGAACAGCGGTTCGGGGTTGAACATAAGGAAAGAATCAAGGAACTGAAGAACGGCATTGACGTTCTGTCCCTCAGTGCCACGCCGATTCCCCGCACCCTGCAGATGAGCCTGGTCGGCATCCGTTCCCTGTCCCAGCTGGAAACACCGCCGATGAACCGCTACAGTGTCCAGACATATGTTGTGGAAAAGAAACCGGGACTGGTGATCGATGCCATTCAGAAGGAACTGGCAAGAGACGGACAGGTGTTCTATGTCTACAACAATATTGAAAGGATCTACAATGTTGCCCGCACCCTGCAGACAGAACTGCCGGAGGCAAGGATCGGCATTGTGCACGGCAAAATGGACCGCAGCGACATCGAAGATACGATGCTGAAGGTGACAGCCCATGAACTGGATGTGCTGGTCTGTACAACGATCGTGGAAAACGGCATCGACATACCCAATGTCAATACAATTCTGATCGACAATGCCCAGGATTTCGGTCTGGCCCAGATTTATCAGATCAAGGGAAGAGTCGGCCGCAGCGACCGTATCGCCTATGCCTATCTTCTGGTTCCGCCGCGCCGGCAGCTGAGTGAAGTTGCCCAGAAGCGTCTGCAGGCGGTCAAGGAATTTGCCAGACTCGGCAGCGGCTATAAGATTGCCATGCGGGATCTGACGATCCGCGGTGCCGGAGATCTGCTGGGACCGGATCAGTCGGGCTTCATTGATACCGTCGGCATTGACATGTATATCGAAATGCTGGAGGAAGCAATCGAATCAAAGAGAACCGGCAGGCCGCTGGTCATGGATCTGCCCGAACCGAAGGTCAATGTCCAGAAGACCAGCTATATTCCGGCCGGCTTTACCAGCAACGACTATGACAAGCTGGAAATGTATCAGAAGATCGATGCGGCTGAAACCGAGGACGAGCTGGAACAGTATCAGAATGATGTCATTGACCAGTACGGCAAGCTGCCGCCGGAAGTCAGTGCGCTCTTCCTGAAGAAAAAACTGGATCTGAAACTGAACGATCCCAACGTGCAGAGCTGCCGGGAAGTGAAAGGGGGATTTGAAATTACCTTTTCACCGCTGTATTCCCAGCATGTGGACGGTGTCCGGCTGTTTGAAAGCTTTACGAAGCTGTCCCGGGATATCACAATACGCTATAAAAACGGAACGATTATTGCCGAACTGCCGGCAATGAAGGATAATATAAGCCTGGCGATCAAAGTGATCGACACCGCAAGAAAGGCAAAGAAAAGTGAGAATTGACAAATACCTGAAGGCATCCCGGATCCTGAAGAGAAGAACGGTATCCAAGGAGCTTGCCCAGAATGAAAGAGTTGAAATCAACGGCCGCATCGTCAAGCCTTCCCATGAGGTGAATGCCGGTGACATTGTTGCCATTACCTTTGGCACCAGAAGGCTGGAAATCCGGGTCCTCTCAACTGCCGAAGTAAAGAAAAAACAGGATGCGGCGGATATGTATGAAATCATTTCGGAAAGCAGAATTGAACCGAAGCCGCTTGCTGAAGAAGAATAACCGTGATATATGATATGAGAAGAAAGAAGGGATATGCATGACAGTCAGAAAGAAAAAAAGAAAACTTGCACCGATCACCAAATTTCTCTGTCTGATTCTGGTGCTGATGTCCGGCTTCATGCTGTATTCCGTAGGCATGGAAATCTATACGACCTTCCGTCTTCACAAGGAACTGGCGGAAGTCGAGGTAAAACTGCAGGAAGTGCAGGATGAAAATATTTATCTGACCAACGAAAAGACAAAACTGCAGGATCCGGATTATGTACAGAGCTATGCCCGCGGCAACTACATGCTTACAAAAGACGGGGAACAGATTTTCTATCTGCCTGAGAATACCGACAAATAAGCAGGGGAACCTGCTTTTTTTCAACAGAGGAGTGTGATGAACAAGATGTTTGATATCAGTGATCTGAGAAGAAATGAATTCATGCTGAAGGGATCATTCGCCAAAAAAGGATATGACTGGTGGTGGCATTCCTTTACCGGCATCGATGCCGAAAACGGCGAAGAGAAATCATTCTTTATTGAATTTTATACGTGCAATCCGGCGCTGGGCGGTGACAGGCCTGTCTTCGGACAGCTGCCGGAAAACAAGGAACAGCATATCCGGCCGTCCTATCTGATGGTCAAGGCCGGCTGCTGGGGTGAGGATGCCTGCCAGCTGCACCGGTTCTTCGGCTGGAATGATGTCACCATGCATGAAAAAGCTCCCTACAGCATTACGGCCGGGGACTGCTATGCTTCGGACAATCTGCTGAAGGGACATGTCTGCGTCAGTGAAGAAGAGGTGAAGGAACATCCCGAATATATGAGCGATGCCGGTGAGATGGAATGGGAGCTGCAGGTCGACAAGCAGATTGCCTTCAATGTCGGCTACGGTGCTTCATCCTTCTTCCGTCTGATCAAGGCTTTTGAAATGTACTGGCATGCGGAAGGAATGAAGACTTTGTACAGAGGCGAAGTGCGTTTCAACGGCCGCAAGTATATTGTCATTCCCGAAAAGTCATACGGCTATGCCGACAAGAACTGGGGCAGGGGCTTTACCAGTCCCTGGGTATGGCTGTCTTCCAATGCCCTGTTTTCGGCAAAGGAAAACCGTTTCCTGGAAAACAGTGTCTTTGATATCGGCGGCGGATGCCCGAAGGTATATTTCATACCGCTGAAAAGAAAGCTGCTCGGTGCCCTGTATTATGAAGGCCGGGAATTTGAATTTAATTTTTCAAAATTCTGGACACTTCCGAAGACGGCCTTTGATTTCCGGGAAGATGATGAGAAGGTTTACTGGCATGTCGTACAGGAAAACAGCGGCTATATCATGGAAACGGATATTTCATGCCTGAAAAGGGAAATGCTGAAGATCAATTACGAAGCACCGGACGGAACCAAGAGGCACAACAATCTCTACAACGGCGGCACCGGCATCGGCACCGTCAGGATCTATGCCAAGACGGCAGAAGGAAAAGTGCTGATCGACGGGATCTCGGTGACCCACTGCGGCTGTGAATACGGAGAATACGACCGCTGAAAAAGAAAAGAATATCTGTCTCTGCAGAGGAGACAGATTTTTTGTCGGGAAAACAAAACTCATTCAATGACAGTTCTTTTAACTATGATATATTAATAGAAGAGAATAAAGGAGAAAAAATTATCATGGCAAAACCGGTAGTACTGGTGGTTATGGACGGTGTCGGATGGACAGATAAAGACATGGGCAACGCTGTTCTTCACGCCTACAAACCACAGATCGAAGAATTAATGACTGAATGGCCGCATACCACAATCAAGGCACACGGCACGGCAGTAGGTCTGCCCGATGATACCGACATGGGCAACTCTGAGGTCGGTCACAACGCGCTCGGCTGCGGACAGATTTATTCCCAGGGCGCAAAGCTTGTCAATGAGTCCATTGACAGCGGCAGCATCTATGAATCCAATGCCTGGAAGGGTGCAGCTGAATTTGTAAAATCCCATAACGGCAAAATGCATTTCCTCGGCCTGCTTTCCGACGGAAACGTACATTCCAATATTTCCCATCTTCTGGCAATGGTCAGGGAATGCAAGAAGGAAGGCATCAACGAAGTCAGAGTTCATATCCTGCTCGACGGACGTGATGTTCCGGAAACATCCGCTCTCCAGTATGTTGATCAGCTGGAAGAAACACTGGCAGAACTGAATGACGGCACATTCAACGGCAGAATCGCTTCCGGCGGCGGCCGTATGGTCATCACGATGGACCGTTATGAAGCTGACTGGTCAATGGTTGAAAAGGGCTGGCATATCCATGTCATGGGCGACGGCAGAAAGTTCGCTTCCGCAAAAGAAGCAATCGAAACGCTGCGTGAAGAAGGCGGATACACAGACCAGTTCCTGCCGGGCTTCGTCATTGCCGACGGTGAGACACCGGTCGGAACGATCGATGACGGCGACTCTGTCATCCTCTATAACTTCAGAGGCGACCGTGCCGTTGAAATTTCCAAGGCATTTGACTACATGAACAAGGGCTTTGATGCATTTGATCAGGTCAAGAAGCCGGATGTATTCTATGCCGGCATGCTGCAGTATGACGGAGACCTCAAGCTCCCGGACAACTTCCTGGTTGAACCGCCGCATATCGAGCACACTCTCAGCGAATTCCTTCTGAACAAGGGTGTTGAATGCTATGCATGTTCCGAAACCCAGAAGTTCGGTCATGTCACATATTTCTGGAACGGCAACAGATCCGAAAAGTTCGCCAACGAAACATGGGTTGAAATTCCGTCCGATATCATTCCGTTCGAACTGAAGCCGTGGATGAAGGCTACGGAAATCACCGACAAGATGGTTGAAGCCATCGAATCCGGCAAATACCAGTTCCTGAGATGCAACTATCCGAACGGCGACATGGTCGGCCATACCGGCAACTATGAAGCTACCCTGATCGGCGTTGAGTCTGTTGACCTGATGCTGAAGAGAGTCATGGATGCCTGCAAAAAGATGGACTACACACTGATCGTTACTGCCGACCACGGCAACTCCGACCAGATGTATGACAAGGGCTTCAATGAAGACGGCACACCGAAGGCAAAGACCAGCCACACACTGGCAGTCGTACCGTTTGCTATCTATAACGGACCGGAAGGAACGGAAGTCAAGGAAGAAGGCGACTTCGGCCTGGCCAACGTTGCCGCAACAGTTGCCAAGCTGCTCGGCTATGAACCGGATCCGAACTGGCTCGAATCAATCATCAAGTAATGAATGATGGAAAGAACTCTGTATGCACAGGGTTCTTTTTTTTGCCGGAGGATATGTAAAAAGGCAAAAAGCGTGACAAGCGGTCATTTTGTGTGACAAGCGGTCATGCATGAAAGAAAATCGGAACTATGATAGAAGTATGAATGTGGCAATTGTTGCCGGAAGGCCTGCATTTCACAGGTATCTGCAGTCGGAACTGCAGCAGCACCGCTTCCGTGCCGACTTCTGTTCGTTCTATACCGCTGAAATGTTTTTCCGCATCATCAAGTACAGAAAATTTGAACTCGTCTTCCTGGATGAGGACATTCCCGATCAGGACGGTCTTGCCGTTTCCGAAAAGCTGCGGGAAAGAAATGAAGACAGTCTTGTCATCTTTGTGACAGACCGGACGGATATCATTCAGAAAGCATTCGGAACGAATGTTGTGGCATTCATTCCGAGACGGCAGTTCGGCGTGCAGGTTCCGGATCTGATAAAAAGGATAAGAGCAGAGCTGGGAAGAAGGAGAACGGTTGTCCTGCAGACGGTCCGCAGCAGAACGATCCGGCTTTCCGCTTCCGAGATTCTCTATGCCGATCTGTATGACCGTCACGTGATCGTTCATACTGCCGGATGTGCATATGAATTAAAAAGAACATCGATGAGAGAAGTATTTGAACAGCTGCCGGAAAACAGCTTTGCCTACATCAGCCGTTCCTGTTTTGTCAATCTTGCAAGAATCAGAACCATCAGAAGCCGGAAACTGTATCTGGACGGTATCCGGGATCCGTTTATGATCAGCCGCGGACGCTGTTCCGGACTGAAAAAACAATTACTCTGCCGGGGATAGTGCAACCGACAGTTGCGGAGGTATTTTAAGCATTGTTCCTCAATTCAATATTATGAATAAGGAACAGTATGGTAAAAAAGAACAGGAAAAACACAGAGCTGGAATCGGGGAACCGGATCCGGTTTGTCAGAACTGCACTCGACATGTCACAGGATGACCTGGCTGCGCTGCTGCATGTCAGCCGCCAGGAGATTTCCAATTACGAAAACGGAAACCGGCCGATTACGATCGACAAGGCATTGATTCTGGCAAATCATTTCAAGGTGAATCTGGATTATCTCTTCTGCAATGACAGCACGGAATATGCACAGCTGTTTCTGCCATGTCCGAAGGCCGACTCCCGGGCAGCACTGTATCAGGATGTGCTTTTGGATATTTACTACAGAGCTTATGGCAAAAAGGAATAATACAACAATACTGATTTACGGAAAAACGGATTCTGCTGAACTTCAGCAGGGAATCCGGAAAACAGAAGAAGAACTGAAAATACAGATCGGCACGGAAACCGGCGGAGTGAAACATCTCATGTACCGGCAGTATGATCTGTATTTTATTGATATCGACAGGAATGAAGACTGGCAGGAAAAGACCTGCTTCATTCCCGATCCGCATCATCGTCTGGTGCTGATCGGAAACAGCATGAAAGAATACCGTGAAGCCTTCCGGTACCACTGCTATGATTTTCTTTACCGCCGGGAAACGGATGCCGAGCTGAAACGGATCCTGCAGAGATATTTCCGGGAAATAAGGGAAGTCATCCCGGTCCGCATCAACGGCCGGAAAACAGAGATTCCCGTAACCTGTATTAAAGCAGTCGAGGCTGAAAGGAACAGGATCTGCCTGATTACCGGCAGAGGCTGTCTGTACAGAAGGGGAACCCTGAAAAAACTTGCGGCCGACTACGGTCTGATGCGGCGTTTTGTGCGCATCAACCGTTCACAGCTGATTGCCGTATCCGAAGTTGAAACAGTAAAAGGCAGTACGGTATGGATGAAAGACGGCAGCCGGTATTATATTTCGCGGCGTTTTCTGAGTGCCGCAAAAAGCAGACTGATGAATGGACAGGATGTGTTGTAAGCTTCCTTTTTTTCCATTACAATGAGCAGGTAATCAGGAGGCAGACAATGGATGATATCGTACTTTATACCAAAAATCTGAAGTAAGTCTACAATGCCGATTCCCTGAATGCCGTCACTGCTCTGCACGACATCAACATCGAAGTGCACAAGGGAGATTTTCTCGGTGTCATGGGCCCTTCGGGATCCGGCAAATCCACATTTATCAACATGATTTCAACAATGGACTATCCGACCGACGGACAGGTCTATATCCAGGGCCGGAATGTCATGAACATGAGTGCCAATGAAATCGGTCATTTCCGGTATGAGAACCTGGGATTTATCTTCCAGAATTTCAATCTTCTGGATACCCATACAATTTATGAAAATATCGCTCTGCCGCTGACGCTTGCCAAGGCCGATCCGAAGCTGATCGAAGACAAGGTAACGGATATTGCCAAAAAGCTGAATATCGATATGCTGCTGAACAAGCTGCCGCTGGAATGCTCGGGCGGACAGAGACAGAGAACAGCCATTGCCAGAGCGCTGATCAATGATCCCGGCATCATCGTTGCCGACGAGCCGACCGGCAATCTGGACTCCGAGAATTCGGAAGAACTGATGGAACTGTTTGAAAAAATGAACAGGGAAAGCGGCGCAACCATTGTCATGGTAACGCATGATTCCTATGTTGCCTCCTTTACTTCAAGACTGATCTTTATCCGTGACGGTGCCATCAGCACCGAAATCACAAGAGAAGGCATGGATCAGGACGAATACTTCCAGAAGATCGTATCCATCAGCTCTGCCGGCAGAAGCAGGAGAAAACGGGCATGATCTTCAAAGAAGCGATCCGGTCGCTGAAGAACAGCAGATCCAAGGCCCTGTTCTTTGCCCTGACGTTTTATATCACGACAGCTCTGCTGTTTGTCTATTTCAATATGGCAAATGCCGCAACCGGCGGAGAAATCGAAGTCTATGTCTCCAGCAGCAATCTGGCCGATCTGATCCAGATGATGGAGAAGGGCAATGCCGGCAACCTGATGATGGTCTTCATCGTCATCATGTGCTTTATCGATCTGCTTTTCTGCAATGACTTCTTTGTCAAGAACAAGGCAAAGGAACTGGCTGTCCGCATGATCTGCGGCGCCACCTATATTCATCTGGCAATGTATCTGCTGATCCAGACGGTGCTGCTGATGGTAATATCGATTCCTCTCGGCATTGCCACCGGCTACGGGCTGATCGGGCTGATGAATGCACTGCTTGCAGCCCAGGGAGAAACCCTGGTCGTTACCGTATCGTCATATGCCCTGGTAGAGTTCTTTGCCGTGATTCTGTTTGTTGTCTTCTGGACGGTGCTGCTGAACTGCAGCTTTGCCTACAAGAGCGGTGCCGTACTGCTTGCCGGCGGCAATATGGGGGCAATGAAGGACAGGAATTCCTACGGCCTGGCTTCGAAGCCGGCAGTGCAGATGATTCTGAATGTGATCGGAGTCATTGCCGCAGTGCTGCCGCTGTATAACTTCTTCAACGGTTCCGGTGCCCTGGCTGTCAGTATGGTGATCGGCTGTGTCGGTCTCAGCCGTGTCATGGACTATCTGTTCCTGCCGCTGCTGACAAGAAATAACCGTCACAGCGGTACAAGGAACAACATAGGCATGATTTCCAACGGCTTTCTGCGCCGGGATCTGCAGTTTTCGAAGATTACGATCTTCCTGCTGATCTGCGATCTGATGATTGTCATGACAATGCTGTTTGCCAGAAAGAATACACCGCTGGAGTATCTGCTTGTCGTTGTTTCCTATATCAGCATCTCGGTGCTGCAGTCGCTGACGATCATGTTCAGACTGGAAACCGATCTTTCCGGACGTTTTCAGGAATATCATATTCTTTCCCAGGTCGGTGTATCCGAAGCGGATAAGAAAAAAATCATGCACAGCGAGGTATCCAAATTCTATCTGATCGTTCTGCTGATCATTGCCGTCTATGCCGGAACGGCATTCCTGTCACTCTACAGGAGTCAGCAGGCAACGGGAGGACAGATCATGCTGCTGGCACTCAGTGCCGTTCTGCCGGTGCTTGCGGTAGATCTTCTGACCCGCATCTATTACGGACAGGTCATCCGCGAACCTGTCAGAGACTGAAAAAAAGAACTTCATTGCCTGATCTCATCGATCATGGCAAGAAGTTCTTCTTTTGTTTCGTAGGGATGAATGTGAAAGTACGGATCCCCCTTTAACATGGCAGAAAGATTTGTTTTCGAAGGGCGGTAGAAGATATGCACCGGCTTGTTCAGCTTTTCGGCATAGGCCAGTTCATAGCCGACACCGAGCGAAGGCACCGTGCATTCGGCAATGACCATATCGCATTCCCTGAGCCAGGCGGTATCCTTGTCATAGATTTTCGCATCGTCACGGAAACTGCCTTCCTTTGCGGAATGGGACAGATCTCCGACCTGTTCGGTCAGGACAGTATCCGTTTCATTGATGTGCATGATCGCTTCATGATAGAGAGCGGTATCGGACTGACCGCCGCGGATGGATCCGGCAAAGTAGATTTTCATAAACGTACTCCTTAAACCTATTATATAATATTGAAAAAATACAGGAGATCATCGTATGGATCTGAAAGAAAAAACAATCAAAAAGGAGTATGTCTATCAGGGACTGATCCTCAATGTCCGCAAGGATGAAGCGGAAACGGCAGACGGCCAGAGAGTGCCGCGGGAAGTTGTCGAACATCCCGGCGGCGTCGGCATTGCCATGGAAGACGATGAAGGAAAGTTCTTCATGGTAACCCAGTACCGCTATGCCCAGGAGAAGGTCATGACAGAATATCCGGCCGGCAAGCGGGAAGCAGGGGAAGAACCGCTGCTGACGGCGCAGCGTGAGATCATCGAAGAAACCGGCTATGAAGGAACGGATTTTTTCTATCTCGGACAGATGGCGCCGACACCGGCATACGACAGCGAGATTATTCATCTGTTTTATGCAAGGCAGGGAGAATTCAGGGGCCAGCACCTGGATGCGGATGAAGATCTGAATGTATCAAAGATGACATTGGACGAAATCACTGCGAAAATTGTCAGTGGAGAAATCACCGATGCCAAGACCATTGGCATGACATTCTTAGTCAGAGCATATAAGGAGGGGAAATATGACTAAAGAACCAGTAGTAATCAGAGATCTGCTGAATTTCAGATTTCCGGAAAACCTGCAGTACAGCCCGAAGGGAACCTACCTTGCTTTCCAGGTTGCGAAGGCAAACGAAAAGAAGAACAGCTATGACCGTGATGTATGGCTCGTAAAGGACGGCAAGGCAAAACAGCTGACCGCCACACTGAATACATCCATCATCGGCTGGGAAGATGATACGACACTGGTTGTCACCAGACCGACGGAAGATGATGTCCCGGGAATGACAAATCTGTTCAGAATCGATGTGACCGGCGGCGAAGCACAGAAATGGATCACTCTGCCGTTTGCTGTCAGAGAATTCAAGAAGGTATCCAGCGGAGTCTATGCGGCACTCGGCCTGATCGATGCCAATGACCCGGATGCATATAAGGACAACGAAGAAACCAGAAAGAAGAAGCTGGAAGAAAAGAAAGCCGAAGAAGACTACCATGTCGTGGACGAAGTTCCGTACTGGTTCAACAATGTCGGCTATATCAACAAGCGCAGAACGGCTCTGTTTATCGTAAAGACAGGTGCCGGCGTTGAAAGCAGAAGAGTGACTGCACCGAAGTTTGATGTTGCTGAAATCCTGGTGGAAGGAAACAAGGTCTACTATGCCGGCAATACGAAAGACAGAAGACAGCAGATGACAGACAAGGTATATGCCTATGATACCGAAAGCGGCAAAACCGAGACGGTCTACGGCAAGAATACCCATTCCATCCACAGCCTGATGTTCCTGAAGGGCGAACTGTATGCCCAGGCTTCCGATATGAAGGAATTCGGCATCAATGAGACCGGTGCCTTCACAAAGATTGCCGATCAGAAGCTGGAAACCATTCTCAAGCCGGAACGGCAGCTTCATGATACGGTCGGCGGCGATATCAGCCTCGGCGGCGGCCGTCAGAGCAAGGTCTTCAGGGATGCCTTCTATACCCTGGCAACGGAAGAAGATCATACCGAACTGTGGAAGTATGACAGCAGCTTCAACAAGACTGTCCTGCTTGCGGAAACAGGCAATACATATTTCTTTGATGTTGCCGGCAAAAAGATTGCCTTTGCCAGAGCATCGGAAACAAGCCTCATGGAAATCTATGAGATGGATCTGAACGGCAAAAATGTTGTCAAGTTAACAAATCTGAACGGCGATGCCCTCAAGGGCAAATACATTGCCAGGCCGAATCTGATCAACTACACCTCCGGTGAGGATCAGCTGCACGGCTGGGTGCTGCTGCCGCAGAACTTTGACAAAAAGAAGAAGTATCCGGCAATTCTGGATATCCACGGCGGTCCGCGTACGGTCTACGGCACCAACTTCTTCCATGAAATGCAGGTCTGGGCTTCCAAAGGCTATGTTGTCTTCTTTACCAACATCAGAGGCTCTGACGGACGCGGCGATGAATTTGCCGATATCAGGGATCAGTACGGTTCTGTCGACTTCGACAACCTGATGGACTTTGTCGATGCCGTACTGAAGAAGTATCCGAACATCGATGAAAAGAGAATCTGCGAAACCGGCGGATCCTACGGCGGCTTCATGACCAACTGGATCATTACCCATACCGACAGATTCTGCTGTGCTGCTTCCCAGCGTTCCATTGCCAACTGGGTCAGCTTCTCGTTCATCAGCGACATCGGTCTCTATTTCGGACCGGATCAGTGCGGTGCCAGGGGACTCTTCGGCGAAGCCAACACGGAATATCTGTGGAATCATTCGCCGCTGAAGTATGCCGAAAACTGCAAGACACCGACGCTGTTCATCCACAGTGACGAAGACTTCAGATGCCCGCTGCCGGAAGGCATGCAGATGATGCAGGCACTGGCTGTGCGCAATGTTGAAACACGTCTTGTTGTCTTCAAGGGTGAGAACCATGAACTGAGCCGCAGCGGCAAGCCTCTGCACAGAATCAGACGTCTGGAAGAAATCACCGGCTGGTTTGAAAAGCACGCAAAGTAATTATGAAAAAAGAACAGATCAAAATCGAAGATATTCTGAACTACAGATACCCGTCCGGACTGCGTTTCAGTCCGGATGGGAAAGTTCTGGTCTTTGAGGTGGCCGGCACAAAGAAAGACAGGAGCGGCTATTACCGTGATGTCTGGATGGTCAGGGACGGCAGGGTTTCCCAGCTGACGGCTTCCCTGAATGCCGGCATTCTGGACTTTGAGGACAGCAGTCATCTGCTTCTGAGAAGAACCGGAAACGATCATGAGGACGGAACGTCGGAAGTATTCCGCATCGATGTCAGCGGCGGTGAAGCACTGCCGTACATGACACTGCCTCTGGCACTTTCTTCCCTGAAGGCAGTCGGAAAGAACCGCTATGTTCTGACCGCTTCGATTGAGCGGGATGATCCCGATGCCTATCAGGACAGCGCCGAAGTCAGAAAAGAAAAGCTGGAAAAGAAAAAGCAGGACAGGGACTATCATGTTGTCGATGAAATTCCCTACTGGATCAACAATGTCGGATTCATCAACGGCAAAAGAACGGCACTGTTCCTGCTGGAAGACGGAAAGCTGAAGCGGCTGACCGGACCGAACACCAATGTTGATGAATTTGTCGTTGACGGCGACACGGTCTATTACACAGCTGAAACCTGGACGGGAAAGATGAAGATGCGTGACTGCATCTATGCATATTCCCTGAAGACAGGAAAGAGGGAAACCCTCTGGGGCAGAAAAAACATGGCAATTTCAAACCTGTTTGTTCTGGATCATCAGCTGTACTGTCAGGCAACCGACAAGAAGGCATACGGCTCCAATGAGACAGGCATGATCGTAAAGGTCCTGAAGAATGAACTTGCCTTTGTCAAGGATCCGGTGCTGGCTCTGCACAGCAGTGTCGGCTCCGATGTGACCATGGGCGGCGGAAAGCAGAATACCGTGGACGGAAACGCCCTGTATTCGCTGGTGACGGACGATGATCATACGGCCGTATGGAAGTTTGACAGGAATTTCAGACAGACAGCCGTTCTGGATCGGAATCTTGCCATCAAATGCCTGGATGTGAAAAAAGGCAGGATCGCAGTCATCGCATCTGATGAAACCCATCTGTTTGAAGTCTATGAACTGGAAAACGGGGAACTGAAGAAGCTGACATCCTTCAATGATGAAGCACTGAAGGGCCGCTATATTGCCAGGCCGAAGCGGGTGGACTTTACATCCGGTGACACCCAGCTGCACGGCTGGGTGCTGCTGCCGCAGAATTATAACAGAAAGAAAAAATATCCGGCGATCCTGGATATTCACGGCGGACCGAGAGTTGTCTACGGAACCAATTTCTTCCATGAGATGCAGCTGTGGGCATCCCGCGGCTTTGCGGTGATGTTCTGCAATATCAGAGGTTCGGACGGAAGAGGCGATGAATTCGCCGATATCCGTGATCAGTACGGATATGTCGATTATGACAACCTGATGGATTTCACCGATGCGGTTCTGAAACAGTATCCGAATATTGATGACAAGAAGGTGTGTGTGACCGGCGGATCCTACGGCGGCTTCATGACCAACTGGATCATCGGCCATACCGACAGATTCTGCTGTGCCGTATCGCAGCGTTCGATTTCCAACTGGATCTCAAAAGCGCTGATTTCCGATATCGGCTATTATCACAATGCCGATCAGCACGGTGCACCGCATATCTTTGACGGCTTTGATCATCTGTGGGATCATTCACCGCTGCACTATGCACAGGGCTGCAAGACGCCGACGCTGTTCATTCACAGTGAAGAGGACTACCGCTGTCCGCTGCCGGAAGGCATGCAGATGATGCAGGCCCTGGCCGTGCAGAATGTTGAGACGCGGATGGTAATCTTCAAGGGTGAGAACCATGAACTGAGCCGCAGCGGCAAGCCTCTGCACAGAATCAGAAGACTGAAGGAAATGACAGACTGGTTTGAGAAACACACCGGCCTGCGCTAACGGTTTTCAGATATCCCTTGACAGGGTATTTGAAAGATCATTATCATAAGTGAAAGAGGTGACGCATATGAGTTATCGGATCGTATCGGATTCGTCTTCCAATCTGCTGGAATACAAGGGAAACGAGCATTACACAACGGTTCCTCTGAAGATCATGGTTGACGGAGTTGAATTTGTCGATGAAAAGGGACTGGATACCAGTGCGCTGGTCAATGCTTTTGAACACAGCACAAAAGACAGCACATCCTGTCCGAATGCCGGAGAATGGATGGAAGCCTTTGCCGGCTCGGAAGAAGTCTATGCAGTAACGATCAGTTCCAATCTGTCCGGAAGCTATGCATCATGCGTCATGGCCAAAGAACAGTATGAAGCCGAATATCCGAACGCCAGAGTTCATGTATTTGACTCCAAGGCAACCGGCGGCAGCATGCAGCTGATCATCGAAAAGATCGAAGAATGCAAGGAAGCCGGCATGGGCTTTGAAGAAACGGTCAATGCCGTCAATGAATACTATGCTCATACCAGAATCCTCTTCCTGCTGGAGTCGCTCGGCAATCTGTCCAAGAACGGCCGCGTCAATCCGGCGGTGGCGAAGGTCGCATCGCTGCTGGGCATCCGTTTCCTCGGAAAGGCTTCCGAAGAAGGCACGATCCAGCAGGCATCCATTGCCAGGGGCGCCAGAAAGGCATTTTCTTCACTGTATAACGAGATCCTGAAGATGGGATACAGCGGCGGCAAGCTGAGACTGTCGCACTGTCTGAATCCCGATCAGGCACATAAGATGAAGGACGAACTTCTTGCAAAGTTCCCGGGTGCGGATATTGTTGTCGATAACTGCACCGGACTCTGCAGCTATTACGCCGAACGCGGCGGAATGATCGTCTGCTTCGAAGT
>CAMNGB010000004.1 GCA_946537835.1 uncultured Erysipelotrichaceae bacterium
TGGCAAAGGAATTCGGCTTCAGGCTGACTCTCGAACATGTCACGGAAGGTCATCTCATTGCCGACAAGCTGGCAGAAACGGATTATATGATGGCTGTCGGACCATCCCTGACACATGCGTCCAAGTTCGAGCTGCAGAACAAGTCCTGGACAACACCGGGCATTCTTGCCGCAAAGGGCTGCCATGTATCGATCATTACCGATGCACCGGTCATTCCGCAGCAGTATCTGCCGCTGTGCGCCAGCCTGGCAGTACAGGCCGGCATGGATGAATTCGAAGCTCTGAAGGCAATTACCATTAACCCTGCCGAGCATATCGGCATTGCCGACAGAGTCGGCTCTCTGGAAGCTGGCAAGGATGCGGATATCGTTGTCTATGAAGGATCTCCGCTTGAAAATTCTTCCAGAATCAGATTGGTTCTGATCGACGGCAACAGAATTACCGAATAATCATGATATGACAGCGGCAGAAATGCCGCTGTAATTTTCAAAAGTGCTTGCATGCTGACGGGTCTGAGATTATATATTATTTGTAAAGGAAAAAGATTATGGCAAGACTGATCGTGCCTGAACTGCAGGAAATGAAATATCGGAAGAAACTTCTGGAAAACAAGGGAACCATGGCTTTTCATAACGGAACCATTCCTTTCCCCGAAGAAGAATGGCAGGGGTTTTACCGGGAATGGGTCGGGCAGGATCCAAGCCGGAAGTATTTTGCCTATATCTACTGCGGCGGCTGTGAGGATTTCACGGGAATGGTTTCATACCGTTATGACGAAGATCAGGACGGACATGTGATCGATGTGCTGGTCGAAAAGTCAAGACGCCGCTGCGGCTACGGCACATCCGGCATCAGACTGATGAAGGATATCGCAAAGCAGAATCATATCAGCCGTTTCATCGCGCCGCTGCCGAAAGGCAGTGAAGCTGTTCCGTTTCTGGAAAAGAACGGTTTCCAGAAGGATCGTGAAACCGATGATTCTGTCATATATATTCTGAATTTCTGAAGGAGATCATTTATGGCGCTTATTCATCTCGATTTTGAATCCGAATTCATGGGCAGCAACCAGGATGTCAATATCATTGTCCCGGACAAGCCCAGAAACAAGACCCCGAAGCAGTTCTACAGAAGTGATAAAAAATTCAAGGTTCTCTGGCTGCTGCACGGCACGTTCGGCGGCTACAGTGACTGGATCCGCAAATCCAATATCGAACTGTATGCCTGCGAAAAGGATCTGATCGTTGTCATGCCGGGTGTCGGCAACAGCGACTACGAAGCCTGGGACAATTTTACGCTCGGATACGATGCCGAACGATATCTTGTGGATGAACTGATGCCGCTGGTTTACAACTGGCTGCCGGCATCGGACAAACGGGCTGACAATTTCATTGCCGGTCTTTCCATGGGCGGAGCCGGTGCTCTGAAGTTTGCCCTGAAATATCCGCGCAAGTTCTGCCGCTGTGCCTCGCTGTCATTTGTTCCGTGGAACTATGATGCCCAGCGTGAAGAGATGGAAGAACTGTTTGCCAAAAAGCGCAGTGAGGTCATGGATCCGAAGGATGTCATGCACATGAATCTGCGCCGCTACAACCAGATGCACAGGTACGACAGTGTCGATGAGTATCTGGCTTCCTATTCCAATCTTTACCGTAAGCTGGAGGAAGCTGCCGATAAGAAGGGCATGCCGAAATTCTTCTTCTCCACCGGTACCGAGGATCCGCTGATGGCAGAAAACTTCAAGGCGATCCGCACACATCTGAGCGATCTCGGCTTTGAAGCTGTCTGGGTGGAAGGCCCCGGATCACACGAATGGCGTGTCTGGGAGAGAGATATTCAGATGGCATTTGATTTCTTCGGGCTGAACGGCAAAGACAAAGGCAATGCATTCTGAACGCATGGTCAAGTGATTTGACTGAAGGTTTGCTAGATGCAAACCTTTTTGGTTGCAGTTGTAAACGGATTTCTGAAAATTTTCTGAATTGTTTCAAAAGAATAATGAAAAATACTGAAAATAATTACTGAAAACAATTGACACATATTTTTCACATTTCTTATAATGCTTTCATACCAAAGAGAGGGGAAAGAAACATATGAAAAAGTCATTATCTCTTTTACTTTCCGGTGTTCTGGCTCTGGGCCTGGCAGGCTGCTCTTCGAGCACTCCAAGCACAGACGGCGGCGGCAGCTCTGCTGCAGGTGACGACAAGAACAATCAGTTAACGATTGCAATCGCCATGCAGTTTGACACGCTGGATCCGGCACTGTCTACAACGGTCTATAACGCTTATGTTATCGACTCCATCTATGCCGGTCTTCTGAGACTGGGCGATGACAACCTTCCGCATCCGGATCTTGCTGAAAGCTATGAAATTTCCGAAGATGGTCTGGAATGGACGTTCAAACTCCGTAAGGATGCCACCTTCACGGACGGCTCACCGATTAAGGCTGAAAACTATGTCTTCACGGTTCTGCGTGCTCTGTCCTATGGTACAGAAAATGCATTCCGTACAAGTTCCATGTGCCAGTATATTGCCGGTGCTGAAGAATACCGTAACCATGCTGTTGAAGTCGGCGCAAGCTTTGACTGCCTGACAGAAGATCACAGCGGTGTCGGCGTTGAAGCAGTTGATGACTACACAGTTGTTTACAAGCTGAAGACTCCGGTTCCGTACTTTGACCTCAACGTATGCGGCGGCGGCGTATTCTCTCCGCTTCCGACAACAACTCCTCAGCATGACTCCGTATGGTCACTGACACCTGGCTATGCAACAAACGGTGCATATACACTGGAATCCATCGACCTGAACGACAAGGCTGTTGTAGTAAAGAGTGATTCTTACTGGAACAAGGACGCTGTCAAGATGCCGAAGCTCATCTGGCAGGTCGTTGCTGATCCGAATGCTCAGCTGGCTCAGTTCGAATCCGGCGACATCGATGTCGCTCTGAGCGTACCGACAGAAGCAGTTGAAAAGTACCTCGGCACAGATAATCTGTGGAGCATGATGTATCCGTCCACATATTCACTGTGTGTCAACTCCGGTCCTACAGGTCCTGAAGCTCTGAAAGACAAGAATGTCCGTAAGGCTCTGTACATTGCTCTGGATAAGGAAGCTATCGTTAACGTAATCGGCAACACGGATCTGTATCCGCTGCTTGATGGTTATGTTCCGTTCGGTCTCCCGGGCGTCGACGGTGACTTCCGTGAAGAAAGAGATAAGGAAGGCTATGAGCTCCATTATGATCCGGAAGAAGCAGTCAGACTGCTGAACGAAGCCGGCTATGATGAGAACAACAAGCTGCATATCACTTACAAGTACTCCAAGAACAGCTTCCATGAAGATGTTGCTACAGTACTGCAGAGCCAGTGGGGCGCTCTGGGATGCGTAGATGTTGACTTCGATGCAACAGAAGGAAACGTATACTACAGCCAGATCGACGAAGGCGCAATCGAAATCGGCCGTTACGGTCTGCAGACAGATGACTCAGCCATGACAATGCTGAAGAACTGGACCGCTGTCAACCTCGTTACACCGCTGATGAATGATCCTGAACAGACAAAATTCGATCAGATGATCAATGATGCATGGGCAGTTGCTGCTGATCCGGCTGCTTTCGCAGAAGCTCTGCACAAGGCTGAAGATTACCTGATTCAGGAAGAAGTCCTGCAGTTCCCGCTGTTCCAGTTCGCACAGGCCGGTCTGGTTCAGTCCAATGTCAAAGACTACAAGCTGCATATCGCAACTCTTGACTTCATGAGCTGCACAAAGGGATAAGTCAGTATCAGGCATTAAACGCAGAAAAAAAATCAGTATTGAGAGGAACGTCTTCGGGCGCTCCTCTCAGTATTTCGTATAAGAGTACGGGTTTAGATCCGTTCTTCGTCTGTCCTGGTAAACAAAGACAGGCGCTTGTTTACGAAGAGAAACGAAGAATCAATGCAGACACTGTCTGCAAATAGAAAAGAGGGATGCAATATGCTCAAATACATTGGAAAACGACTGCTGATGGGTTTGGCAACGCTGTTTGCCTTGATGACAATCACTTTTTTTCTGATGCACATGATTCCTGGCTCACCTTTTGCAGGTGAAACACAGGGACTCTCTGCCGCAGCAAAACAGCAGATCATCGAAGCGTATCAGCTTGATAAACCGATTATTGTCCAGTACATGACCTATCTGAAAAATTTCTTCAGCGGCCAGCTTGGTACATCCACTGCCCGTAAAGGTGTTCCGATTACGATGATTATTGCCAACGGACTGCCGTATACTGCCAAAGTCGGTTTTTCTGCATTTGTTACAGCGATGGTGCTGGGCATTCTGCTTGGTGCCGTATCGGCATTCTCCAAAAAAGGATGGGTCCAGGGACTCTCGGCATTTGTGGCAACGATCGGTGTCAGTGTTCCGAGCTTCCTGTTCGCACTGTTTCTGATGTATCTGCTCGGTGTCAATCTCAAGATTCTGCCGATCATGGGTCTGACATCCTGGAAACATTACATCATGCCTTCGCTGGCGCTGGCACTTTCGCCGATTGCCATGATCTCACGTCTGACCCGCAGTTCTCTGTCTGAAGAACTGAGACAGGACTATATGATTCTGGCTCTCAGCAAAGGTACCTCATACCGGAAGGCAGTATACAGACATGCGCTGAAAAATGCGATCATTCCGGTTGTTACCTATGCCGGACCGCTGCTGGCAACACTGCTGACCGGTTCGTTTGTCGTTGAATCTCTGTTCACGATTCCCGGCATCGGCTCCGAATTCGTAGCCAGTGTCTCGGGCCGTGACTATCCGCTGATCATGGCACTGACCGTTCTTTACGGTTCTCTGGTTATCCTGGCCAATATTCTGACCGATATCATCAGTGCACTGATCGATCCGCGTATCCGTCTGAAGTAGGAGGTGAAAGCATGAGTGAAGCTGAAGTAAAAATGGTTCTGCCGGAAAATGCTTTTGAGAAACTTCCGGAAGATGAGAAAAACAATGAATTCATTGCCATGAAATCAAGATCCTATTTCGAGGATGTCTGGTTTCAGTACAAGAAGAACAAGCTGGCGATGGTCAGTCTGATCTTTATCATCATCATGGTTCTCATGGCAATCTTTGTGCCGATGTTCTCGCGGTATTCCTATGATGCCCAGGATCTGGCAAATCCGAACGCTCTGCCCAGTCTGGAGCACTGGTTCGGAACCGACAAGTTCGGCCGTGATATCTTCATCCGTATCATGTACGGTGCCCGTATTTCCCTGTCAGTCGGTTTTGCGGCTGCTGCGATCAACCTGGTGATCGGTATCGCCTGGGGCGGCATGTGCGGATATATCGGCGGCAGGTTTGATATGATCCTGATGCGTATCGTCGATATCATCTATTCCGTACCGACATTGCTGTATGTCATTCTGATCATGCTGATCTTCGGATCCAACATGTTCTCGGTGCTGCTGGCAATCTGTATATCATCCTGGGTTGGTCTGGCCCGTCAGGTCAGAGCTCAGGTCATGTCCCAGAAGGAACAGGAATATGCCCTGGCTGCCAAGGTACTCGGCGCCAGTGATATGCGTATTCTCTTCAAGCATCTGGTCAAGAATTCCATCGGTCCGATCATTGTCAACACGACCCTGATGGTACCGAGTGCAATCTTCACCGAAGCGTTCCTGTCCTTCGTAGGTATCGGTATCAGTATCCCGATGGCCTCCTGGGGAACGATGGCGAACGAAGCCAAGAACATGCTGTTCTCAGCACCGCTGCAGATGGTATGGCCGGTATCGGCGATCTGTCTGACGATGCTGGCACTGAACTTCATCGGTGACGGCCTGAACCAGGCACTAGACCCGAAGAAACGTTCACGCTGATCTATGGCACTGCTGAGTGTGGAACAGCTTTCCGTCCATGCGGAAAAGGAAGAAGGCGACATCCGGCTTCTGAAAAGTGTTTCGCTGGAACTGGAAAAGAATGAATGGACTGCTTTGATGGGACCGTCCGGCTGCGGCAAGACAACCCTTGCCAATGCCGTCATGGGATTTCTCAAGGCAGATACATTCTGTGATTACGGCACCGTGACATTTGACGGGATCGTCAATGTACCGAAACAGTTCGGTCTTGACTTTCTCGGCAGTGATCCCTTCGAAAACATCAGGGGAAAACGCATGGCATATGTCATGCAGAATGTCAGAGAGGCATTTGATCCGACAGACAGGATCGGTGCTCAGATTGCAGAACTGTATGAAGAAGACGGCTTCTTTGAAAAAAGAAAAAAGGTAAATGACTTTCTGGAGAGGGCACAGGTCAAGGATCCGAAAAAGGTCAGCCGGTCCTCACCGCTTGAAGTATCACCCGGTGAGCTCCAGAAAATCATGATCATGGCAGCACTGGAAAAAGATCCGGAACTGATCATCCTGGATGAACCGTTCTCGGCACTTGATCCGCTGTCAAGGGAACAGATGACTGATGAACTGAAGAAACACGAAGGAATGAGTGTTCTTCTGATCACCCATGAGCCCCGGACGGCAAAACGGCTGTGTCAGTCCATCCTGTTTATGGATGAGGGAACAGTCAGTGAAAAGTACAGTACGGCAGAGGTTTCTGAAGAAGAAATGATCAGCCGTATGGAACTATAAACGGAAACAGTGAGGTGGAAGCATATGGCATTACTGGAAGTAGAAAATCTCAGGACAGATTTTACCACCGATCAGGGAACGGTATATGCGGTAAGAGATGTTTCCTTTTCGATCGAGCAGGGTGAAGCCCTCGGAATCGTAGGAGAATCGGGATCAGGCAAAAGCCAGACGATGTATTCAATCATCGGCCTGCTTGCCGACAACGGCATCGTTACTGCAAATAAAATCGTTTTTGACGGTCAGGATATTGTACCCGGCAATTTTGCAAATAAAAAAGCTTATGAGAATACCATGAAAGATATCCGCGGCAATTCCATGGCAATGATATTTCAGGATCCGATGACATTCCTGAATCCGATCATGAAAATCGGCGCGCAGCTGACGGAACCGATCATGAATCATAACAAGGTTACGGAAAAGGAAGCACATGAACTGGCGCTTGAACTGATGCGCAAGGTAGGCATTCCTTCACCGGAAAAGAGAATCAATCAGTATCCGTTTGAATTCTCCGGCGGCATGCGTCAGCGTATCATTATCGCAATTGCTCTGGCCAACAACCCGAAGCTGATCATTGCCGACGAACCGACGACAGCTCTGGACGTCACCATTCAGGCACAGGTTCTCGAACTGATCGATGAGCTGAAGAAGAACAGCGGATCATCGGTCATCATGATCACTCATGACCTCGGTGTCGTTGCCAAGCTGTGCGACAGAATCGCCATCATGTACGGCGGCAAGATCGTTGAGATCGGAACCGACAAGGAAATATTCTATGATCCGAAGCACCCGTATACCAAAGGACTTCTGAACTGCATCGCCAATCCTGATGATGACGATGATAAGGACCTGGAACCGATTGCCGGCTCACCGCCCGATCTTCTGAATCCTCCGAAGGGCTGCCCGTTCGTTGACAGATGTCCGGATGCCCTGCGGGTATGCAAGGAGTATCAGCCGGATGCAACAAAGTTCTCTGATACCCATCAGTGTTCCTGCTGGCTGCATTATGAAAAGGCGGTGAAAGAATGAGCGAGAAACCGATTTTAAGCGTACGCAATCTGAAAACATATTTTGATGTCACCAAAGGCCTGTTCTCCAAAAAGCAGATCGTCAAGGCCGTCGATGATGTATCGTTCGATGTCCTGGAGAATGAGACATTCGGTCTGGTCGGTGAATCCGGCTGCGGCAAGACAACACTCGGCCGCACGATTGTCAAACTGTATGAACCGGAAGCCGGTAGTATTGAATTCATGGGCACCGATATTGCCCATCTCAAAGGTGCCGAACTGAAGTCATTCCGCAAGGATATGCAGATGATTTTCCAGGATCCGTATGCATCACTGAATCCGCGCATGACGGTCGGTGAAATCATCAAGGAACCGATGATCATCCACAACATTTACAATACAGATCAGGAAAGAGAAGAGCGGGTAGTGGAACTGCTCCGCATCGTCGGTCTGAAGCCTGACCATATCCGCCGTTATCCGGCAGAATTCTCGGGCGGTCAGAGACAGCGTATCGGAATCGCCAGGGCTCTGGCAGTCAATCCGAAATTCATCGTCTGTGATGAACCGATCTCGGCTCTGGATGTATCCATTCAGGCCCAGGTCATCAATCTTCTGAAAAACATCCAGAAGGAAATGGGACTTTCCTATCTGTTCATTGCCCATGATCTGAGCATGGTCAAGCATATCTCCGACCGCATCGGCGTCATGTATCTGGGACATATGGTGGAAATGGGAAAAAGCGATGATGTATATCATCGTCCTCTTCACCCCTATACGACAGCTCTGCTGTCGGCAATTCCGATTCCTGATCCGGATACGGCAAAGACCAAGCAGAGAATTCTTCTGGAAGGGGAAATTCCTTCTCCGATCAATCCGCCGGCAGGATGTCCGTTCTCTACCAGATGCCCGAAGGCATCGGAACGCTGCCGTAAGGAAATGCCGCAGCCGATTGAAGTCGGCGGCCGTATGGTCGCATGCCACCTGTATGAAAGATGAGGTAACATTATGGCAAAAGGATTAGTTGTCATTCTGACCGGAGCCAGTTCGGTAGGGAAAGGCAGGATCAGGGACCTGCTGCTGGCAGACCCCGATCTGAAACTGTTTTTCTCCATATCGGAAACGACAAGACCCAAAAAGGAAAATGAAGTCGACGGCAAGGATTATTACTTTGTTTCGTACAAACAGTTTGCGGAATCGGTCAAAAACCATGAACTGCTGGAGTATACGGAATTTAACGGCTATTATTACGGAACACCGAAGGCGCAGGTTGAATTCCTGGCTTCCAAGGGAAAGAATGTTCTGATCGAAGTCGAAGCCCAGGGTGTAGGTCCGATCAAGCTTAACATTCCCGACAGTCTTGCTTTCTTCGTCATGCCGGAAAGCAGGGAAGAACTGGAAAAACAGATTGCCGAACGCTATAAGGATGATGAGGCTTCCGTCAGCCGCCGTATCAACAAGGCGAAGATGGAAATGGAACTTGCACCGCTGTTCCGCAATGTTGTCACAAATACCGACGGCGAAGCAGCCTTCCGTGAAATCAAGGCGAAGATCCTGGAGGAAATGGAACTTCGCAAACAGAAAAAGTAAAGAAGAGAGGCTTATAACCTCTCTTTTTCATTGTCTACTGTATCTCAATTGCCTTGCTGTGATGGAATGACCACGCATAGGCATCGATATGATGGTCCGGATAGAAATGGGCCAGCACACTGCGATAGGCATTGAGCTGCGGAGAATACATATTCCGGATCTCTTCTTCGGAAGCACGGTCGGTCTTGAAATCGATCAGAATGATGCGGTCTCTGCCGATGGCCGCAAAGTCCATGATACCGGTGATGCGCATTGTTTCATTTTCGTAGAAGAACGGATATTCCTTATGGATTTCCATTTCTTTTGCCTGCCGGTACAGATCGCTGCTGCCGAAGGCAAGCATCGACTTCACTGCCTGATCCGGCAGGGAAGGATCCGCATATTTCCGGATCAGTTCTTCATTCCAGTCCGCATCATCCGGCAGAGCTGCCGCCAGTTCATGCATCAGTGTACCGTAGGAGGTGCCGCGGGTATTTTCGGACAGCGGCGGAAGAGAGCGTGAGATTTCTTTGTTCTGCGGCTGTTCCAGCGAACTCGGTGTCAGCAGTTCCGGCAGGGGGAGATATTCTTCCTGCCATTTTGCTATGCCGGTATCCTGCGGAAGAACATCTTCACGCTCACCCGTCAGAAGTGATGCCTCATCAAAAGTGACAGTATGAACGGACAGCAGTCCGTTTTCATTCAGTCCTTCTTCATGATCCATGGCAGCCGTGATCAGTCCGGTAATTCCTTTTCTGTTTTTCAGAGCGGAAATATTCAGGACTTTCTGCCGTGGTACGGCAGCCGCCGCATCATCAACGATAATCAGACGTTCTTCTGCCCTGGTTACGGCTACATACAGCAGACGGCTGAATTCTTCCAGGTCTTCCTTGCTGTCACGGTATGCAATTGCCAGTCTCTGAACCGTCGGGAAAACAATTCTCGTATCAGGATCGACATCATCAAACCCGAGCATGAGTTCATCATCGATCATGACCTTTGACAGCGATGAACGGTCCCGGTTGGCGCCTGTTCCCCAGAGGAAAACGATCTTATACTGCAGTCCTTTGGAATGATGAATCGTTGTGACGGTCACAACATCATCATCCTTCCCGGAGGTGACTGCTTCCGAGGATTTTTCATCACTGCCGGCTTCAATTTCATCGATCAGTTCCGTAACTGTCAGCATCTCACCGGTGATTACCTTGTCAAAGAGATAGTCGAAATTCGCCTGGTCCTTTTTGGGAAGAACTTCATAGAACGGTGTGCCGTTCACATCGCTGATCATGATTTCCTGCAGCAGGGCAGCCGGACCGCTGCGCCGGGCAGTTTCCTGCAGTCCGGCAAAGCGGCGGGGAATATCGGGATACAGGTTCCTTACCGCCCTGTACAGGCGCTTTTCTCCCTGCAGAACCATCCGGGCAATCTCTTCATCACTGAATCCGTACATCGGTGATGTCAGTACGGCGAGAAGCGAGATCTCATCCTGTTCATTCTGCATGTATTTCAGCATGGCCAGAATATCGAGGCAGAGATCGGAACGGTAAAAGCCTTCCCGGGCATCGATATCATAAGGAATCCGGAACCGGTCAAACTGTGACCGCAGTGCCAGCTGATCGGCATGGCTGCGGGTCAGTACGGCAAAGTCATGCCAGGAAAGGGAAGGATCATCCTGCATCATCTGATGTATACGGGAGGAAATCCATGCCGATTTCATATATTTGGCTTCGCCTGACCGCATGGCTTTGCGCTTTCCCTTTGCGGTTACTTCCGGTTCGGGTTTTTCGATCAGCACCAGTTCAACCCGGGCATCAGACGATTTTTTCTGACGTTCCTGGCCGGCACTGACATGATCCGCTTCCAGATAGGCATCACGGATGCCGCCGATATTCAGAAGCCGTTCAAACAGAACATTGGTAAAACGGATGATCTGCTCATCGGAGCGGTAATTATGGCGGAGATTGAATGTCACATTTGCATTGTCGCTGATCAGATCACGCATCAGCTGCGGCTTAGCCTGGCGGAAGCGGTAGATGGACTGCTTGACGTCACCGACCCGGAAAATCAGTTTATCACCGGCAATCATCCGGATGATTGTATCCTGCAGAATGCTGGTATCCTGAAATTCGTCGACCAGTATTTCTTCGATGCCGGCACTGATGCGCTTTGCGGCAGCACCGTCATTTGCCTGCAGGATCTGCAGGGCATAGCGTTCCATGTCTCCGAAATCCAGGCAGGCACATTCCTTCTTCAGTTTTTCAAAATGTTCTGATACGGACTTTGCCAGTTCAATCAGAAGAGAAGCCGTTTCGGCATCCCGTCCGGAACGTTCGGCAAAGATATGTTCCGGATAGCAGACTGACAGCATACTGTCGATACGCGAGAAGATCAGCTCCCGGGTTTCATTCAGGATCTCATCCTTTCCCTTGACGATTCTGACCTGTGCAAGATCATGCAGCTTGGCGCGGAATCCTTCATAATCATGTTCATTCAGCAGCTGCAGGCAGTCATTGCTGCAGCTGATCAGGGGAATGAACATATCCGGTGTGATCTTGTCATCCCCGTCCAGGAATTCCAGACGGTTCAGACCGCTTTCAGCGGCGTCATGAATTTCCAGACATATTTCTGCCAGCATTGAAAACCACGCATCCTGCACTTCTTCCGGCAGTTCTGTCAGGTGCCGGAAAGGCCTGTACATGGTTTCCGCTTTTCGGTACCATGCCTGCGGATCAACGGCCGCATCGGCATGGGAACGGATCGTATCGGTGATTCCGTAAAGGGTATTGAAGTCTTCGCTGCGCTGGGAAAACCAGACGGTCAGCTTCATCAGTCCTTCCGGGTTCACTGCATTCATTTCCTTCAGGGCAGCTTCATAGGCATTTCTCTGCAGAAGTTCCTTTTTTCCTTCCGAAAGGATATTGGCTGTCGTTGCCGGATCCAGTCCGATGACGCTGCAGTATTTTTTGATGATATTCAGGCAGAAGGAGTCAATGGTCGTAATGCTGGCATTGACCAGAGAGGTAATCTGCCGGTCGATATATTCCTGATCTTCTGCCGTTTTGGCCTCAGCCTTCATCAGATGAAGTTCTTTGGCCAGACGGTTTTTCATTTCTTCTGCTGCTGCCGAAGTAAAAGTCAGGGCAATGATCTTTTCCAGATCGACCCGGTCATCGATGATGCGTTTCATGATGCGGGTAACAAGCACCTTTGTCTTGCCGGCGCCGGCAGAGGCTGAAACGATAATATTCTTTCCGTTCAGTTCACGGATGGCATCCTGCTGGAAGCTGTCACTGCTGCCGATATCGACTCTCATGATTTTGCCTCCTTTGCCTTCTTCAGGTCTTTCTCATAGATCTTTACCGGATTCCTGCTGTCGCCGTGGAAGCGGCAGATACCGGCATAGTCACAGAAGGTGCATGCACCTTCAACCGGTGCCAGTGATATGCCGGCAGGTTCCGTGCTGCTTTCTTCTTTCGACAGCAGTTTCTCATAGAAATATTCATACAGGACATGCAGGCACTCCTGAACGGCTGCCATGTCATAGACACTCTTCAGTCCGGCAACGTGGTCACCGTTGCGGTCAATGGCATCGGTGCGGTCGCTCAGTGTCCATCCCTGCAGTTTCCTGCTGTCCCGCACAAGGGCTGAGAACAGGTTTTCCTCATCCGTGAAATCACACTCTTTCAAAGTGAATTTGCGGCGTTCTGCCGAAGCGGCAGGCAGTTCCTTTTCAGCTGAAATGTTTTCTTCCTTCATGCTGAAGTAGTAGGCGCCGCCGGCTTCATACTCCTGCATCAGCTGCAGGGCAGTCATCATATACGACAGCATCTGCAGCTGCAGGCCTTCCTGTACCTTGGATGCATTCAGAGACTTTACGGAAGACTTATAGTCGATGATTTCCAGAAGATGACTGGCTTCATCGGTATTGATGCGGTCGATCGTACCGTTGAGACGGACATGTTCGGAAACTGCAATATTGTCGAAATGATGCTCCGGCCGGTACGGACGGAATGAGGTGCATTTTTCATATTCCTTCAGGAAGGCAACGCTGCGGTGAAGGGTTCTCTGCATGCGCATGCGGCTGATGCGGATCATGTCGGAATGATGTGGTTCAATGACCTCCAGTGCTTCGAAATACGGTGCAATGATTTCATCGATCCGCTCATCTGTCAGCCAGTCGGCATAGTCTTCACCGGCACTGAGCATGCCGTTTTCCATGACCGCATGCTGAATGGTCCCGATATGGGCGGCATCCACAGCCGGAATCTGTTCCCTGCGCACATAAAGGCCGGAGGCAATGAAGTACCGGTAGGGACAGCTGAACCAGGCTTCGATGGAACTGACAGACCCGCGGATATAGGGCCCGTCTGCATCTTCCCTTGTGAACAGTGCCCGGGAGGTTTCTTCTTCCAGAACATGATGCCGGAAACGGTTCTTCCCTGCAGTCTGCAGATCCCATCTGCGGTCTTCGCCGAGACCGAGACTGCCCAGTTCAAATGCCGGCACCAGCTGTCTGCCTTCATAGTCGTTCGTTGCATAGGAAAAATACAGGTCTTCGGATGCACTGTTCAGGATCCAGTCAAGCTGTCTGCTGTATATCTTTTCTCTTTCCGAAAGGGTAGGGAAATCCGGCAGCTGTCTGACGTAGTCTTCGTCAAACAGGCCGTTCATTGCCTTGAAGCCGGGGTAGCTTTTGCCGCTGCAGCCAAGCACATAGGTGACGGCACGGCTGTCCAGCGGCCGGTGCAGATCGGTGACCATGCAGAATTCCGACAGCGGCGAAGTCTTTGACTGCCGCATGGAACGGACTGTTTCAGCCGCAAATACGGCATCGGCAGCACTTTCCGCAGAGGGAAGAATATCCATGAGCAGACTGCGGATCTGCATGCCGGCAGCCCGTTCGTCTTCATTTTCAAGAAGAGGCGAGACTGCCAGCAGTTCATAGGCGGTCTGCAGGATCTCTTTCGGTTCTTCTGCCTGCAGCATTTTCTGCATGGGTTCACGAATTGTTTCAAAGTATGATTCCGCTTCATGATCCAGTTCCCGGAAGGTGATCAGTTCCCTGTTTTTGGCGACGGTATCTTCTTCCCGGGAGTGAATGCGGGTCAGAATTTCTTCGTATCGGAGCGATGTCTGCGGTGCTTCGGTTTCAGTCATGGTCTGGCGCAGATAGGAAAGCAGCCGGCCTTCACACGGCTCCAGAAGTCCTGACAGCAGAACATTCAGCAGATGAGCGGCATCCTTATGCAGCATAAAGTCAACAGCCTGAAAAAAGGCATTCTGAATCCTGGTGAAGCACGGTTCACAGACATAGGATGCAGGGATCCCGTAGCGTCTGAAAACCTGCCGGATCAGCGGCATCTGTACGGCCGGTTCACAGAGCACGACAAGACACGGCTTTTTCCTGCGGCAGATATCCTGGGCTACTGCTTCTGCTTCGCGGCGCATTGACAAGGCATGGCGCATATGCCGGCGGGGAGAATTTACCGGGGCCGGGACAGTTTTTACACCTGCCTTCTGCAGGTCTTCAAGAAACCGGAAACGGAAGCAGTCGGTTTCGAATCCGGGAATGATCTGCAGTCCTTCTTTTCCGGCCGCTTCCTTCAGAAGCACATCACGATGGCTGTACAGCCGTTTTTCCTTCAGGTTTTCCTCCAGGATCCATCCCAGGATCATTTTCAGTTCCTTCTCGGCCTCATCCCGCTGCGGCAGTGCATCTGCGGCAATGCCCCACAGTGAAATCTCCTCTGCAAAGGAAAGAAGCTCCTGAAAAAAGGCAGGATATGAAAGCATATCCCGGTAATACTTCAGCTCGGATGAGTGTTTCCTGATTCCGGCGGCGCATCTGAACAGCAGCAGAGAATCAGATTCTTCTGCTTTCGGATACAGCAGGGCGGATAATGATATGATCTGCAGACCGAGTCTGCTTTTCAGCCGGTGAAACAGTTCTTCCCGGCGATATTCTTCAGCAATCAGAATTTCCATGTTTTCATGATAACACAGGATGGAAATACGTGGCGAAGCGCTCTGATTAACGTATAATGAAAGCAGGAGATTATAATTATGACAAATACCAATGATAATGTAACCAAAGTATTCAAAGCATTTGAGGAGAATCCGTCAGCGATGAATGACCTGCTGAATAAGGATGAGACAGAAGTCATCCGCGGTATTCTCGGCAGCGCCAACGTCAGCGATGAAGAACTGAAGGAAGTAACCAGACAGGTCAATGAAAACAATGTCATGAAACTGTACCTCGGAGCGGACGGGCAGATCGATGCCAATCAGCTTCTGGGAATGACCGGCGGCTTCACTTCCGTTGAAAGAGGAAAGAAAACAGATGCCATCGGAGCACTGCTTGACGGCAAGCTGGATATCAAGGATCTGCTGGCTCTGATCACACTGATGAGCGGAAACAGTTCTTCTTCGCATTCGAACACTTCAGGCGGACTGCTCGGCACACTGCTTGGAGGTTCCCAGCAACAGCAGCAGACACAGCAGGCTTCACCGCTCAGTCTGTTCAATTCGCTCCTGAACGCTTCCCAGGCACAGCAGCAACAGCAACAGCAGACACCGTCGCTGTTCTCCAGTCTGTTCGGTCACTCCCAGCAGCAACAGCAGCAGACACAGCAGGCTCAGAATAATGCCCAGCTGAATGCACTGCTGCAGGCACTCATGGCCCAGCAGCAGGCTCAGCAGCAGCAACAGGCGCAGCAGCAGACCCAACAGCAGCAGTCACAGACAATGAACCAGCTGCTCGGCACACTGCTCGGACAGGCACAGCAGCAACAGCAGACCCAGCCGGCATCGAACAGCCTGCTCGGCACACTGCTCGGTCAGCATTCCCAGCAGTCATCCGGCCAGACCCAGAACAGTGCCGTACTGAATGCACCGCTGTTTACCGAAGCACCGGCAGCCAGCAACAGCAGCCAGTCTGCAAACAGTTCGCTGAATCAGTTCCTCGGTCAGTCTGCGACCAACAGCAACGGCACGGTCAATGTCAATTCGATGTTTGATCTGATCAATATTCTGATGGGGGCAAAAAAATAATATGCCCAGAGAGTTTTCATACGAAATCGAAGAGGAGATCGCAACCCTCTCTTCCTATGAAGGTGCTCGCGGCCGCGTCTACAGCAAGGAACTGTCGCTGATTTCCTATAACGGTGCCAATGCCGTATACGATATCCGCAACTGGACGGATTACGGAGATGAGGAAGCGCGGATGGGAAAGGGCATTACCCTGAACAGGGACGAACTGAAAGCCCTGCGTGATGCCCTCAATGAAATGGATCTTTGAACCGTATCTGAATTCATGCATTATTGCATCGGTTTTCTGCTAAAATAGAGAATAGTTAACGTGAGGTGAATTATGGGCTGGAAAGATATGTTTGGAACAGAAGAAGAAACAGCTGAAGAAACACAGCAGATCGAGACGGCGGCACCGGTCGCGGCAGCAGTCAGCGGCAGTGCAATTGCGCTCTTTGAACCCGGTTCATTCGACGAAGCCACATCGATTGCCAATAAGCTGAAGAACGGCAGTGCTGCAGCAGTCAATCTTCATCGTCTTTCAAAGGACTATGCGCAGCGGACAATTGACTTTCTGACCGGTGTTGTCTATGCGGTGGACGGCCGTATCGAAAAGATCGGACATAATCTGATTCTGTGCTCACCGGCATCTGTAAAGGTATCCGGCGCGATTGATCTGAACCGTGATCTTGACTGACTGCCCGGAGGTGCCAGATGCATATTTACCCTATCTATAAGAATCCCCGCCGGGACATTATCGAATGTGCCACGTTTCTCAACGATGAAATCTGCCTGAAGGCTTTTATCAAGAGAGAGCCGTCGATTGTCACCTATATCGATGTTGCCAATATCCATCTGAGAAGCGATTTTGATCCTGATCAGACACTGATTCCGGGATTTACGAAACGCATTGTCAGATACCGTGACAGTGATCAGGTATTCGTTGAAATCTGCTGGAATGCCGATGAATCCTTTACGCTGAAATTCCCCGATGAGGAAGTGAATGTCGTACGTCAGAGCCGTTCTGCCTTTGCCTTCAAAAAAGGCGAAAAAACGATTGCGACGATCGGACGCATCCGTGCCAAGGACAGCCGCACCGTCGACGGCCAGACATATGAAACGGTATACGATACGGAAGCGGAAGAGGATATTTCCCAGCAGGCACTCTATATACTGTGGTGCTTTCCGATTCTCTATTTCGGATTCTGAATCAAACAAGGACACATCCTTTCCGGAGTGTCCTTTTCTGAAATCATACAATGCAGGAGAAAGTGATCATGGAAGAAATCGTAAGAGCAGCCGCAAAGAAACCGGCCGCGAAGAAGAAAACAGACACAAAGAAAAAAACAGACACAAAAAAGAAGACATCCTCAGCGAAGAAAAAAACTTCGTCGTCAAATACGATGAAGCTTACGGCAGCGGAAAAGACACTGATCAAAAACTACCGCAAATGCAATGTTCTGGAGAAAAAAGTCATTTCGGTGCTGTGCGAGAAGGCATCCGGCGGACTGGAAACACTCGGCGATCTGCTGTCGAAATTAGTCGGTTAGTTGCCGAATCATCCTCCGGTTGATATAATCATTAAAGTGTTTTCCGGAGGTGGACATGGGTATTTTTGTCAACATACTTCTGCTTGCGGTCGGCTGGCTTGCGGGCACATTCGCATTCGGCTGGCTTCTCAGCAATTATCAGGCTTACAAGGAAACAAAAAACACAACAAGCCTGATCATTGCCGTCCTGATACTGGTGATTGCGGCAGGTGCTGTCGCACTGGCTTTCAGCATTTCAACAATGTCGGGAATCTTCCTGCTGATCGGTGAACTGATTGCCTTCTTCATGGTTATCGATCCGTTTGCACTGACGGCTGAAAAGGCACATGATATCGGTGCCAAGGCAGCCCGTGATGCGGCTCTGAAGGAACAGATGGAAGAACAGAAGAAACGCGATAAGGAAGAGATGGCAGAGAATGCCAGAATCTACCGCGAAGCAAAAAAGGCCAAAGAAAAGAAAGACAAATGATCCGGATTGATTCCGGATTTTTTTGTATACCGTACTTTGGTACAATAGAATCAGAATTCTGAAGGTAACTGTATATGAAAAAAATCATGATTGCACTGCTTGCGGCAAGTCTGCTGTGCGGATGCGAAAGAAAAGTGAAGGAAGCTCCGGAAGAAGAACCGGAAGAGACTGAAGTCATTACGGAAACCGGGAAGATCTGGACGGTTGAACCGGGGATGGAGATCGAGACTGTCAGAACGATGGTGCCGTTCGAGAAGACGGAGGTTCTCTATGAGAGTCCCCGCTTCGGAACCCTTCATGTCCTCGGCGACTTTGAAAGAAACGGCTATCCGCAGGAATGGATGGGCGGTTCTTACAAAACCGATGCCATCATTGTTGAAAAAAACGGTCAGAACGGCATCTGGAACTACGAAGGAGAAGAAATCAGCCCGGCGGATATCAATATTCATTCCACCCCGTATGCCAACGGCATCGGTCCGGGACGGCTGAAGAATGAAGACGGCACATTCAGTTTTGTCTACGGCTATGCCAGTTCGTCATCGCAGAAGGGAATCTACTTCTCGGATGACTATTCGGAACGTCTGGAAGCGCCGCTCGGCAGCTATGAATACGATCCTTACCGTGATGAAAGACTGCAGGCATTCTTCTGCGTGCAGGACGGAGTATTCGGCGTGGCCGTACCTACCTATACCGAAGAACAGCCGGTATACGGCTTCCTGTTTGAACCGTTTGCCGGCGGAGAGCTGCCGGGCTATCAGATCGCACCGGTAGTGGATCTGGTATGCAACAAACAGTCCTATGTGATCTGCGATACTTTCGGAAATGTCATGATGGATACGGTAACTGCCAGAGGCACCTATGTGGAAGGCACCTATATCAACGGTCATTATATTGTCGGCACAAAAGAGGATGTGGCATTCGTTCATGCCAACACCGGAACCCAGATCAGCTGGTCCTATCATGATGCCGGTTATTTCTCAGACGGCTATGCGCCGGTCAAGAAATACGGGAAATGGGGATTCATCGATGAAACGGGGAAGGAAGTGACGGACTTCATCTTCAGCGATGTCACCGAACTGACCAACGGCAGAAGCTATGTCAGATATAACGGCACCTACGGCATTCTGAATCTGAAGGAAGCGCTGGAAGCCGGCCGCGATCTGAATATCTATACACTGTATGCGACCAACAAGGATGAAAAACCGATCGGCAGGGTGACTGTCAATGTATCGGACCTCAATATCCGCAGGGAACCGGGCGTCGGCAATGAATCCGACGGAAACAGTCTGGAAGGCACCGTCTATCCTGTTTTCGAAACGGCAGAAGGAGACGGCTATACATGGTACCGCATCGATCAGGAACACTGGATCCCCAGCGACGGCGAATGGCTGACCTATGAAGAAGGGGCATCTGCCTACGGTTCATGAATCTGATCAAGACCTCACGTTAATGTGGGGTCTTTTCATTTTCCCGGTCATGTTCCGGAAAGAAAAGACTCCGGACCAAACCGGAGCCGGGACAATTGCATCGGCTAATCGACCCAATCGGTGTGCATACAGACCTGATGATCCGCGGTATATACGGTAAAGCCGCTTTCATCAATCAGACCGTAGGTGCGGGGATGGCCGCCCTTGGGCAGGGATACGGATCCCGGATTGCAGAGCAGCAGACCGTCCTTCTCATATGCGGTCGGGACATGTGTGTGACCGCTCAGAAACATCGTTCCCTCTGCCAGAAGGGGAAGGTGATCGGGGGAATACACATGGCCGTGGGTCATGAAGATGCGGTGCCCGTGATAAAACAGCGTGTTGCTGTCGGACATGATGGGAAAATCCAGCACCATCTGATCCACTTCAGCCTCACAGTTGCCGCGGACGGCAATGATATGGTCTTTCAGGGCATTCATGATGCCGATGACCTGTTTCGGTGCATAGTCATCAGGCACGTCATTGCGCGGTCCGTGATACAGTACATCACCGAGACAAAGGATCTCACCGCATTCATGATACTGCAGCGCTTCCCTGACCAGTCCGGCACCGGACAGGGCACCGTGAATATCGGATATTACCAGCAGAGTGTCTTTCATCATTGAAACCTCCGTTTGTGATATTGACATTTTAGCACAGTGCTGATGATATAATTGAGCAGGGAGTAAATATATGAAAAACAAATGTATTCTGGTCGGTGTGACCGGCGGCATTGCCGCCTATAAGATTGCTTCACTGGTATCGGGTCTGAAAAAGGCAGGGAATGAAGTCCATGTGCTGATGACGAAGGAAGCAGAGCAGTTCATTACACCGCTGACTTTCCAGACACTGAGTGCCCAGCGGGTCATTACCGATATGTTTGCGGTGGATTTCCAGCCGGATGTGCATCATGTTTCGCTGGCAAAAAAAGCCGATGTCTTTGTCATTGCCCCGGCAACTGCCAACATCATCGCCAAGGTTGCCAACGGCATTGCCGATGACATGCTGACGACGACTTTTCTGGCAGCGGAATGCCCGAAACTGATCGTGCCGGCCATGAACACTCACATGCTGAACAATCCTGTAACCCAGGATAATATTGAAAAGTGCCGCCGCTACGGCATGTATATTCTGGATTCTTCCGCCGGCTATCTTGCCTGCGGCGATACCGGAAAGGGAAGAATGCCGGAACCGGCAGAGATACAGGATGTGATTGCCATGATTGCCGAAAGCGACCGCTGGCTGAACGGGAAAAAGGTTCTGGTGACTGCCGGTCCGACAAGAGAGGAAATCGATCCGGTGCGCTATATTACCAACCATTCCTCCGGCAAGATGGGATATGAACTTGCCAAGGCAGCCCGCAATCTCGGCGCCGATGTGACGCTTGTCTCGGGACAGTGCAGTCTTCCGGTGCCGGCCGGTGTGGAATTTGTATCCGTTGTCAGTGCTGCCGATATGGCAGAAGCCGTACTGAGCCGGCAGGAAAAGGAAGATGTGATCATCATGGCTGCGGCAGTGGCCGACTATACGCCGCTTGAAAAGGCAGAACAGAAAATCAAGAAAAAGGATGATGATCTCAATATCCCGCTGCAGCGTACAAGGGACATTCTGAAGTCGCTCGGTGCGAACAAGAAGGAAGGCCAGGTTCTGATCGGCTTTGCCATGGAAACGGAAAACCTGCTGGCCAATGCCAGAGAAAAACTGCTTGCCAAGAATACAGATTATATTATCGCCAACAGTATTGCCGATGCCGGTGCCGGATTCGGTGTCGACACGAATATTGTGACCATTCTTTCGCCGGAAGGCGAAGAAGCACTTGGTCTTCTTTCCAAGGAGGAGACCGCCGAAGAAATCCTGAACTACTGTCTGAAGAGGTAAACGAAAATGCTGCTGACAATTGACGCGGGTAACACAAATATCAGTCTGGGTGTACTGGACGGCGACAGGATTATCGGCCGTTACCGTCTGATGACCAAAACCAAGAGAACATCCGACGAATACGGATCCTTTATCATGACGTTCATGAACCAGGCCAGGATCAGACCGGAAAACATCGAAGATGTCATCATCTCTTCGGTTGTGCCGAAACTGATGTATGCGCTGACTTCGGCCATCATCAAGTATGTTCACAGACGGCCGATCATCGTTGATTCCCAGCTCCACACAGGCATTACGATCACGGCTGAATCACCGCTTTCCGTCGGTGCCGACAGAATCGTCAATACTGCCTGGGCATGGCACACCTTCCATTCTTCCGCAATCATTGTTGATTTCGGCACGGCAACGACATTCGACTACGTCAGCCCGGAAGGTGAGTTCAAGTATGTCGTGATCATGCCGGGTCTCGACACGGCACTGCATGCCCTGATCGACGGAACTGCCAGACTGCCGGAAGTCGAGATCATCAAGCCGGATTCCGTTCTCGGAAGAAATACGATCGAAGGCATTCAGTCCGGTGTCGTATACGGCTATATCGGGTCGGTTGAATATATCATCCGGCAGATGAAAAGGGAACTGAACGATCCGGACTGCCGGGTCATTGCGACCGGCGGTCTCGGCAAGGTTGTCGCAAATGAAACCGACATGATCGACGAATACGATCCGGATATCGCCTACAAGGGACTGAAGATTATTTATGACATGAACAAGGCACAGTGATGTGTTTTGTTTTTTTGTTTGGTGCAGTTTTCTGCTATTCTTTTTCTAAAGGAGAACATTATTTATGCTGTTAATCAGAAACGGACTGATTCATGATCTTGAAAACAGGGAACCCTATTACGGAGACATTCTTGTCAAAGACGGAAAAATTGCTGCCGTCGGCACCGATCTGAGTGAAGATGCCGAGATTTTCGACGCTGAGGGGAAGGATATTTATCCGGGCATGGTCGATGCCCATTCCCATATCGGCGTATCCGGCACCGGCATCGGGTTCGAAGGAAGTGACTACAATGAACTGGGTGACATCAATTCCCCGCAGATGCGTGGCATTGACAGTGTCAATCCCTTTGATCCGGCGTTCAGAACAGCCAGCCGTGCCGGCATCACAACAGTCGCAACCGGACCGGGCAGTGCCAACGCCCTGGGCGGAACCTGGCTGGCCATCAAGACAACCGGCATCTGTGTCGATGATATGGTTGTCAGAGATCCTGTTGCCATGAAGTGTGCCTTCGGTGAAAATCCGAAGCGCTGCTACAAGGACCGCGGCAATTTTGCCCGCATGTCCACGGCTGCCCATTTAAGGGAGATGCTGTTCAAGGCTCAGGAATACTGCGCTAAGAAAGAGGCTGCCGGAGATGATCTCTCCAAGATGCCGCCGTTTGATTTCAAGATGGAATCACTGCTGCCGGTCATCCGCAGGGAAATCCCTCTGAAGGCACATGCGCATCAGGCAAATGACATTCTGACAGCTGTGCGCATTGCCCGTGAATTCAATCTGAAAATGACGCTTGAACATGTCACGGAAGGGCATCTGATTGCCGACAAGCTGGCGGAAACGGATTATCCGATGGCAGTCGGGCCGACCTTTACCGATGCTTCCAAATTTGAACTGCAGAACAAATCCTGGACAACACCGGGAATTCTTGCCGCAAAGGGATGCCTGGTATCACTGATCACCGATCACCCGTTCTCTCTGGAAGAATATCTGCCGGTTTATGCCGGCCTGGCAGTCAGAGCAGGAATGGATCCGTATGATGCGCTGAAAGCCATTACGATCAATCCGGCAAAGCATCTCGGCATCGAAGACAGAGTCGGATCACTGAAAGAAGGAAAGGATGCCGATATCATCATCTGGGACGGCCCGCTGTTCTCAACGGAATCCATGCCGAAGGCTGTCTTTATCAATGGGGAACTGATCCGATAGTTCAGAAAGGAATCAATATGGACGAGTTTGAAATCAGACAGAAAACAGCCGCGGGAAGAACCTTCATGCATATGGCAAAGGAAAATGATCCCGACTATAAGACCGACCAGTATTCCGGTGTCACGCAGCCGCCGCTGTTCAAGGATCCGGTTTCTGAAAACATCATCAAGCTGCCGACTGATTTTGCCGGCCTGGATATCCGCAATGACTTTCTGGGAGTGATCAACGGCCGTGCCTCCCACCGTGTCTACCGGGAAGAGAATATCAGTCTGACGGAACTGTCCTTTATCCTCTGGTGTGCCCAGGGTGTCAAGGATCTCAGAGGCAAGCGCTATGCAACGCTGCGCACGGTTCCCTGCGGCGGTGCCCGTCATGAATTTGAACTGTACCTGTGCATCCAGCATGTCGAAGGACTGGCAAACGGCTTCTATCATTATCTGCCGCAGAATCACAGCCTGGAATGCCTGAAGGAACAGGAAGATGTCAAAGAGTTTATCGGAACCTCCCTCAGCGGCCAGACCTGGGCCAATAAGGCAGGGGTCGTCTTCTATTTTGACATGGTCGCATACCGTGCCGAATGGCGCTACGGCATCCATGCCCACCGCATTGCCCTGGTCGACGCCGGCTATATCTCCCAGAATATCTATCTGGCATGTACGGCTCTGGGAATCGGCGGCTGTGCCATCGGTGCCATTCAGGAAGACTGTTCCAATGAAGTATTCGGCCTGGACGGTGACGAGGAATTTATTTTCCTGGCGCATCCGATCGGAAAGATCGCAGCGGAAGATCATCAGAAGGAACTGGATTTCTATGCCTTTGTGCATGATTATGATCTGTGAGGATCCGTAATATCTCGATTGACAATTTCATATGCTAAACTGAAAGTATGCTGATACAGGATTTACTGAAAAATCAGGATACTTTTTCTGACAGTGAAAAACAGATTGCGGATTATTTTCTGAATCAGAAGGAAGCACTCCGGAAACAGGGTGCCAGAAAAATCGCTGCCGCGGTCTACGTGGCTCCGTCTTCTGTCGTGCGCTTCTGCCAGCGGCTGGGTTTCGGCGGCCTGGAGGATTTCAGGGAACAGTATCTGGAAGAACTGAACTATCATTCACGCTATTTTGACAGCATTGATCCCAACCATCCGTTTGATGCCGGAGACAATGAACTGGAGACCGCCGGCAAGATCGCTGCCCTTTATCATGAAACGGTGCAGGATACGCTGTCACTTCTGAACCGGCGGCAGCTGAAAAAGGCAGTATCCCTGCTGGACAGGGAGACAGTCTATATTATTACTCTGTCGGCACAGCGCGGCGTTGCCCAGGTATTCAAGGAAAAGATGGCAAAGATCGGACGCAGAGTCATGATCTGCACATCGGACCAAGAAACGCTGTTTGAAATCGAGCATGCCGATCCTGCAAAAACGGCGTTCCTGTTTCTTTCCTATACCGGAGAAAGCGAACACTGCCTGCGTTTTGCCCGGATGGTCATGGATAAAAAACTGCCGTGTGCAGCAATCACTTCCTACGGAGTCAATCATCTGTCGGATCTGATTCCCTGCAGCCTGCGGGTCTCTTCCCGGGAGAAACTGGTATCCAATCTCGGCAATTTCAGCTTCAGCCTTTCTTCGCTGTATGTGCTGGATGTGATCTATGCCGATATCTTCCGTCTTGATTATGAGGAAAATTACCGGCGGAAAAAGGAAAGTTCCCGGAAGGAAGGAGAAATCCGGGTTGTTTCAAGGGGCCGCAGGTCCAGCAATTCCACCCTGAACGAATAGGGAACAGTGTTCCGCAAAATGACAAAATAATCAGGAACGAGCGGAACGGAGTTCAAACTGTCAGCGCTTTCGTTGTGAAGCAGATAAATGTTAATTATAATTTGACTGAAAAGAGAGAGGATATATCATTCATGGAAAAGAAACCAGTAAAAATCGTTACTATCGGCGGCGGCAGCAGCTACACACCGGAACTGATGGAAGGCTTCATCAAGCGTTATGATGAACTTCCGATCAGAGAAATCTGGCTGTGTGATGTCGAAGCCGGCAAAGAAAAGCTTGAAATTGTCGGTGCCATGGCTCAGCGCATGTGGGATGCCACACCGTACGGTGTCAAGGTTCATCTGACTCTTGACCGCAGAGAAGCACTTCCGGGTGCTGACTTCGTCACGACCCAGTTCCGTGTCGGTCTGCTGGATGCCCGTATCAAGGATGAAAGAATTCCGTCTTCCTACGGCATGCTGGGACAGGAAACAAACGGTGCCGGCGGCATGTTCAAGGCCTTCCGCACCATTCCGGTCATCCTCGGCATCATCGAAGACATGAAGGAACTCTGCCCGGATGCCTGGCTCATCAACTTCACCAACCCGTCCGGCATGGTTACCGAAGCAGCCATCAAATGGGGCGGCTGGAAGAAGACTGTCGGTCTGTGCAATGTTCCGGTAGGTGCTCTGATGAAGGAGCCGCCGCAGTTCGGTCTGACCGAGAGAGAATGCATTCACCAGTTTGCCGGTCTGAACCACTTCCATTATCACAAGGTGACAGACCAGCACGGCAATGACCTCACCGACAAGCTGATCGACAACATGTATGATCCGAATGTCGATGACGGCACACCGGCAAATATCTTTGAATGCAAGTTCCTGAAAGATCATCTGAAGCAGATTCAGCTGATTCCGTGCGGATATCACCGTTACTACTATATGCATGATGAAATGCTGAAGCATTCTCTGGAAGAATTCAATACGGTCGGAACCCGTGCCCAGCAGGTCAAGCAGACCGAAGCTGAACTGTTCGAACTGTACAAGGATCCGAATCTGAACTACAAGCCGGAACAGCTGTCCAAGCGCGGCGGTGCTCATTATTCCGATGCCGCATGCGAATGCATCTGCTCCATCTATAACGACAAGCGCACCCATATGGTTGTCTCCACCCAGAACAACGGTGCCATCAGCGATCTGCCGTATGACTGCATCGTCGAGATTTCCTGCATCATTACCGGCAAGGGGCCGATGCCGCTGACATGGGGAAGTTTCCATCCGAGTGAAAGAGGCTATGTCCAGATGATGAAAGCCATGGAAGAATGCGTCATCGAAGCTGCCATTACCGGTAATTACGGCCTGGCCCTGGCTGCTTTCGAAATGAATCCGATGGTAGAACACGGTCATGTTGCCCAGACAGTTCTCGATGAACTCCTGGTTGCACATGAGAAATATCTGCCGCAGTTCGCCGACAAGATTGCCGAGCTGAAGGCTGCCGGTGTCTATCCGAAGGATCCGGTCGTTCAGGACCTCCTGGCAAACGGCAAATAATTGACAGGCCGGGGCTTAACCCGGCCTTTTTTCACTGAGAGGGGATCCATGACATTTACGATCAGCGGCACCACACTGAAGAAATATGAAGGAAATGAAGAGCACGTAATCATTCCCGACGGCATCGAAGCCATCGCCGATTACGCCTTTTACGGTGCTTCAGAGATGCAGACGGTCCAATTCCCCGAAAGCCTGCGGGAAATCGGTTCCGATGTTTTCTATGACTGCGAAAAGCTGATTGAGGCAGTGATTCCCGACAGTGTTATTTATATGGGAAGTGCCGTGTTTTCCCGCTGCTGCAGCCTGGAATCCGTACAGCTTTCGAACCGGCTGACAGCACTGCCGAAGATCACGTTCTATCAGTGTGAAAACCTGCAGGAAGTGATCCTGCCGGCAAATCTCAGAAAACTCAGCCGGGCCTGTTTCCAGCAGTGTCACAGCCTGAAGCAGATCAGTCTTCCGGCTTCGCTGAAAATCATTGAAGAAAATGCCTTTGATGACTGTACGGCACTGAATGAGATCGTTCTGCCGGAGGGAATCGAAGAAATCGGCGAGAATGCCTTCTTCGGCTGTCAGAATCTGCGGCGGATCAATCTTCCTTCCTCGCTGACCTTTATCGGAAAGGGAGCCCTGGAGACACACGGCCGGATCCGCATCGATGCCGATGAGAGTGTGTATCTGGCGGCAGGCATGCTGGAGAACAACTGGAACATGAACTGGAACTTCGGTTCCAACGGCCGCTACAACGGCCGCAATGAAGACAATTATCAGCTGTATGATTCCTGGCTGGTGAATCTGGATCTGAAGCAGTGGAAGCCGCTGGCCAGAAACATCCTGGCGGTCAACTACCTGGAAAGCTTCCGGCGCCCGGAAGGAATGTATGATGAATGGATCATTGCTGAACGGGAAGAAATACTGGAACTGATCATTTCCCAAAAACGCTGGAATGCGCTCAGACAGGCATTGAATCTGGGACTGGTCACACCCAGGCATCTGCAGCCGTATCTTTCAAGGATCCATGATCCGGCTGTAAGGGCACAGCTGATGCAGGAAAGCAGAGGGGAAGAAGCAGAAGATCTGCTGGATCTTCTGTAGAAAGACATTGTATGGATGAAGAACTGATACAGATCAGCGAAGAGATATTCCGCGAGGTGATCTCCCGGCTGACGCTGCATCTGCGCTTTATGGATATTGCACTCAACCGCTATATATTTGCGGCCGATGCGACCGAGTTCAGATGTGACGGCAGAGTCTTTCATTATGCCCCGATTGCGCTGATCAAGATGTTCCGCAATGATCCCCGCAAGGTAACAAGAGGCTACCTCCATATCGTTCTTCATTCTGTTTTTCAGCATCCGTATTTTGCCGATAACCGCCGCCCGTCCCTGTGGAATCTGGCATGTGACATTGCTGTTGAGGAAGTCATCCGGCAGCTCGGACTGGAATGCACGGAACGCGATGACCGGGCGGAGACGGACCGCATCCTTGACCGTATCCGGCAGGCAGTCCCGGCTTTTACAGCTCCGAAGATCTATCACTGGCTTGAAGATCTGCAGCAGGATGAAATCAAGCTGATGGCGCCGCTGTTTCACTTTGACGAGCATGATACCTGGTATCATCTCAGAAATGTCACCGGCAGCCGCGAAAAGCTGTTCGGCGATGAGGTGAAGGATGATTCTTCCGCAGCCGGCAATAATATCTTTGACAAGGCGTCCCATGATACCGGAGAAAGGAAAGAAGGGGAAGATCCTTCACAGAAAGATGCCGAGATCCGGCAGATCCGCAATGCCCTGAAGGACTGGAAGGAAATCTCGGAAAAGATTGAAACCGACCTGGAACTGTTTCAGAAAGAGCACGGTGACAGGACGGAAGCGCTGATCCAGTCACTGGAAGCGCTGCACCGGGAGAAATATGACTATTCTGCATTTCTGAAGAAATTCATGCAGAGCGGCGAGAAAATGCAGATCAATGATGAGGATTTTGATACGATCTTCTATACCTACGGTCTGCAGCTGTACAGGAATCTGCCGCTGATCGAACCGCTGGAATTCAGGGAAACAAGCAGTGTCAGGGAACTGGTGATAGCCATCGATACCTCCGGATCCGTGCAGGGGAAGACCGTCCAGTCATTTCTGCAGAAAACCTATGATCTGTTTCAGCAGCGCGAGAATTTCTTCTCCCGTTTCTGCATTCATATCATTCAGTGTGACATGGTGATCCGGGATGTCAGCATCATCCGCACGGCCAGGCAGTTTGAACAGTATATCGAAAAAGTCGAAATCAAGGGCCTGGGCGGAACCGATTTCCGGCCGGTCTTCAATTATGTGGAAGAAGAACTGAAAAATCACCGCTTCCGAAGGCTGGGAGGCCTGCTCTATTTCACCGACGGCGACGGAATCTATCCGAAACATAAACCTTCATGGCGCACGGCATTCCTGTTTACATCGGATGACAAAAACATCACCGTGCCGCCATGGGCAATCAAATACATTCTGGAAGGAGAAGAGTAATATGCATATTCAGGAAGCCAAGAACCAGATCAGGAACGCCGTCATAGCCTACGGCACAAAAGACGCACACGGACGTCTCAGGATACCGACCGAAAAGCAGCGGCCGATTTTCCTGGTGGGAGCACCGGGCATCGGCAAGACAGCCATCGTCGAACAGATCGCTTCCGAACTGAATATCGGCTTTGTCTCCTATGCGATGACCCATCATACAAGACAGAGTGCACTGGGTCTGCCGTTCATTGAGAAAAAGGAATACGGCGGCGAAACCTACAGTGTTTCCGAATATACGATGAGTGAGATTATCGCCAGCGTCTATGAAGAAATGCAGAAGACCGGCAACGATATGGGAATCCTGTTTCTTGATGAAATCAACTGCGTTTCCGAAACACTGGCACCGTCAATGCTGCAGTTTCTGCAGTACAAGACGTTCGGAAGACATAAGGTGCCGGAGGGCTGGATCGTCGTTACTGCCGGCAACCCGCCGGAATTCAATGATTCCGTCAGGGAATTCGACATTGCCATGCTGGACCGTCTCAAGAAGATCGAAGTGGAACCGGACTTTGAAGTCTGGAAGGGATTTGCCGTAAAGAATCATGTCCATCCGGTTGTGCTTTCCTATCTGGAGATCCGCAATCAGTATTTTTACAGGGTCACAACAACCGTGGACGGCATGTCCTTTGTGACTGCCAGAGGCTGGGATGATCTGAGCCAGATGATTTTCCTGTATGAAGAGAATCATCTTGTTGTCAATTATGATCTGATCTCGCAGTATATCCAGGATGAGGAAATCGCAAAGGATTTTGCGGCTTACTATGACCTGTATCATAAATATGAATCCGATTACCGGATCAATGAGATTCTGGACGGCAGTGCCGCAGCCGAAATCGTTGAGCGTGCAGCCAATGCAAAGTTTGATGAACGCCTGTCACTGATTTCCCTGCTGCTGTCTTCACTCGAAGATGAAGCGCAAGCTGTGAATCAGACGGAGAATGCTCTGCGTAATGTTCTGAAGGAAATCCGGGAGGCGGATCAGCTGAATGAGGAATTCCTGCAGGCAAAAAAGGATCTCTGGCACCGCAAGAGCGAACTGACCGATGCCCGTGAACATGTTGATCTGGCATTCGCCTGTGAAGATCTGTATGATCAGATGCTGCGCATGCAGAAGAGCGGAGCTGATGAAGCCGGACTGAAGCAGTATCTCAGAGAAAATGTGATGAAGCTGAAGGATGAAACGGCCGGCCTGCTCAGATATCTGGACAATGTCTTTGTCTTCTTTGAAAAGGCATTCGGCTCCGGACAGGAAATGCTGATACTGGTCAGCGAACTGACGGTGCGTCCCGCCGTTTCCGCCTTTATTTACAGTCACGGATGTGATAAATACTATGAGTACAACAGTCAGCTGCTGTTTGCAGACCGGGACAGTGCCATCAACGAAAGAATCGATGCCCTCGATCTGCTGGAACTGACGGATGACATAACGGAGTGAAAATGACATATACAGCAGAAGAATACAGAAAATGGATCCTGGAACAGACGAATCCGGGATATGAAATCAGCGAACCGGATCAGAATACGATCCGGCTGTGCACGGAATACGGTGAAGCCAGTGTGGTATTCCATGAACTGGATATCATCGAACTGATGATTACAAATAAAAAGGATGATTCCTATTCCTTTTACCTTCATTTCCAGCTGAATGAGCGTGAACATGCCCAGTCGCTGTTTAAGGAAATGAAAAATTCCCTTTTGAAACTGAAGGAAAAGCAGAAGGTGAAGGTGCTGCTGAGCTGCACCGGCGGACTGACAACCAATTATTTTGCCATGGAACTGAACAAGGCGGCCGAAACACTGAAGCTGGATTATGAATTCGCGGCTGTACCATACAGCCAGCTGTATGAAGCCGGCATAGATTATGATGTGATCCTGCTGGCACCGCAGATCCATTATCTTCATGAGAAAGTCAGTTCAATCTTTCAGGGAAAGCTGGTTCTGAATATTCCGGCCGCTGTCTTTGCACGCTACAGTACCGGCGAACTGATCGGATTTGTCAAAAAGGAATATGAGCAGTTCCAGAACGAAAGCAGTGAAACATCGGTGATCAATCCGGAAAAGCCGTTCGAAAATGACTTCCGGATCCTGACGATTGCCTTCATCAATCACCGCGACGTGTTCAGAATTGCCTACCGCATCTATGATCACGGCCGCAAGACACTGGACAAGGAAATCATCAAGGATACATTTGTCATCCGTGATATCGAGGACCTTCTGAATTATATTACGGCCCGTCACAAGAAGATCGATGCCATCGGCATTGCCGTTCCCGGTGTGACCTATCACGGCAATCTCTATCATCCCGAGCTTGGATTCATCAATCAGCCTCTGGGAGAGTATCTTTCCAACAAGTACAATAAGCCGGTCGTGCTGGTCAATGATGTCAATGCCGTAGCCCAGGGATATCGTGCCACCCATGACGGCTGCGACAACATGGTATTCTATTTCCAGCCGCACGGACTGGCCATCGGCGGAGCCGGAATTATTACCGACGGTGTCCTGCAGCGCGGCTACAAGCATGCGGCAGGAGAACTTGGCCCGATGGTTACTGCCTTTATCGAAGATGCCGACCGCAAGATCAATACACCCGGCGGCGCTCTGGAAATCGTCATGAAAAACCTTCTGGTCTTTATCATGACCGTTGCCCCCGAGAAAATTGTTGTCTACAGCATGATGACACCGAACATGGAAGAACTGCGGGCAGCCATCCGCATACATGTGGCGGATGAATACATTCCGGAACTGATCCATGTCAGAAAACTGAAGACATACATGCTGGCAGGGGCAATGATCCACTGCCTGGAAGTGATTCAGAATGATCCGGAATGGATCAAAGAGAAGACAGGCAAAGAAAGCGATTGAAGAAGAAAGACAGCTCTGGCCGGGCTGCCTTTTCAGTGCTCAGTCACTTCCACTGCGTCCAGTTCCGTATACTGCAGTCCTTTTTCTGTCCGGTGTGACCACATCAGGGAGATGCGGGATACGGTCATTGACAGAGGCTGAACATCCAGCGCCGGAAGCGGGGCATCAGTTTTCCTGAGAAGGGTAATATGGGGAAAGAATGCTTTTGGATCATAGGGGATATTTCTTTCGAAAAGAGCCCGCCGCAGCTGTGCTGCACAGTCATTCAGTTCCTCACTTTCCCGGATACCGCACCACCAGATTTTCTTGAAGGAACCGTATCCTTCAAGAGTGATATCAAACGGTTCGAAATCAACCGATTCAATGGCTTCCATGACTGTTTCCGTGTCCGGATATTCACCGATATAGGCAAGTGTAAGATGCAGGTTGGACGCATCGGTATAGTTTCCGCTGATGCCGCCGTTCTGCATTTTCTTCTGCAGGCGGATCAGTTCGCTGCGCAGATTATCATCCGGCAGAATGGCAATGAACAGACGCATGACAGTACTCCTTTGATATTCTGATTATACGATACGGATTCAGGCGGAGTACTGAAAAACGGAGACAATGCGGATGCCGGAAAAGAATGTCAAAACCGCAGGCTGACATGATTGTGTATAATCTATACAATTCCGTTTTACTCCCGGTGAATATGCTGTATCATGAAATGCTGTTTGCAAGGAGGTATTGCAGATGAAAAAGTACAGACTTATTGCGGCTGCGCTGATGACGGCAGGAATGCTGACAGGCTGCGGCAGTCAGAAGAACGTAACTGCAAAAACAAACGGAGAAACTTCTGCCGCTGAAACAGAAGTATCCGTAGATTACGGCAAATCCAGTCTCTTCAGCAAAGACGATATTGATCAGGCTGCCGCCCTGTTAATGAAGGAATTCTCCGGCTGGGAAGGCTGCGAGATGCATAAGATCCGTTTTACCGGTGATGAATGCAACAGTGCCGACAACATTGCCTGGATCAATCAGCTGAAAGAAGGACAGAACTATACTCAGTGCCTGATCCTTTATACGGATTTCCATTCGCCGAAGGAAGCAGCCGGCGCCTGGGAAGCCGACAAGGAATATTTGGATTACAGCTGGGTATTCGGCCGCAAAGACGGCGGCGAATGGGAACTTCTCAACTGGGGTTACTGATTCGAAAAAGACTGCGGTCATTGAGCCATAAATGCTATAATACCTGACTTTAGAATCAGGGATTAAAAAATGGTGTAAAACCTCAGGCTTAAAGCTTGAAGTTTAACACCTTTTTAATTTGCTTTTCAGACAGACTATAATGGTTCAGCGGAAGAGAAGTAGACTGTGCCCGCTGAGTAATAAAGTCATTGCCAATCGTCACATTTATATATTTGCCGTTAGACCGCAAAAGAGTCTCCCAATGGATTCATGGCTTCCGGAATCCCAAGTATGATGTTTTAGTTAAGATCGGAGAGATTCTAAAAGTTCAGACTGCTTATTGTATTGATGATAAACATTTTGATGACCCGATCGAACGTATTGAACCGTATCTGTATATTGATACAGAAGAAGAGGGGATACATATTAAAACACCCGCAGCTTTCACTAATGTGTTTCTGGAGCGGGCGTATGTTAAATCTTATCTTGAATATCTTTCGAAAAGTGAACTGGATGATGTTGTTGTTACTTTAAACAAACATCTGAAAAATCATATTGATCAATAAGTGTAACAGACCTGCATTTTCGGGTCTGTTTTATTGTTGTTTATAGTTGATGATTTCATTTCTGATTAATTCATTTCTGTTGATCTCTGTTGATTTATATTAGGAATTTGATCGAACAAAAATACAAATGTTAGCAAAATGTTAGCACGAAGAACCATAAAACATAAAAAAAGCGCCTGTTTAAGGCACTTTTCAGGATAATGGTGCCGGATGGCAGAATTGAACTGCCCGTTCATCCTTACCATGGATGCGTATTACCACTATACTAATCCGGCATTGCCTATATATAATAGCAATTCTTTCGGCAGGTATCAATAATCAGAAATTTTTTTTAATTCTTCATATACCGAATTCAGCGGCAGGCCCATGATGGCATAATAATCGCCGTCAATATTTGTGATGAACTTTCCGGCTCCGCCCTGAATGGCATAGGCTCCGGCCTTGTCATCGCACTCTCCGGAACTGACATAGGCTTCGATTTCTTTATCGGAAAGCGGGGCAAAGGTGACATGGGATACGCTGACATCCTGATAAACACGTTCACTGCTGATAATGCAGAGTCCGGTGATGACCTGATGGGTATTTCCCGACAGCATCTTAAGCATTTTTGCGGCGTCTTCCCGGTCTGCCGGCTTGCCGAGCACTTTTCCGTTTACGGCAACGATCGTATCGCTTCCGATTACAACAGACTTGGGGTGCAGTCTCAGAATGGCTTCTGCCTTGCGTCTTGAAAGACGTCTGATCTCATCTGACAGATCATTTCTGTCATCGATGGATTCATCAATATCCGCAGGTTCACAGATGAACGGTATGCCGCATTTCTCCAGCAGTTCTCTGCGGCGGGGACTCTGGGAGGCAAGAATCAGCTTTTTCATGAAAATAATTATAAACAACTTCAGCGGAAATGAAAGAGAATGATATACTTTAAACAAGGGAGTAAAAGGAGAAATAATCATATGAACAAGAAACCAGCTCTGGTGATCCTTGCGGCCGGCATGGGCAGCCGCTACGGCGGAATGAAGCAGATTGACGGCGTCGGAAACCATGGCGAACCAATCATTGAATTTTCTATTTATGATGCCAAAGAGGCAGGATTTGAAAAGGTCGTTCTGATTATCAGACGTGAACATGAAGAAGTATTCAGAAAGGCACTGACAGACAAGATCGCTCCGTATATGGATGTGCAGTTTGCCTACCAGGATATGAATAACCTGCCGGAAGGCATTTCCGTTCCGGAAGGCAGAGAAAAGCCATGGGGCACAACCCATGCACTGCTGGCATGCAAGGGCGTCGTTGACGAGCCGTTTGCCATTATCAATGCTGATGACTTCTACGGCAAGGATGCCTACAGAGTCATCTACAAGTTCCTTTCCGAAGAAGCAAGTGATGATCATTATGCAATGGTCGGCTACCAGTGCGGCAAGACACTGACCGACAACGGAACCGTTACCCGCGGTGTCTGCGAAAAGGATGCTGACGGCAACCTGACACAGATCGTTGAAGTCGCAAAGATTGCCCGCAGGGACGGCGGCGCCGTATATGAAGACGAAAACGGCGAATGGCAGCCGCTGGCAAGCGATGCGCTCGTTTCCATGAACTTCTGGGGCTTCACACCGAAGATCTTCGAACAGTGCGAACCGCTGATGAAGGAATATCTGGAAAAGAACATTCCGGTCAATCCGATGAAGTGCGAAAGCCTGATTCCGAGCACGGTCGGCGAACTTGTCAAGGCCGATACATGCAAGGTCAAGGTTCTTTCCAGCACCGACAGATGGTTCGGTGTTACCTACAAGGAAGACAAGCCGGATGTCATGGCAAGAATTCAGGAAATGAAGGATGCCGGCATCTATCCGGATATCCTCTGGAAGTAAGAAAAACACATCAGTAAACAAAACAGGAAAAGTGTGGTTCAATGGAACTGCACTTTTTTCGGAGGAGGGGAAGGATGATACTGAACACCGGCAGCCGCACCGACATTCCTGCTTTCTACAGTACCTGGTTCATCAACCGGATCAGAGCCGGTTTCGTCATGGCCAGAAATCCCTATTATCCGAAACAGGTCTACAGATTTTCACTGGATCCGGAAACTATAGACATTCTTGCCTTCTGCACCAAGAATCCTGAACCGATGCTGCAGTATGCGGATGAACTGAAAAAATTCCGGCAGTTCTGGTATGTGACCCTGACACCTTACGGAAAGGATATCGAACCGAATGTGCCGGACAAGCATGAAGTGATCCGCTCCGTGCAGAAACTCTCTGATGCCGTCGGACGCAATGCTGTCATATGGCGCTATGATCCCGTCTTCCTTTCACGGAAGTACAGCAAGGAGTATCATAAGCGTGCTTTCCGCACGATCTGTGAAGCACTGAACGGATACGTCAGCCGGATCGTCATCAGCTATATCGATCTGTATGAAAAGACAAAAAAGAACTTTCCGGAAGCGCGGGAAGTATCCTGGGAAGACCAGTGTGAGCTGACAGATTATTTTGTCAGAACTGCCGAAGCAAACAACATGAAAGTATACATGTGTCTGGAAGACAAAAGACTCTCTGTTTACGGAGCAGATACTTCCGGCTGTATGAGTGAGGAACTTTTGGAAGAAGCACTGCAGATCGAGCTGGCAGTGCCGAAGATGTCTGCTGCCAGGGAAGGGTGCCGCTGTCTGCTGGGCAATGATATCGGTGCCTATAACACCTGTGCCCATTTCTGCCGCTACTGCTATGCCAACTATGACCGCAGCACCGTGCTCCGCAATATGAAGGACCATGATCCTGAAAGTCCGCTGCTGATCGGGCACCTGCAGGAAGGTGATATCGTCCGGGATGTAAAACAGGTCTCATGGCTGGATGCTCAGATGAAACTGGATCTGTAACACCTGCCTGTACTGTTGAAACGAAAAGTGATACGATTCTGACATGGAAGCTTTATTGGAATTGCTGCTGGGACTGTTTGTTCTTCTGATTGTGCTCGGTGTAATGCTGGCTCCTTTTATTGCGGTCGTTCTGCTGGTGATCTACTTTGTGGCTCCGCAGATGCTGCCGTTCGGCAAGGAGCGCAGAAACAAGACATCCGGCAGACGCCGTACAAACGGTACTCGCAGAAACCAGACATCACAGACCGCCGGAAAGCCGGAAGCACAGAAAACCGAAAAGAAAGAACCGGTCAGGAAAAAGAAACCGGATACCGAAGTCATATTGTCCGAACTGAAAAAACATTCGGAAGGCATTCATGATGAAGAGCTGAAGACACAGTGTCTGAAAATGCATGAGCATCTGAAAGCCATTCATGACATGGAAGCAGAAACAAAAGAACTGAGCGGACAGATGGAGAATATGTATACATCCTATCTGCCGTCCTTTATCAATGTTCTTTCACGTTACGAACGGCTGCAGTATGCAGACGGTCAGGAGACACTCTCGCAGTATCGTTCAAAGGTACTGCATACCGCTGATGTCATTGACGATGCCCTTACAAATATTCTGGAAACAGCCCAGATGAAAAACCTGGATGCACTGGGCAAAGATATGCAGGAACTGGAAACAGTACTGAAAGCTGACGGTGTTGCAGGACAGCTGGAACTGCCGAAACAGCAGTGACATTGAGAAATTGCAAATTATTCTTGGAATCCTGCCAAAGTGTGATACAATTCTTAATGCACATGGGGTCGTAGCTCACCTGGGAGAGCGCATCGCTGGCAGCGATGAGGTAGAGAGTTCGAGTCTCTTCGGCTCCACTGTCATAAAAGGGGAATCATCAGATTCCCCTTTATTTATGGGCGGTTTTAAGCTTTTCGGTTTTAATTAATAGCTGTTTGGGACCGACTTTTAGATTTTAACAATTGAAAATCAGAATTATCATAAACAAAAACATAAATAAACTAATTCAAGTCTCTGTATGAGAAAACGGATTCCGGAGCGGAAGAATGAATCATATTTGTC
>CAMNGB010000005.1 GCA_946537835.1 uncultured Erysipelotrichaceae bacterium
TCTGTCGATCCGCAGGTCCGCTATCAGGCTGACCACCATCTGTTTGTGGCCAGTGCCAAGGCAGTGCTGAGAGGACATGAGATCGATCCGGAGAATAAGATCGGCATGATGGTCGCCTATGCACCGACCTATCCTCTGACATGCAAGCCGGCCGATGTCATGAAGTCCATCGAAGCCATGCGGGCAAGAAACTTCTATATCGATGTCCAGGTCAAGGGCTACTATCCGGAATATCAGCTGAAGTGGTTCGAAAGAAACAATGTCAATATCGAAATGGAAGAGGGCGACCTCGACCTGATCGCGAAGGGAACCGTTGACTACATCGGCTTCTCCTATTACATGTCCAATACCGCTTCCGCTGATCCGAATGCGGAAATGGCCGGCGGCAACCAGCTGATCGGCGGCAAGAACCCGTATCTTGAAGCATCCAGATGGGGCTGGCAGATCGATCCGATGGGACTGAGGATCTCCCTGAACCAGATGTACGAAAGATATCATATCCCGCTGATGATCGTTGAAAACGGCCTCGGTGCTCTCGACAAAGTGGAAGAGGACGGCAGTATTCATGATGACTACCGCATCAACTACATGCGCGATCATATCAAGGCCATGAAGGATGCCGTTGAGCTCGACGGTGTCGATCTGCTCGGCTATCAGCCGTGGGGACACATCGACCTCGTATCGGCAGGAACCGGCGAAATGAGAAAGCGCTACGGCTTCATCTTCGTTGACAGATACGATGACGGCACCGGCGATTTCTCCAGAAAGAAGAAAGATTCCTTCTATTACATGCAGAAGGTCTACAAGTCCAACGGCGAAGACCTTGACTGAGAATTGACATTTCCGTCAGGAAGTGCAATTATAATCTGCTCATCAGGAGGAAGTGATCATGGAAAAGAAAACTCTGAAGAACGAAGAACTTGAGACCATAGCCGGCGGTTTCCCGGACGGTGAATTGCCGGCCGGCACGCTTCTGTGTCCGCGCTGCGGCGAACCGGGAGATAAACTGAAACTGGTGACAACCGGCAAGATCAATCTGGAAGGTTCACAGCTGCAGCAGCTGGTTCCTGACAATACAATGAAAGTCTATTACTGTCCGCAGTGCGGCTTTGCCTTCATGGTATACGGACCGTTCTGGGAAAAGAGAGACTATCATCCTGAGTAAATCATGAAATGCGGCGGGCTCTTGCTGAACGGCCCGCCGTTTTCATGGATGCTGTTCCGCAAAAAATCTGCCGCTGCCGGTATGCATGCCGGTGTATAATGAGATGGTCATATGACAGTACTGCAGAATCAGGACAATATAAAAAGAAGTGAGGTGTACGATGCGTACAAAAAAGAATCTGATGAAAGTGCTGTATGCGGTTGCTGCTGCAGTCATCTGCATCCTCATTTACAAACTTCTGGCAAGACATATTCACGGCTTTTTCAGCAATGACTTTGTCGGCAGCTTCATGGCCCAGCTGTTCTTTGCTCTGCTGGCTACGGCAGCCTGCATGATTCTCAGAATGACAGATACCTTTGAGACCGACTGGTCGTATCTGAAGAAGGGGTGGACGGCAGCCGGTCTGGAATATGCCCTGATACTGCTCTACAGCTTTCTGGGTCTGGCAAACCTGATGGATTCGACAGCGAAATGGTGGGAGTTCCTGCTGCTGTTCGGCCAGGCACTGCTGGTCGGCTACTGCGAGGAACTGCTGTTCCGCGGCATGATCCAGAGATCGCTGCATAAATATGTCGGCGAGAGAAACTGGCCGGATGTGCTGCTTGTCTGCATCATCAGCGGTTTACTGTTCGGTGCTGCCCATATTTCCAATGCCACCAGCACCGGCTGGGGTGCTGCCCTTTACCAGGCAGCCATTACCGGACTGACCGGAATCTATCTGGGTGCGGTCTACTGGCGCAACGGCAAGAACGTGTGGTTCATGATGCTCCTGCACGCCGTCTATGATATGGTTGGCTTCATCATGGCCGGCCGGCTCAGCGGCGGAACCGTTGCGGCAGCAACCCAGCATGCTTCCACGAACGGTGTGCGCGGATTCTTCACCTGGTTTGTCCTCTACGGTGCTGCGACCTTCATCGTCCTGCGTCCGAAGAAGGTGAATGAGGTTCTGGCGCAGAGCATTGCAAAGTGAACATTCATATTCAGACCGCTCATTCTGCACGGCAGAGGGCGGTTTTTCATATTGTGTATTGACCGTCGGTCAAAAAGTGCTATGATGAGTATAACCACGGAGGTAATTACTTATGGCATTCGAATTTGATAACGAAACAGTACGTACATATCCGATTGACAATTATGTCTCGACACAGGAAGTAGCCTATGCTCTGGCTGAATACCTGGATCTGGAAAAGAACATGATCACCCAGACAGTCAGAAGCCGCAACGGCTATCTGATCCAGTGCAAGGGCGACGCTTCTGCCGAATGGACAAAGTATCTCGGCATGGATGCGGCCGTATCCGTCCGTCTCAGCCAGGCTGACGGAATCATGACCGTTGCCATCGGCTTTGAAAAATGGATGGAAAAGCTGGGAATCGCAGCCGTCGGCGCGATCCTCTTCCAGCCGCTGCTGCTGACAACCGGCATCGGCGCTCTGCGTCAGATCACTCTGCCGTCAGAGATCTTCACATTTATCGAACGGTATCTGTATCCGGACGGAAATGTTCCGCAGCCGGAAAAATCCGCACCGGCTCCGGAAGCTACGGAAACATGTCCGGTATGCGGCGCCGATCTGCGTCCGGGTGCAGCATTCTGCACAAACTGCGGTGCCAACCTGGCAGAGGTCAAAAAGGGAAAGACCTGCCCGGAATGCGGCGAAGCCCTGCAGGGAGATGAAGTCTTCTGCCCGAAGTGCGGACATCATCTCGATGAATAACCGATATCATCAAAGACTTATGAGAAAACGGCTTTCGGGCCGTTTTTTCTGTATAATGGAACAGCCGAGGAAAAGCATATGAGTGAAATGAATGATATTGAAATCAAGGCTGCCGGTCTTGAGATACAGGCTGCAATACTGCATATCCTGGACGGAAGAAGCCACCGCATCATTCTGTCCGAGCGGACCCTGGATCTGGAAAATCCGAGAATTGAAAAATACGTGCGCCGCTATGTCAACAGAAGCCGCAATGACATGCGCCTGAAACCGGGAACTTTCCTTCCCGACAGTGCATTTGAGAAACAGATGGAGCGCTGGTTTCAGAGGGAAACGGATTTTGTGCCGTTTACGGCAGAGGCACTGCGGCCGCTGATCGGCTACTTTGAAGAGGAAGAAGCCCGCAGCTTTGAGGTGCTGGCAGTTGATTTCCGCTTTGATGAAGTGCCGTATGTTCTGTTTATCCTGCTGGAAGAAAGTGAAACGATTGCCGGCCTGAGTATGAGCGAAGGCGGTGCCGTTGCCAATACGCTCAGTTTTGCCAACACGGCACTGCCGGCCGTTTCCAGAAGCGTTGCCAGCTTTGCCCTCATCAATGTGCTCAGTCATGAGATCGGCTATGTCGATGAAGGAAAATGGGACAAGGATGTCGAGCTTATTACAGAACGCCTGCTGCAGGCAGAAGGCGGCATCTCCTGTAAGGAAACGGTGCAGACAGTCAGGGAAATCGCCTGTGAAGTGGCTGAGGAATTCGATGAGAATCCGGCCCTGGTGCTCGGCCGGGTAAAGAACTATATCGCTTCGGCTGCCGAAGAGGGCATGAGTCTCAATACCGAAACCATGGTATCGGAAGTCTTTGAAGACGAACCGGAAATGGCCAGGTCCTTTCTGAAAAAGACCGAAGAAAAGACACTGCCGAAAGAAACGGAACTGCCGAAGGCATCAATCCGGATGTCAATGAGAAAGCAGAAAATCAGAACCGATACCGGCATTGAGATCACATTCCCGGCTGCCTACAGCGACAGCAGTGAATATATTGAATTCATCCGCAATGATGACGGTTCCTATACGATCGAGATCCGCTCGGTCAATCAGATCGACAGCCAGATCTGAGAAAGGAGAGACGCATGGATCTGAGAGTCCTGAACAACTTTCTCGCGGTTGCCCGGGAAGAAAGCTTTTCCAAGGCAGCCGCCGCAATTCATATCTCCCAGCCGACACTTTCCCGGCAGATCGCCGAACTGGAAGAAGAACTCGGCAAAAAGCTGTTTGTGCGCGGCGCCAGGAAACTGACACTGACGGCCGAAGGGCAGCTGCTGAAAAAAAGAGCCGGCGAACTGCTGGCACTGGCCGAAAAGACTGAGACGGAAATCCGCGGCAGCAGTCAGGAAATCGAAGGGGATATCTATATCGGAGCCGGTGAAACTTACGGCATCCATGCCATAACAGGAGCCTTCCGGAAGCTGAAGGAAGAATACCCCGGCATTCGCATCCATATTTCCAGCGGCGACAGGCGCGATCTTGACTGGCAGCTGGACAACGGCCTGATCGATATGGCCGCCGTGTTCGGCGAACCGGATCATTCCCGGTGTGAAAGCATTGAACTGCCGGCAGCTGACCGCATGGGTGTCTATGTCAGAATGGATGATCCGCTGGCCGAAAAAAAGCAGATCTCTCCGAAGAAAGACCTGGCAGGAAGACAGCTCATCGTCAACCGTGACAGCAGCAGTGAACTTGTGCCGGGAATCAGCCTGCATCAGTTTCAGACAGCCGGCACATACAGCCTGCTGTACAATGCATCGCTGATGGCTGAAGACGGAATCGGATGTGTTGTCGGTCTGGAACATATCATCAATACCGAAGGCACCGATCTTGTCTTTATTCCCTTTGTACCGGAATACCGGCCGCCGCTGTTTCTGATCTATAAGAAGTATCAGACAATGCCGGCCCATATTGCCATGCTGATCAATGAAATACGGAAAGCAGCCTGAGCTGCTTTTTTTTCATTCACCGATAAACCAGCCGACTGCCGCAAGAATCAGATAGAGGATGCCGCAGATCAGAAACTGGACGCCAAGGGAAGAAGCAAACACGGACAGCAGGGTTCCGGCATACGGGGCAATGAAGGCACCGAGACCCTGGAAGACGAGGATGACGGTTGTGCCGGTTGCCGCAAATGATGCAAATCTTGTCGATACACGTTCCTGCAGGAACGGTACAAATGCCAGATAGCCGAAGCCGAGCAGAAAGGATGCGGCCATCATCGGAATCATGCCGGAAGCAATATATGCCAGGGCAAATCCGGCTGTGCAGATCAGATAGAATACCGGCAGACTCAGCCGTCCGAGGACATTCTTCATTCTGCCGTAGACTGCTCCGGCCAGAAGCGATCCGGCAGAGATGCACATGACAAGAAGACTTCCGGCAGTGCTTCCGCCGATACTCCGTTCTGCCGCCAGGCTGGAACATTTGACAACGAATACGGTGGCAAGGGCAACCGATACAAAGGTCAGAAGACCGAGACCGATGAGGCCTGTCCATTCGGAGCCTGTATGCACGGCGGCACTCTCTGTTTCACTGGTCCGGATCGAACCGACATGGGGAATAAAGAAGAGAACTGCCAGGAATACCGGAAAGCCGAACAGATATACCAGGAAGGACGCATGCCAGCTGATGGCCAGCAGTCTTCCGGCAATGAATGCCGTAACCAGGGACGCCAGGCCGCCGGCACTGCCCTGCAGGCCGATCATGGAAGAGCGTTCTTCACCCTGAAAGAAGAAGATGATCAGTATCAGCATGGCCGAGGTGATCAGGCCGCAGCCGAAGCCGAAGATGCCTCTGGCCAGCAGGATCATCCAGATGTTGCTGAGGATCACGGGCAGGGTTCCGAAGATCCCTGCGATCAGCGCCCCAGCCAGAACGATTTTCTTATAGCCGACGGCGGAAGCAATGCGGGAAGAGCAGAGCACCGCCAGCATTGAGAACAGGGAAGGAACTGTTGTGACAAGTTCGAGAAGATACAGCGGCGTATCTTTCATATCGGCAGCCATGGCCGGAATATTGCCGGCGATGGCGTTGAGGGATGCGGTAACGAAACAGCAGGAGAGGATCGCCAGTTTCAGTACAAGTTTGTTTTTCATATCCGCACCATCCTTACGGCTTCAGTATAGCGGCATACAAAAGTAATTTGAAATATCGATAACAAATAGCAATATATACGATATATGAATAGGTATAGAAGATCATTCCAAGATGAATTCCGGCTGTGCTTTCCGTCTGAAACATTTCTACTTGTTCTTCAGCTGTGACATATTTTCTTCCAGGATCCTGCAGGAGAGGGGCAATCTGATCGTTCATGTTTTCCTTGCAGAAAAAAACATTATTTACAGTAAAAATATGATACAGTCAGCGGATCCGATTTTTTATAATAAAAGTGAAAAAGGAGGAATCCGTCACGTGAAAAAGATAATGAAGACAGCCGGACTGCTGACGCTGACTGCACTTCCGGCCGGCATCTATGCGGCCTGGAAAAAACTGCAGAAAAGCATCAGTGAACTTCCCGGCAACGGTGAAACGTATGATTTTTCGTATATTCAGGAAACAGAAAGCCCGCTGAAGGGGAAGAAGATCGCCGTACTCGGCTCTTCCGTTGCCCACGGTGCCTTCTCGATGCAGAAATCGCTGGGCGAATATTTTGCCCTGCGCTTCGGTGCCCATCTGTACAAGGAAACGGTCAGCGGCACGACCCTGGCCGATGTCACACCGCTTTCCTATGTCCGCAGAATCAGAAAGCTGGACAGGAATGCACCGTATGATGTGTTTATCTGTCAGCTGTCCACCAATGATGCGACAACAAAGAGACCGCTGGGTGAGATCGGCAGCGACACGGATACCGTGACCGGAGCCATTGAATACATCATCCGTCATGCCCGTGATCATTATCACTGCCCGGTTGTGTTCTTCACCGGTTCCCGCTATGAAAGCAAAGCCTATGAAGCAATGGTCGAACGGCTGATGGAACTGAAGGAACTCTACGGCATCGGAGTCATCGATCTCTGGCATGATGAAGAGTTCAACAATATCAGCGATGAGAAACGGGCACTCTATATGCATGATCCCATCCATCCGACCAGAGCCGGCTACCGTGACTGGTGGGGACCGGAAGCAGAAAGACAGCTTCTTGCATATCTGCGGGAGAAGGAGGGGGCATGTCAAAAACGGGCGTCCTGATCTGGCGGAAGATTTTTGAATCGGGCGATGCAAAGCGCATTGCCCTCCAGCATCCCGATATTTCCGATCTTGAAATCACCCGTGACATTCCCTATATCAATGACAATGAGCAGGGACGGAAACAGGAATGATCCCGTCATGATCAACATTCACGGCGGCGGCCTGTTTGCGTCATTTAAGGAAGTCAACAGAAATTTCAACTATGCCATCGCCAAGATGGGATATACCGTCATCTCCTTAAGCTACCGGAGAATTCCCGAGACGACCCTGATCCATCAGATCGAAGATGTCATGGCTGCCATGCGCTATATTGAAAAACATGCCGATGATCTGAACATCAGTCTTGACCATGTATATCTTTCCGGTGATTCGGCCAGCGCACTGCTTTCGCTGTATGTGCTGGCCCTGCACCGCAGCACAAAGCTGTGCACGATCTTCAATATCAGACCTTCCGGAATCGTCCTCCGGGCCGGATGCTTCATTTCCATCATGTGCGATACCCAGAGAAAGGATCTGATGGCTGCCATCTCCGACGTTGTCACCGACCGCAGCGACAGGGCAAAGCCGTATGAAAAATACATGCTGGATCCGCTGTCGGTGCTGAATGTTTCCTCACTGCCGCCGATGATCCAGATCACCAGCACCGAAGATGCGATTCACCTGGATTCGCTGAAGGTCCGCAGACGGCTGAGAGAGCACGGCATTGAACATGAAATGCACGATTATCCGCTGGGCATTGAAAGACACCTGGTGCATGTCTTCTCTGTCATGTATCCCGACTGACCGGAAAGTCAGGAAGTCTACGGTCATATGGACAGGTGGTTTAAGGAACACTGATCATGTACAGAAAATATTTTGTATGGAACTTTGACGACGGTCTCGAACAGGACAGAAAGATCATTGAGGTCCTGAAGAAATACCATATGGGTGCGACCTTCAATCTGAATTCGGGACTGTACGGAGAGAAGACCTTTGAAGGCCGCATCGGCAATCTCGGCATGACGGAAATGCCGTACGATGAATATCAGAAGAAGAAATTCCGTCTCCTGCCGTACGTTCCCCATTTCCGCATTCCCGAAGATGAAGTGAAGGAAGTATATGAGGGCTTTGAAATTGCCTCCCATACCCTGACCCATAAAAACATGAAGAAATGCACGGATGAAGAAATCGAAAGGGAGATCTGCGAAGATGTTTCCAATCTGGAACAGAAATTCGGACAGAAGATCACCGGCTTTGCCTATCCGTACGGAGCTGTGAATGAGAAATGCACACAGGTCCTGAAGGATGCCGGCATCCGCTATGCCAGAACCGTAAAGTCCGATCCGTCCTTCCGTTTCCCGGAAGATCCGCTGCATATGCCGATGACCTGCTGGCATATTTCAAAAAAGGCCTTTGACCTTCTGGACGAATTCATCAATGCCAGGCCGGAGGACGGGGACATGCTGTTTGTGATGTTTGCCCACGGCTATGAATTCGATTTCGGCACCAGGGAAAGCAGCTGGTATACATTTGACAAAATCTGCCGCACCGTCAGCGGTCACAGTGATATCGAATGCGTCTCCAACGGCGAGGCATTCCGGAGACATGAGGAGGAAATGAAATGACACAATGGACACCTGTATGGCATCAGGCTCTGGTCCGTTCACTGATGGACGGAAAACCGTTTTCCCATCATCATACGGTGATCTTTCCGGTGCATATCGCACCTGAAGCCGATGCCCTGCGCATCCGTTTCTCCAATCTGTTCGGACAGGAGACAAGCCGCATCGGCTCCGTTACGGTGAAAGCGGAAAGCAGTCTGAAGCCGGTTACGGTCAGAAAGGAAAGGGCATTTCGGATCCCGTCCGGCACCCAGATCTGGTCCGATCCGCTGGAACTGCCGCTTCCGGCAGGAAGCGATATCGAGATCCGGATCTACTATGAAAATGTCCAGACCGACTGCAATATGATCGAAGATCAGGCCAACTGGCTCAGGGGCGACAGGACATACAGTGCCGATACATTTCCGCTCAGGAAACCGGCAGTCGGGAAACTGCTCGGTACTGCCAATGCCGTTCCGGCAATGGATCTGATCGAAGTCAGAAGCGGACAGGAAAGCTCCTGCATCGTTGCCTTCGGCGACAGTATCACCGCCATGTCGAAATGGACAAAGCCGCTGGCTGCCAGACTGGAGAAGGAATACGGCGGAAAATATACGCTGCTCAACAGCGGCATTGCCGGCAACTGCCTGCTTTACAAGGTGGGCGGCCTGTTCGGAAATGTCTTCGGCGAAAAGGGCACCGACCGCTTCAAAAGGGATGTTCTGAAGCTGCCGCATGTCAGTACCGTGATCTTTGCCCTCGGTGTCAATGATGTTTCCTATCTGAATGATGAAACAAGGGACATCATTAACGAGGAAGCCTATATCAGTGCCGTCACAAAGATCGCAGATGATCTGCATGAAGCCGGCATCCGGGTGATCGGAACAACGATCACGCCGCGCCTGAAGGTCGCAAGGACCATGGGAAAATATACGCAGGAAATGGAAGACCTGCGGCTCAGGCTGAATGCCTGGATCCGCAGCACCGATATCTTTGACGGTGTTGCCGATCAGGAACTTGCTGTCCGCGACGAGGATGAAAACGGATATTTCTTCCGGGAAGGGATCCACATGGGAGATCACCTGCATCCCAACGAAGCCGGCGGCATCATCATGGCTGACAACTTCGACCTGAAAATGCTGACAGGGGAATAACAGAAAAAGAGGGACAGTTCAGGACTGTTCCTCTTCATTGATATTCATATGCATGATATTGCGGTAGCGTGACCCCGGGGTCCGCTCCAGTTCAAACGGTTCGCCCTCCGGCATCGGATAACGGTCGATGAAGGAACGGATCGTTTTCTTTTCGTCTTCCGAAAGTTCAAAGGAGAAGATCCGGTCATTGTCCTCGACATGACGGGAATTGCGCACGCCGATGACAGCAGCCGCTGCCATGTCCTGATCAAGGATGAACCTTGTGGCAATCTGGGAGATTCCCACACCATGGTTTCCGGCAATTTCTTTCAGCATCCCCAGCAGCTTCTGATATCCGTCCCAGCCCAGGGAGTCTTCAATGATCTGCAGGTATTTGACCTGTGATCTTGTCTCCGGAACGATTTCCTCTCTTGTCTTTCCGATATAGCGCTCGGCCAGGAAGCCGCCGGCAAGGGTTCCGTAGCAGATCATCGGGATCTGATGCTCACGGCAGTATGCCTGCAGTGTCTTTTCCGGTCTTCTGTCGAAGAGGGAATACTGGGCCTGTACGGAGGCGATCGGAATGCCGGCCTGTACCAGCAGATCCATATGTGCGGCATCGAAGTTGGTCAGCGATACACAGCGGATCTTGCCTTTTTCCTGCAGCTTTTTCAGATGCATGGCGGTTTCTGTCATGCCCGGAACATCATAGTCCCACCAGTGGAACTGCACGGCATCGAGCACATCCCGGTTCAGCCTGAGCAGGGAGCGGTCGATGATGCTTTCGGTGAAGGCAAAGTCAACCTTTGAGAGATATTCGAGATCCGGCACATACTTGGTATGGATCTGAATGTCTTCCTCACGGTAATCGCCGTTCTTCTTCAGGCGGGAAATGAATTCGCCGATGAACTCTTCGGCACCGGTATAGATGTCGGCACAGTCAAAGGTCGTAAAGCCTCTGTCCTTCAGCAGATAGAAGGCTTTCATGACATCGTCCATGTCCAGCGGACCGTTCAGGCTGTGTCCCAGGGATAATTGCCAGCAGCCGTTCAGTACCCGGCTGATGCTGTAGGAATCGGTGAGATGATAGCGTTCGGCAGTCATTCTTCTTCCTCCGTGTTCAGCGGAACAAGCGTCACTTCGCTGTGGCGAAAGACTCTTTTTCCGGTTCTTGTAATGCGGAATCTGGCTCCGCAGTTGGGATCGGGGCAGGCGATCTCGCTGTCCGTATACATCCAGTCGTTTGTATCACTGACCCGCTGCTTGGCCGGAAGCAGGGGCAGCAGGGCGCTGAGGGCGTACATGGAAAAGCTCCCGGAATCGGGAAAGACAAGATTCTCTCCCTGAACCAGAAAGGATTCTCCTTCTTTGTGCGAACAGACAAACGGTCTGTCGCCGGCAATCGTTTCTACCTTGAGATCATAGAGTTCAAATGTATCATCCATGGCAATCTCCTACAGTTCTCTGAACTGTTTTCTGACGGAACGGTACAGCTCTTCCGCTCTGTGCACATCTTCGTCACTGCCGTTTCCGTAGCGCACCGGCAGCCAGAGCTGTCTGAGCTCGGATGCATCATGGCTTTTCAGCATGGCATCTGTCTTTGCGGCAATGACATCCGAGGCATCACTGCCGTCGGCACGGATCTGATATTTCTGCACCAGCTGCAGATATTTCCGGTAAAGGGTACGGATCCGTGAGGACGGATCACGGTCGTCATGACGGCGGCGGTGCGGCCGGGTGCTTTCCTTGGTGAAGGACAGGCCGGATTCTTCCCGTGTCCGCCGTTTCTTCATATGGCGGATGATCAGCCATGCCGCCAGGATGACGATCAGAACAGCGATCACCCTGACGAGGATCATCAGCCATGTCGTGTCGGTATGTTCGGTATAGAAGAATTCATAGTGTTCGTTATAGGAGCCGATTTCCTCGAAGAAGCCTTCGAAGGGGTTTTCGGCTTCACTGTGGGACACAGAGAATCCGGCAAACAGATCATAGATCGTCCGCAGCAGCCAGGTAACACCTTTGAGAAACAGCAGGATCGGCTGCAGCAGGATCTTCTGATAGACAAAGGTAACTGCCTTTTTCAGAAAATCTGCGAACGTTTCCGAAAGCAGTGCCCATATGATTCCCAGCATGGCCAGGGAAATGCCCGAGGAAAACAGCAGATACTGCCTGTCATTCTGCAGTTCCGGATTCTTCAGAAGCCTGAGCATGAAGGTGATCAGTGCCAGCCACAGCAGGAACACCGGCAGCGTCAGCGAGAAGAATGCCGATGCATTTTCCAGTGAGGAGAAAAGGGCAACTGCCGCATAGACAGCCGTGCCGGCAAGTGCTTCGCTTCTTGTCTGGTCATAGCTCATGCCATGAATATCGGCAAAGATCCGGGCAGAGACGTAAATGATCGGAACTGTCTTGCTCAGGATGCCGAGGCCTGAAAAATACGGCAGAAACAGCAGGGCCATCAGAAGCAGCGGGACAAATTTCAGTTGTTTTGCTTTTCTGTCACAGTATGACGAAATAAGAAGCGTCAGAATCGTCAGCAGGGAAAGGGCAGATGCCGGTCCGAAACCGGCCAGGAGCCAGCTGATTCCGAGCGTGCACAGATACAGCAGAATATGACGGAATGTCATCAGGAGTTCAGTCATGTTCATTTCCTGCCTCCTTTGCCCATGCGGCACTGCCGATGGTGAAGATTCTTGTATTCAGAAGCTGCTCATAGCGGCGGATCACATCCATGCTGTTTTCTGGATGGGGTGCGATATAGATATAGGAACGGACCTCATCAAGATGTCCGAAGGTCCTGCTCAGAAGCGTTTCGGTGGAGATCGAAGATGTATGCACAGCCCGTCCCAGACTCTCCAGAACGGAATCACGGTGCACTCTGCCGATCCCGTCGGGAACGGCAGTTCTGCCCTTGATGCGGGGATTCATTTCGGCATTGGTATAGAAGCCGTAATAGATCCGGCGGTTTTCCAGGGATTCAATGATGCTGCGGGCAATGCCGTAGCAGGCTTCGATTTCTTCCCGGCTGCCGCCGCTGATATCGACGATGACCGAGGCTTTCTGTTCGGCCGTATAGTCATATTGCTTGACCATCAGGGCATTTCTCCGCAGTGTTTCCGTCCAGGAGATGTCTTTCTGCGGCTCTGCTCCGGTATATTCGCGGAAGCCGGCGGTCAGGATCGGATCGGGCATGATGAATCTGCGGACGGATAGGGAACCGAGATAGCCGCCGAAGCTCGGCTCGATGGCATCGATGGGCAGTGCCTTGGGATAGACGACCAGTTCTTCATCAGCCATGAAGGCTTCCGTGCGCTCGCGAAGACCGAACAGATCGCCGCAGCGGACCCTGGTCTTGCCGAGCAGATAGCGGCCGCGCTCACCGATGGATGCCGTGACGCTGCGCTTTGCCTTCTGATGCGGCAGCAGGTACAGGGACTGCACCAGCACCCTGGTATCCTGGTCATATTCTTCATTCATGGCAGCTCTGGAATGATCGCTGCGGTAAACATTCAGTGCCCGCGGCACATATTCGTACAGGCGCAGAAACAGCAGAGGCAGCCATTTGTCATTTTCAAGAACGGTATCAATGCGGAATTCCTCATCGGGGTACACACAGGTCTTTTCCGGCCGGATGGCATAGGAAAACCCCCGAAAGCAGTCCCGCAGGCTGATTCTTTCGAGATAATAAAGAACAGCAATGACGATGATGAGGATCAGGATCCTCATAGTGCCTCCAGCGGCACTTTGACACTTTCGAGTAACGACTGCACTCTGGCAGCGGCGTTGTCCATCGACATCGCCGAGCCGCCGATCCTGTGGGCGAGAACCGGAACAGCCAGATCCCTGACGTCTTCGGGAATGACATAGTCTCTTCCTTCCAGAGCCGCATGGGCCTGAGAGGCCGCATACAGGGCAATGCCGCCGCGGGTCGAAACGCCGATCGAAGCGGAATCGCGGCGGGAGGCAGTGATGATGTCCATCATATAGTCAGTGACGGCATCGGAGACCCTGACAAGGCGCACCTGCTTTTTCAGTTCGGCAATTTCCTCAGCGGCAACGACCGGCTGAAGTTCATTGATGATTTCTGCGACCGGCTTTCTGGAAATGACATTCTTTTCTTCTTCATAGGACATATAGCCCATCTTCAGACGCATGAAGAATCGGTCGATCTGGGCTTCCGGCAGGGCAAAGGTGCCGTAGCTTTCCAGCGGGTTCTCGGTCGCCATGACCATGAACGGTTCCTTCATCTGATAGGTAACGCCGTCGATGCTGACCTGACGCTCTTCCATCGCTTCCAGCATGGCTGCCTGGGTACGCGGCGTGGCACGGTTGATCTCATCGGCGAGAATGATCTCGGTAAACAGGGGACCGGGACGGAATTCAAATTCCTGATTCTTCATATTATAGAAGTTGATGCCGGTCAGATCGGAAGGCAGCAGGTCCGGTGTGAACTGGATGCGGCGGAAATCACCGCCGATGCTTCTGGCAAAACTCCGCAGCAGCATCGTCTTGCCGGTACCCGGCACATCTTCCAGAAGGATATGTCCGGAACACAGGAAGCATTCCAGAACATGCAGGATGACATCATCCTTGCCGAGAATGGCCTTGCGGCAGTTGTTCAGTATCTTTTCGCGGGCTGCGCGGAACAGTTCAGTATTCATGTTGATCTCCGTTTCTTTTTTTCCGCATGTATTATACATGATTCGCGGATACTCTGAAAGCAGAGGGCTGTCAGCCGGATATGTGTCTGCCGGAAAGATTTTTCCGGTGTCAAGTAAAAATCCTTGACACCGCAGTTCGTATCTCCTATAATCAGTCTCGTTGCAGGAGGTAAATAACCATGGCAGTTAAATTACGTTTAAAGAGAATGGGTGCCAAGAAGGCTCCGAGATACCGTATCGTTGCGGCAGATTCCCGTTTCCCGAGAGACGGCCGCGATATCGAAACGATCGGCTGGATCAACCCGACAACTGAACCTGAAACAGTATTCGTTGATGCCGACAAGGCTCTCGAATGGCTGAGAAAAGGTGCACAGCCGTCTGACACTGTTCGCAATATCCTTTCCAAGCAGGGTGTCCTCAAGACATTCCACGACGAAAAGGCAGCCGCCAAGAAGAAGGCGTAATTCCGTATGGCAGAACTGGATAAGGTGCTTCTTGACCTCGTCAGACCGATGGTTGAAAACCCGGAAAGCCTGGATGTCAGAACCATGCCCAGCCTGAATGAAAGGGAAATCATCCTTCATGTCTATGCGACCAATGATGATATTGCCCGCCTCATCGGCAGAAAGGGCAGCATGGCATCGGCGCTCCGCCAGGTCATGTCAGTTGCGTCACACGCGGAAGATAAAAAAGTTACGATCAAATTCGAACAGATCTAGGATGCGGATTCGCATCCTTTTCTGAATTGCAGGAGGTTACCCATGGCATATATAAGAATCGGAAAAATCGTCAATACCCACGGCATTAAAGGTGAACTGAAGATTGCCAGCGAATCGGACTTTGACGATATCCGCTATCGGAAAGGAAATACCGTATATCTGAAAACAGAGGACGGATATGTTCCGTTTGAAGTGGCATCCTTCCGTATCCACAAGGGCTTTCCGCTTGTCTCCTTCAGGGGGCTGGCCGATATCAATGCCGTTGAACAGTACAAGGGACTGCCCGTATATATTGATGAAAAGGACCGCCAGGAACTGCCGGAAGGCGAATACTACCGCGATCAGCTGACCGGTCTGCAGGCGGTTGATGAAGACGGCACGGCCATCGGGGAAGTCACTGCGGTTGAAGAGACAATGGGAGCCCAGAACAACCTGCGCATCCGCAGTGCGGAAGGAAAGGAATATCTGGTGCCCAACGTTCCGGCATTTATTGCAAAGGTGGATCTTGAAGAGGGCATCATTGTCATCCGCCGCATTGAGGGACTGTTATGAAGATCACGATCCTGACCCTGTTTCCGGAAATGTTTGAAGACATGTTCAGGACATCGGTGATCGGCAGGGCAGTTGAAAAAGGCATTGCCGAAGTGGAGCTGGTGCAGATCCGTGACTTCACGACAGATAAGCACAGACATGTCGATGATACGCCGTTCGGCGGCGGCAAGGGCATGGTCATGAAATGCCAGCCGGTGCTGGATGCCCTGGCAAGTGTCAGAACCGATGACTCCTATGTCATCATGACCAGTCCGGCCGGAAACCGCTTTGACCAGCAGAAGGCCCATGAATTTGCCGGAAAAGACCATCTGGTCATTCTCTGCGGCCATTATGAAGGCATGGACTACCGCATCAATTCCCATGTCGATGAACTGGTATCGATCGGTGACTATGTCCTGACCGGCGGCGAGCTGCCGGCAATGGTCATGAGCGATGCCGTGATCCGGCTGCTCAAGGGCAGCCTGGCCGAAGGCAGTGCCGAAGAAGAATCGCATGAAAACGGACTTCTTGAATATCCCCAGTACACCCAGCCGGCTGACTACAACGGCGACCGGGTGCCGGAAGTGCTCCTGTCGGGCAACCATGCCAGGATCCGGGAATGGCGCATTCTGCAGTCCCTCAGACTGACGGAAAAGATGCGTCCGGACCTGTATGAAAAGCATGAACTGACGGATGAAGAACAGAAGATCCTGAAGAAAGCGGAAAAGGAAGACTGAACCCTGACGGGATTCCGACTTCCTTTTTTCTTTTTTTCTCAATCAATTGTAGGAAATGCAACAGAACCCATGATTCTGCGTTATAATAGATTAAAATAAACCTGCATAAAAAGGTTAGGGGTAAAGGGATATGGAATATATTGACCGCAAGGATACACATCTGAAATATCATCGGCTGATGCAGTTTTTCGGCTGGCCGCTGCTGATCATCATCCACGGCCTGGAAATCGCAACCTGTGTTTCAACAGTCTTCAATTTCAAGCTGCCGTGGCCGACCGATTTCATGACACAGGCCCAGCAGTTCATCACGACGCTGTCCAAAGGTGCAATCACACCGATTCTGACATCGGTGATTCTGATCATTCTGGCCCTGATCTTCATGGTTCTGGAATTCTATACCTGGATCGGTTCCTTCAAATGGCGCAAGTACAGCTACCGCAGCTGGATGATCGTTCTGTTCTTCACATTCCTGGAAGTGATCGGGCTGGCAGTACTGACGGAACTCTTTATCGTACGCGGAACCGGACTGTCCATTCTGTTCGGACAGCAGGCGACCGGTGCGCTGCGCGGCAAGATCGTTCTCTGCATCCGCATCATTGTCGTGCTGTTTGTTCTGCTGGCATCCCTGATTCTCTGGCTGAACTTCATCTACTGGCACAAGCGCAGAAAGCTCTATTCAAATGAAGACTTCTATGAAGAAGACGAAAACGTTCAGGAATACGGCCGTCCGGAAGTAACATCTTCGATCCAGCCGCTGCCGCAGGAAACACCGAAGCCGGCTGCCGAAGCACCGAAACCGGAACCGGAACTGACAATGCCTGAACCGGCACCGCAGACATCACCGGAAACGATCGTTCTGGAAATGCCTGAAAAGGCAAACTTCATCGATGCCGACGGTGACGGCGTTGCCGACGATGTAGTCGGAGACATCGGCAATAAATAATCAGAAACAAAAGATCCTGCGGTTCATTCCGCGGGATCTTTTTCTGTCTGGCTTTCAAAGTAGCGTTCCAGATACATTTTGTGGGCAATGGTGATGATGACATTGCGGGTCATGTGCTCCAGCTCCGTATCCGTTTCCATGTTCACGGACAGCTGCGGTCCGCTGAAGGAAGACAGGATCTGATGCAGAAGGGTACGGAAGCGGTCATAGACATCTTTCGTCGCTATGCCGGTGCGCTGCACATCGTCGATCAGCATCCTTACATGATCGATCGAAATGACCGTCTTGGTCAGGGCGATCATCAGCAGCATCGCGATCTGATCGCGTGTATACCGCTTCTTGTTGACGCGGGCGATCAGTTTCTGCTTGGCATAGTTGGAGATCATGGAAGGGGTGACTGTCATTTCCGGAAAGTCATCCATAAAGGAATTCATGTATTTGGCTACCTGATCAAGATACAGTCCGACATCCGGAATCTCATGATAGGCAGGCAGTCTGAAGCGCGACAGGGCTTCATGGATCTGATTGTTTTCACTCATGGTTTCATTATAGCAGTGCTTTCATAAGCGTCAAACAGTAATGCCCGTATCTCTTGACAGGTTTTTAAAAAACCGATAATATAATCTTGACTATAGGGTTATCAAAAACCGATAAGAGAGACAACAGAAACCGGAGGTGTTCTATGACTGTACTGCATAAATCGGATACTGTCAGTGAAGCGATCCTGAAAGCAGGTCAATTCCGGCTCAAGGATCCATGGAGTGCGATAACGCATCTGGCCGGATTCCTGGCAGCGATCGTTGCCATGCCGATGCTGATGCTGAAAGGCTATCTGGCACAGAATTCCCCGTCATCCATGATTTCCTATATGATCTACATGCTCAGCATGATCCTGCTTTACGGCGCATCCGCATCCTACCATTCCTTCAATATCAGTGAGAAGGCAAACATGATTCTCAAGAAGATCGATCATCTGTCCATCTTCCTGCTGATTGCCGGCACCTATACACCGGTATGCTTGATTGCCCTCGATCAGCCGCACGGCTATTATCTGCTGGCGGCGGTATGGACGATCGCGCTGGCGGGCATCATCTTCAAGCTGTTCTACGTGACATGTCCGAAATGGGTGTCATCCGTAATCTATACTGCCATGGGGTGGGTATGCATATTCTGCCTGCCGCAGCTGCTGCACAATCTCAGCAGCGGTGCCTTCTTCTGGCTGCTGGCCGGAGGCATTCTCTATTCGGTCGGAGCAGTCTTCTATGCAATCAGGCCGAAATGGCTGGATCATCCGCATTTCGGCAATCACGAAGTATTCCACTGCTTTGTTCTGGCCGGAAGCATCTGCCACTTCATTGTCGTGTGCGGCTTCCTGACCATGATCGGATGAGATAAGAAACAGCGATCAGTGACGCAGACCTCGGGAAGGCCTGCGTTTTTCTTTCTCTGTACATGCTGAAGTGTTACAATGCTTTCCGGGGTATTGATATGCGGGGACTCGGAACACTGATCAACATGGCGGCAATCGTCGCCGGCGGCATACTCGGACTGCTGTTCGGCAGTCTGCTCAAAGAACGTTTCCGGGAATCACTGATCAAGGCCAACGGTGTCGCGGTCATCTTTCTCGGCATCTCCGGGACGCTCGGAAAAATGATCAGCGTTGCCGGCGGTACGGTGACAATGAACGGTTCGATGATGATGGTCGGCTCACTTGCGGCCGGTGTCGTGATCGGTGAATTCATCAATCTTGAAGACCGGCTGGAACAGTTCGGCGAATGGCTGAAAATGAAATCCGGCAGCTCTTCGGACGCCTCCTTCGTCAATGCCTTTGTGACTGCCTCGCTGACCGTATGCATCGGTGCCATGGCCATTGTCGGCGCCATCCAGGACGGCATGAGCGGTGACTATACGACCCTGGCCGTCAAGGCCATTCTCGACTTTCTGATCATCATGGTCATGAGTGCCTCGATGGGGAAGGGATGCATCTTTTCCGCCATCCCGGTCGGGATCCTGCAGGGTTCCGTCACGCTGCTTGCGGTGATGCTGTCATCGGTGATGACGGCAGAAGCAATCGACGCTCTTTCACTTGTCGGCAATGTTCTGATCTTCTGTGTCGGCGTCAATCTGATCCGGCCGAAGACCTTCCGGGTCGCAAACATGCTGCCGGCAGTCATCGTTGCCGTGATCTGGTCGTTTTTTGCCTGAAGTGTTCATATACAGGCACAGGGAAAATATCCTCCTTGCTCTATGGTATGGGTGAGGAGGTTTTTGTATGGAAAGAAATACACTCGTCAGGGAAGCACTGAAATCCTATGCAAGAGTGCAGATGCATCATCCTGACAACACCATGTCGCCGCGCCAGTGGCTGTCTCTTCTCAACTGCTACATCCGCCGCAGGCCGGTGGAGGAATGCGCCGAAGAAGCTGAGATCAGCGAAGTGCAGGCAGCCATGTGGTATACCCACCTGGCGCTTGCCGTCACCTCATATGCGATCCGTCTGACACGGGCAAAATATCAGTCCTGAGCATTTCAAAAAGGGGCAATCGGTGAGATAATTTCAGCGTAAGGATACAAAGGAGTTATCATGCGGTTTGTAGATTTGATTGAAAAGAAAGCAGAAGGCTTTTCGTTATCGGAAGAAGAAATACAGGATATGATCAGCGGCTATGTGGAAGGATCTGTTCCCGACTATCAGATGAGTGCCATGTGCATGGCGATCCTGCAGAGAGGCATGAGCGATGAGGAAACCGCCGATCTGACCATGGCCATGATGCACAGCGGCGATACGGTCGATCTTTCCGACCTGCCCGGAATCAAGGTGGACAAGCACAGCACCGGCGGCGTCGGTGATACGACGACACTCGCGGTTGCGCCTCTGGTTGCGGCCTGCGGCGGCACGGTCGCCAAGATGAGCGGCAGGGGACTCGGCCATACCGGCGGCACCCTTGACAAGCTGGAGTCCGTTCCCGGCACAAGCGTCGAGATCGGCCTTGAGGAATTCAAGGAGATCGTCAGAAAGAACGGTGCAGCCGTCATCGGCCAGAGCGGCAATCTTGTGCCTGCTGACAAGAAAATCTACGCCCTGCGGGATGTGACGGCAACCGTACGTTCCATTCCCCTGATCGCATCCTCGATCATGTCCAAGAAACTGGCCAGCGGTGCCGATGCCATTGTTCTTGACGTCAAGACCGGCTCCGGTGCCTTCATGCGGACGGTGGAAGAAGCCGAAAAACTGGCAAGGCTGATGGTATCCATCGGCAATCTGACAGGCCGCAGGGTCAGAGCCCTGATAACCGACATGAACCAGCCGCTCGGAACGGCTGTCGGAAATGCCCTGGAATTCCGGGAAGCAGTGCAGCTGCTGAGCGGCATGGTGCCGGAAACAGATCCGCTGTATCAGGTATGCATGCTGCTGGGAACACATATGATGCTGCTGGGAAATATTGCTGCGGATGAACGGGAGGCAAGAGCCCGTCTGAAGGCAGCCATTGCCGACGGTTCCGGCCTGAGGGTTCTGAAGAACATGATTGCCCTGCAGCACGGCGACAGCTCCTACGTTGATCCGGAAAAGATCGAAGAGCTTGTCAGAGTCAGAAGAAAGATCGATATTACGGCGAAAACCGACGGCTTTGTCACTGCCATGAATGCCGAAAATATCGGCACTGCCGCCCAGATGCTCGGCGCCGGAAGGGCAACGAAGGAAGATGTCATCGATCCTGCCGTCGGACTTGTCATGAAGGTCAGATGCGGCGATGCAGTCAGAACCGGCGATACGCTCTGTACGATGTATGTCAATGATGAAACGAATCTTGCCGACAGTATCGATCTGTTCCTTCAGGCTGTCACGATCAGCGAAAACAGACAGGCTGTTCCGCCGATGATCTACAAGGTCATCACCGAGGAGGATCTATGATCACATATGAAGTCAGAAAACAAGATGTCATTGCCATGGACGGTGAGATCCGGGCCGGCATCTGCACCTTTACCGATCGGGCCGGCATCCGTACGATCGAACATACCGGTGTGACTGATGAATACCGCGGAAAGGGAGTTGCGGCCGAACTGATCCGGCTGTGCGTTGAAGATGCAGAGGAAAAGAAACTGTTCGTTGAACCGGTCTGTTCCTATGCGGTGCTGCAGTTTGAAAAGCATCCCGAATGGGTATTCCTGCGGAAAGGAAAGGCAGTATGAATGTGCGCATCCTGCATCTGCTCAAAGGGGCAGAGCAGGCGGAAGGCCTGACCGTTGTCATCGATGTCTTCCGGGCTTTCACATGCGAATGCTGGATGTATGCGGCAGGGGCTGAAAAGGTCATTGCTGCCGGGACACTCGAAGAAACCTTCGCTCTGAAGAAGGAACATCCGGACTGGATTCTGGCCGGCGAAAGAAACGGCATCATGGTTGAGGGCTTTGACTACGGCAATTCACCGGCTGCCTTCGAGCATGCCGATCTGAAAGGGAAAACAGTCGTCCATACGACCAGTGCCGGCGTACAGGGACTCACGGCAGTCAGAAATGCCGCCGAGATCGTGACCGGAGCCCTCGTGAATGCCTCTGCCGTTGTCCGCTATATCCGGGAAAGAAATCTCGAAACCGTTTCCCTTGTGGCCATGGGATGGAACGGCATCAGGGAAACCGAAGAAGATGAACTGTGTGCCGAATATATGGCATCGCTTCTGGAAGGGAGGTCCATGCCGGATATCGAAGAACGGGCACTGCAGCTGCGTTATCAGGAAGGAAAGAAATTTTTCGATCCTGCCCGGCAGAATGTCTTTCCCGAACGCGATTTCTGGCTCTGCGTCAGACCGGATATTTTTGACCATGTGATCCGTGTGCAGAATCACGGCGGTCTGTTTGAGACCGAGTGGACTGCTTCATGAACTCCGGTATGAGAAAGAAGTGAACGGACTGATGACAGCATCAGTCCGTTTTCTGTTTCTGCACAAAAAGAAAAGGGACCGACTGCGGTCCCGGTTGAATACTATTCGTTGTTGACAAGCTTGTCTTCGGCAATGGCCGTGAAGGCAATGGTCGGCAGTTCATGATCTTCCTGGTTGTTCGGATCATAGAGGGCCGAGCGTTCCTTGAGCGTCTGCAGCAGTTCACCGATCGGTTCATCTTCCTCATCAAGAGGAACATCCTGCATTTCGACCTGCATGGTATTCTCGATATCTTCCATGGCCTGATCGAATTCTTCCAGCTGCGGCTGGTAATCAAGGAAATCGGTGGATTCCGGTTCTTCCTTCACCGGTTCCGGTTCTGCCGGAATTTCAGGTTCAGCCGGAATTTCAGGTACAGGGTCCGGTTCGACCGGGATTTCCGGCTCTTCCGTGACCGGGATTACCGGTTCCGGTTCAGGTACTGCCTCGGGTTCTTCCGGCTGCGGCAATGCCACATCGGGAAGTTCATCGTCGGCATCGGGATCGATGTTCTGAAGATCCGTGAACGGTTTGTCTTCCAGTGCCTGGGCAGCAGCTTCCTTTTCCTGAACGATGATGCGGCCGGTGATCTCATCTTCCGCTGTCTGTACCTGATCGGCTGCTTCATTGAGCTCGCTTTCGATAAAGCTGTCGAAATCGAAATCGTCAGCTGCCGGTACTTCTGCCGGTGCTGCGGCTTCCTTCGGTACCTGGACAGGGGCGGTGAAGAAATCAATCGGTTCTTCGACGACAGGGAAGGCATCTTCCGTCAGCTTTCTGACCCGGTCGGCTCTGACTTTCATGTCTGTGACATCACCGTCATCATCAAAGAAATAGATATGGCGGCAGAGGAGACCGTCCTCGTCGGTTTCTTCCTTCAGGAAACGGCATTCGCGTTCGCTGCCGTCATCATTTTTATATATGGCATCTTCGCCCAGAAACGTGACATCCGGGTTATCGGAAGACAGCCAGGCATGCCAGTCGATAAATGCACTGGCGCGCTTTGATACGATCGATCTGATGAAGGCTTCCATCTGACGCCGGGAGCTGTTCTGCAGTCTTTCAAAGTTACTGGACATAGTAAAACCTCCTGTATATACTTATACGCATTATATTATTGCACAAGAAACTTCCGATAGCGAATTATTTTCTGTTTATTTATTGTATCTGCCATCTTTTTATGCTATTATCTACGAGCGCGATTGCGCATCACTGTTCCGCTGGCGGTGACGTGAATGAACAGATGATCATTCGTTAAAAGGAGACAGAAAATGAATTTAGGTTTAGTCGACAAAATCACGAAGGAACAGTTACGCAGTGACATTCCGGACTTCAAGGTAGGTGACACCCTCAAGGTTCACGTACGTATCAGAGAAGGCAACAAGTCCCGTATCCAGATGTTTGAAGGTGTCTGTGTAGACCGTTCAAACGGCGGCATCGGCGCTTCCTTCACAGTCCGCAAGATGTCCAGCGGCATCGGCGTTCAGAGAACATTCCCGGTACATTCTCCGGTTCTCGACAAGATCGAAGTCGTACGTCACGGTAAGGTACGCAGAGCTAAGCTGACATACCTCAAGGGTCTGTCCGCAAAGAATGCACGTATCAAGGAAGACCGCAGCAAGTAAAGTTCCCGAAAAGAGGAAGGACATCCTTCCTCTTTTACTTTGCAGTGGTATAATTATCTCTGATCTGAAAGGAATAAAATGAGCGAACATAACAATCATCCGGCTCTTGAAGATACGGAAGATCTCGGTTTTCTCGGTACCCAGCTTTATGAATCCATGACCCCCGGTGCCGGTGAGAACAGTGCCGACATGTCGGAAACCAGGGTTCTGGAAACCATGACAGTCAGCGGCAAAGAGGACCGCAGGAGCAGGAAGGAACCTGAGGAAGAGGAAGAAAAATCATGGGCAGACAGTGCAGCCGGTGAAGTGCTGCTGTTTTTCCGTGACCTCGGCATCTGCATGGCTCTGGTGCTGGTGATCATCAATTTTGTCATCAGGCCGATCCAGGTCGAGGGCAATTCCATGTATCCGACGCTGCAGAACGGCAGTCTCGGTGTTTCCAATCTGCTCGGATATAACCTGGACGGCGTCAAGCGGTTCGATGTCGTCATTGTCTATCTGGAAGAAAACAAGAAATATCTCGTCAAGCGCTGTGTCGGCCTGCCGAATGAGACTGTTGCCTATATTGACGGCCGTCTGTATATCGACGGTGAATATGTTGCGGAGGATTTCCTCGACCAGAACTACCGTGATTCCTATGAAGGCGGATTCATGGAAGACGTCGAACCCGTGACACTCGGACCAGATGAATATTTCTGCGTCGGCGACAACCGCCCGCATTCCACCGATTCCCGCTATTACGGGCCGTTCAAGGAAGACAAGATCCTCTCCAAGGGAGTCTTCATCTTCTATCCGTTCTCGGCCTTCGGAGCAGAAACATGGTAAAGATCCAGTGGTATCCCGGGCATATGGAAAAGGCCCGGCGGGAAATGACGGAGCGTCTGAAGGCAGTCGATCTGGTCATTGAGCTGCGGGATGCGAGAATTCCCGAAGCAAGCCGCAATCCGCTTCTGCATATGATGGCAAAGGACAAGCCGAGACTGATCCTTCTGACCAAGACCGATATGGCCGATCCGGCTGCGACCGAAGAATGGGTACGTTATCTGAAATCCCGTGAGAATACATCCTGTCTGGCAGTCGATCTGATGCGTGATTCCCGCTGCGGAAGAAAGATCATCAGGGAAGCGTTACTGCTGATGCAGGAAAAACGGGAAAAGCAGAAGGCAAGGGGCATCCGGCCGCGGGCTGTCAGAGCCATGGCGGCAGGCATTCCCAACGTCGGCAAATCAACGATGATCAACCGCATTGCCGGAAAGAATACCCTGAAGGCAGCCGACAAGCCGGGTGTGACAAGAAGCCTGACCTGGCTTCATGCCGATCCCGACCTGGATCTGCTTGATACACCGGGCGTGCTCTGGCCGAAGTTTGATGATGAGAAGACCGGATCGCTGCTGGCAGCGGTCGGTTCGATCAATGATGATATTCTTGACCGCAAGATGCTGGCGATGGATACCATCCGCATGATACAGGATCTGTATCCGCAGCTTCTTGAAGGCATCTATGAAGCCGAAGAAGGCGTCAATCCCAACGGCATGCTGAAGGCGATCGCCGCCAGAAGGCATCTGCTGAAGGAAAAAGGGGAACCCGATACCAAGCGGGCTGCCGATCTGTTCCTGACGGAACTCAGACACGGAAAGCTGGGACGCCTGACCCTTGAAAGACCGGATGAAGAAAACAGTGAAGACGAAGGTGCAGAAGATCTGCACGAATGAATATGAGCACGAATACTGGCCCAAGGGTCAGCTGGTGCTTGGCATCGATGAAGCCGGCAGGGGTCCTCTTGCCGGCCCTTTGACTGTTGCCGGCGTCATCTTTCCGGTCGGCTATGAAAACCCGCTGATCTATGATTCCAAGAGCCTCAGCGAAAAGAAGCGGGAAGAACTGTTCGATATCATTAAGGAAGATGCCCTCTGGTTTGAGATCCTGATCGTCAGTGAAAAGGATATCGATACATACGATATCTATCATGCCGACCAGATGGCCATGGCCAGAATCGCAGCCGATGCACCGGAGGCAGTCGTTGTCACCGATGCAATGCCGATCGAACTTCCCGAAGATGCCGGAAAGCCGCTGATCTTCCATCCTGTCAAGGGTGACCAGAAGTCGGTCAATGTTGCAGCAGGGTCGATCCTTGCCAAGGTGACCAGAGACCGGCTGATGAAGGAATATGACAGACTGTATCCGGAATACGGCTTTGCGAAGAACAAGGGCTACGGGACGAAACAGCATATGGATGCCATCCGGAAATACGGCATTACGCCCATTCACCGCCGCTCCTTTGCACCGGTGCGGGCTCAGCAGCAGGAGCTTGATCTTTTCGGAGAATGACGGAATGTCCTCTATATAACTGACGGAGGACACCGAAATGAACGAACGTGAAAAGCTTGCCGCCTATGCATATATGTTTGACGGCGACTGGGCCAGGATCGCAGATGCCGAAAAGAATCATCTGACACCCGATCCGATCACAATTAAGGAAAACTATATCACCTGTCTGGACGAAGACTATCCGGGGCAGCTGCACGGACTGCGCTACCCGCCCTGGGTTGTTTTTTACCGGGGTGATATTTCTTTGCTGAAAAGGAGAATGATCTCAATCATCGGCTCACGTGACCTGCAGCCTTACGGTGCGGCCTGCACCCGCTGGTGTGCAGATCTGCTGAAAAAGGATTTTGTGCTGGTTTCCGGCCTTGCCAGAGGAGCCGACGGGCTGGTGCACCGCTGTGCCCTGGACGGCGGGGCAACGATCGGCATCATCGGCTCGGGTTTTTCAAGGATCTATCCGTCCTGCAACAGGGACTTATATTATAGGATGGAACGGGATCATCTGATTCTCAGCGAATACCCGTATCACACCGGTATCCGGAAGCATCATTTTCCCTGGCGCAACCGTCTGATCGCGGCGCTGGGAGAAGCGCTGATCGTTACCCAGGCGGAAATCCGCAGCGGAACGATGCTGACGGTAAATGAAGCTGCTGCCCTCAGCCGGGACATCTATGCCGTACCCTGGCCGCTCTTTGATTCCTATGGTGCCGGCTGCAACCGTCTGATTGCCGAAGGTGCCATGATCCTGCATGAAGAAGGACAGCTGAAGGATCTGGTGCGGAAATACTAACAGTTGAAAGATCATAAGTTTTACGCTATCCTTTGAAATTGTAATTTTTCCTGACAGGAGTTGCTTATGAAAAATTTAGTCATTGTAGAGTCACCGTCAAAGTCCAAGACGATTGCCAAATATCTCGGAAAGGACTATACCGTCGTTTCCAGCAAAGGCCATATCAGGGATCTTGCCATCAAGGGCAAGGACGGACTCGGTGTAGATATTGAAAATGATTTTGCGCCTACCTATGTCATTTCCAAGGACAAGACAGATACCGTAAAGGACCTGCAGAAACAGGCGAAAAAGGCTGATCATGTCTATCTCGCAACCGACCCGGACCGCGAGGGAGAGGCGATCAGCTGGCATCTGGCAGAGGAACTGGGACTGCCGATGGATGAGGCTGACCGTGTCACATTCCATGAAATCACCAAGAATGCCGTGACCGAAGCTTTCAAGAGCCCGCGCGTGATCGATATGGATCTCGTGCATTCGCAGGAGACCAGACGTATTCTTGACCGCATCATCGGCTTCAAGCTTTCCAAGCTGCTGAATACCAAGATCAAATCCAAGTCTGCCGGCCGCGTGCAGTCGGTTGCCCTGAAGCTGATCGTTGAAAGGGAAAAGGAAATTCAGGCATTTGTGCCGGAAGAATACTGGACACTGGATGCCGTTTTTGAAAAGAGCCGCCGCAAATTCAATGCCTCGCTGAGCAGAATCAACGGCGAAAAAGCCCAGCTTCACAATGAAGAAGAAGCGATGAAGGCCTTTGACGCATGTCAGGGTCCGTTCACCGTCAGTGAGATCAAAAGTTCGACCCGTCACCGCGATCCGAGACCGCCGTTCATTACCAGTACGCTGCAGCAGGAGGCAAGCACCAAGCTTTCCTTCAGTGCCAGACGCACCATGTCGGTTGCCCAGCGCCTGTATGAAGGCATTGACACCGGACACGGCGAAGAGGGTCTGATCACCTATATGCGTACCGACAGCACCCGTCTGTCCAACGTCTTTATCAATGATGCCCGCGAGGTCATCATCGATGAATACGGCAAGGAATATCTCGGCGGCTACCGGGTGCGCAATGATGCCAATTCCCAGGATGCCCATGAGGCGATCCGTCCGACCAGCCTGGCCAATACGCCGGAAGCGCTGAAGCCGTATCTGACAAACGAACAGTACCGCCTCTACAAGCTGATCTATGCCCGGGCCCTTGCTTCACTGATGGCACCGGCAAAATATGATTCCCTCAGTGTCACGCTGAGCCGTGAAGGATATGATTTCACTGCCCAGGGAAGCACGCTGAAATTTGACGGCTACCTGAAGGTATACGGAGACTATGATTCCTCACGTGATGTCATCCTGCCGGAACTGAGCGAAGGGGAAGTCCTGACTCCGGCCGAACTGACACCGAACCAGCACTTTACCGAACCGCCGGCGCGCTATACCGAAGCCCGGCTGATCAAGGCTCTGGAAGAAGACGGCATCGGCCGTCCTTCGACCTATGCCATGATCATCGATACGATCCAGGCAAGAAATTACGTGACGCTGGAAAAGACCAGCGAGAAGAGCCGCACCAAGGTATTCCGGCCGACCGATCAGGGAACCCTGACGGTTGAAAAGCTGGATGAATTCTTCAGTGACATCATCAACGTTGACTATACGGCAAACATGGAAAATGAACTGGACCAGATCGCGGAAGGAAATATGGATGAAACCGCTACTCTCAGGTCCTTCTATGACCGCTTCGAGCCGCTGCTTGAGAAGGCCTATGAAGGCATGGACAAGCTGGAACCGGAAAAGGTCGGTGAGACCTGTCCGGAATGCGGCGGCGAACTGGTATACAGAACCAGCCGCTACGGCCGCTTCATCTCCTGCGGAAACTTCCCGAAATGCCGCTATACGCGTCAGATCGAAAAGACCGAAAAGGAAAAGCCGGAACCGACCGGAAAGGCCTGTCCGGAATGCGGCGGTGAGCTGCTGAAGAGAAAATCACGCTACGGAACCTATTTCCACGGCTGTTCCAATTTCCCGAAGTGCCGTTATATGGAAAGCCTGGAAGGTGAACGGATCGTCAGCCGTTCTTCTTCCGCTGCCGCCAGAAAGACGACAAGAAAGACTGCGGTCAGGAAAACTGCCCGCAAGAGCAGCAAGGCATGAAGGCAACCGTAGTCGGAGCCGGACTGGCCGGCTGTGAAGCTGCCTGGCAGCTGGCGGAAAGAGGCATTTCCGTAAAGCTTGTCGAAATGAAGCCGGTGAAGAAGACACCGGCCCATCACAGTGATGACTTTGCCGAACTGGTCTGTTCCAATTCCCTGCGCTCCAATGCCCTGACAAATGCTGTCGGGCTTCTGAAGGAGGAGATGCGGACGATCGGATCGCTGATCATGAGCAGTGCCGATGCCAATCAGGTGCCGGCCGGAAGTGCCCTGGCCGTTGACAGGAACCGGTTTGCGGCAATGATCACCGAAAAGATCAGAAACCATCCGCTGATCGAAGTGGTTTCCGAAGAATGTGATGCCATCCCGGAAGGACCGTGCGTCATTGCGACCGGACCGTTAAGCTCGGATGCCATGACAAAGGCCATCAGTGCTCTTTCCGGAGAGGAATACTGCTATTTCTATGATGCGGCGGCACCGATCGTAACCTATGAATCGATCGATATGGAAAAGGCCTACCGCAAGTCCAGATATGACAAGGGCGAAGCGGACTATATCAACTGCCCGATGGACAGGGATCAGTTCGATGCTTTCTATGAAGCGCTGATCACTGCCGAAACGGCAGAGCTGCACAGCTTTGAAAAGGAAGTCTATTTCGAAGGCTGCATGCCGTTTGAGGAAATGGCAAGACGCGGCCGCAATACTTTGCTGTTCGGACCGATGAAGCCGGTCGGTCTGGAACAGGAAGGAAAGAAGCGTCCCTATGCCGTTGTCCAGCTGCGCCAGGACAATGCCGAAGCGACGCTCTACAACATCGTCGGGTTCCAGACCCATCTGAAGTGGGGTGAGCAGAAGCGGATCCTGCAGATGATTCCGGGTCTTGAACACTGCGAGATCGTCCGCTACGGCGTCATGCACAGGAATACCTTCATCAATTCACCGAAGTGCCTGCGCGAGACCTATCAGTGGAAGGACCGTGACGATCTGTTCTTTGCCGGTCAGATGACCGGTGTCGAAGGCTATATCGAATCGGCTGCCTCCGGCATGCTGGCGGGAATCAATCTCGCCCATGTCATGAAAGGCGAAGATCCGGTGTGCCCGGGACCGAAGACGATGATCGGTGCCATGTCCCATTACATTGCGACAGCCGATCCGAATCACTTCCAGCCGATGAATGCCAATTTCGGCATCATGTATCTGGAAGGGAAGTTCAATAAGAAGGACCGCAAGAACCGGTATGCCCCGCAGGCTCTGGCTCTGATCCGGGAGATGAAGGATGTCGGACAGCTTTGAACGTTCACTTGACCGTTTTCTCGATCATATCCGTCTTTCCCGTACCGGCAGTGCCGATACGGCCGATGCCTACCGGCGTGATATTGAACGCTTTCTGGAATATCTCAGGGAAAACGGTATTTCTTCCTTTGAGAAAGTCGGCAAGGAAGATATCAGCGATTATGTCATGAAGCTGCGTTCCGGAGAGATCGGCGGCGTGCCGCTGTCCAACAGCAGCTATGCCCGCAATCTTTCCGCCCTGAAGTCCTTTTACCGCTATCTCAACCGTTCGGAAGGCGTCAGTGCCAATCCGGTGCGGATGTTCAGGGGAACCGCGTCGCGCCGCAAGCTTCCCGAGTTTCTGACGTTTGAACAGATGGAAACGCTGCTGGACTTCTTTGATCTGAATGATCCGGCCGGGATCCGGGACCGCTGCATGATCGAAGTCATGTATGCGTGCGGGCTGCGTGTCAGCGAATGTGCATCCCTGCAGCTGAGCAAGATCAATCTGAAGGAACGCTATCTGAGCGTTCTCGGCAAGGAAAGCAAGGAACGCATGATTCCGTTCTATCCCCGCTGCGGCCAGCTGATCGAACTGTATCTGGAAGAAAGCCGTCCGGTTTTCATGGAAGACAGGGAAGAGCACGGATACCTGTTTGTCAACAGGCGGGGAAAGCCGATCACTTCCCGCAGCATTCAGCTGCTGTGCGAAAAGAGCGGCGAAGAAGCCGGACTGGCCGTTCATGTGCATCCGCATATGATCCGGCACAGCTTTGCGACCCATCTTCTCGACAACGGCGCCGACCTTCGAATCGTCCAGGAACTGCTCGGACATGAGAATCTGTCGACGACCCAGATCTATACCCATGTGACCCAGGACCGCCTGCAGAAGGCAGTCGATCTGGCGCATCCGCATTCCAGGCGCAATCAGTGAAAAATGATTGCTTTTGGATGTGCCTGTGGTAGAATTCTTACAGACAAAAGGAGATGCCGATGAAAAACAATGCCGGATGCTTCAGAAAAGAGATGTCTGCGAACGTTATGAGCAGTGGTATTTCTGTCTTGTTTGATAACGCCTGTGAGCGGCAGCTGTCCCGTTAAGGACTGCTGTCTTTTTTTTGCATGAGAGGTGAAGATGAAAACGCTGATCAGAAACGGCATGGTTCTCCATGAAGGAACCGTGCAGAAAAAGGAAGTGCTGTTTGATGAGACCGGCATCCTCAAGGTCGCCGGCGAGATCGTCATTGACGATGCCGAGATCATCGATGCCGAAGGAATGTATGTCCTGCCCGGACTGATCGATGTGCATGTCCATTTCCGTGAGCCCGGCTATGAGCATAAGGAAACCCTGCGCACCGGCAGTATGGCGGCAGCCCGCGGCGGCTTTACGACCGTCTGTCCGATGCCGAACCTCAGCCCGTTTCCGGATGATCCCGAAACGGCCGGCGTCTATCTGAAAAAGATCGCGGAAGACTGCATTGTCAATGTTCTGCCGTACGGAACGATTACCGATGAAGAAAAGGGCAGATGTGTCTCCGATATGGAAGGCATGAAGGAACTCGGGATCCGCTGGTTCTCCGATGACGGGGTCGGCGTTGCCGAGGATGATGTCATGGAGGCTGCCCTGAAGAAGGCAAAGGATCTGGATGTTCTGATCGCCTGCCATACCGAAGATATGAATTACCGGAAGCCCGGTGCCAGTGTCCATGAATCGGAATATGCCGGTAAAAACGGCTGGATCGGCATTCCGTCCGCCTGCGAAAGCGAACAGCTGAAGCGAGATCTGGTGCTGGCTGAAAAGACGGGAGCACGCTATCACGGCTGCCATATTTCCGCGATTGAATCGGTTGAGGCACTGCGTGCCGCCAAGGCGGCAGGCGCCGATGTCAGCGCCGAAGTCACGGCCCATCATCTGCTTCTGGAAGACAGGGATGTCAAAGGACCGAACTGGAAAATGAATCCGCCGCTGCGCTCCCATGAAGACAGAATGTGCCTGATCGAGGCACTGGAAGACGGTACGCTGGATTTCATTGCCAGCGATCATGCGCCGCATGCCGAAAAGGACAAGAAAAAGCCGATGGCGGAAGCAGCCTTCGGCATCGTATCGCTGGAGACAAGCTTTGCGCTGCTCTATACCGAATTTGTATATAAGCAGAAGCGCTGGACTCTGCCGCAGCTGTGCTCCTGGATGTCGGAAAAGCCGGCCAGGCGCTTCGGCATGACCGGCAGGGGCGAAATCAGGGAAGAATATGCCAGCGATCTGATCATTGCCGATCTCGATCATGAATATCTGATCGATGCATCCGAATTTGCATCGAAGGGAAAGAACACCCCGTTTGACGGCTGGAGTGTCAGGGCGAAGGTCATGCGCACCATCGTCGGCGGAAAGACGGTTTATAATGCGGAGAACAACGATGAAAACTGAACAGGCAGTCATACTTGAAAATGTGAATATCGCAAAGGATACCTGGAAGATGACGCTGCAGACCTCGATTGCCAAAGAGGCTTCCTGCGGACAGTTCGTGCAGGTGCAGGTTCCCGGCTTCTATCTGCGCCGTCCCATCAGCATCTGCCGCATTCCCGCAGATGACAGGATCGTTCTTGTCTACAAGACGGTCGGAGACGGAACCCTGAAAATGTCTGAGATGAAAGCAGGTGAAACGCTGGATCTGTTCGGACCGCTCGGTACCGGATTCCCCGTTGAAGACCGTGATGTCATGGTCATCGGCGGCGGTGTCGGCGTGCCGCCGCTGCTGGAAACAGCTGCCCGCTATATCGCAGACGGACATCATGTGACAGCCGTGCTCGGCTTCAATGATGCCCAGAGCGTCATTCTGGCCGATGAATTCCGGAAGCTCGGATGTGATGTATATACTGCAGCGATGGACGGATCCTGCGGCACAAGGGGAACGGTCATCGATGCGATCAGGGAAAACAGTATTACAGAAACATTCGTGCTGTCCTGCGGCCCGCTGCCGATGCTGAAGGCAGTCAGCGAAAACTACAGCGACGGATATATTTCACTGGAAAGCCGCATGGCCTGCGGCATGGGCGCATGCATGGGCTGCGTCGTAAAGGATCAGGAAGGCGGAAGCCTTCGGGTATGCAAGGACGGACCGGTCTTTGCCATCGGAAAGGCGGTGCTCTGATATGGATCTTTCTGTAAAGCTGCCGGGACTGGATCTCAAGAATCCGATCATTCCCGCTTCCGGCTGTGCCGGATACGGCCGTGAGCTGGCCGAACTCTATGATCTCAGCCGCCTCGGCGGCATTGCCATCAAGAGTGCCACGCCGAAGGAGCGCTTCGGCAATCCGACCCCGCGCATTGCCGAAACACCGATGGGCATGCTGAATGCGATCGGCCTGCAGAACCACGGTGTCGACTACATTATTGAAAACGAACTGCCGTTTCTGGCGCAGTATGATACCTGCGTGCTGGCCAATGTGGCCGGTGCGGCGGAAGAGGACTATGTCGAAGTCATCGAAAAGATGAATGACAGTCCGGTTGTCGATGCCTTTGAACTGAATATCTCATGCCCCAATGTAAAGCACGGCGGCATCGGGCTGGGCACCGATCCTGCACTTGCCGCAAAGGTTACGAGAATGGCAAAGACCGCATCGAAAAAGCCGGTCTATGTCAAGCTGACGCCGAATGTGACGAATATCGTCGAAATCGCAAAGGCTGTTGAAGAAGCCGGGGCGGACGGACTGGTCATGATCAATACGCTGCTCGGCATGCGCATCGATCTGAGAACCGGAAAGCCCGTCCTTGCCAACAATACCGGCGGCCTCTCCGGACCGGCGATCAAGCCGGTTGCAGTCAGAGCCGTATGGCAGTGTGCCAATGCCGTCAGGATCCCGATCATCGGTGTCGGCGGCATCAGCCGGGCTGAGGATGTCCTCGAGTTCCTGCTGGCCGGCGCAAAGGCGGTTGAAGTCGGCGCCCAGAATTTTGTCGATCCGTACGTCTGTGTGAAGATCATCGACGATCTTCCGGATGTGCTTGCAAAATACGGATATGCATCTGTTCAGGATGTGATTGAAAGGAGTTCAAGATGAGCAGAACCATCGTAGCACTGGATTTTTCCACCCGTGAGGAAGTACTCGGCTTCCTGAAGCAGTTTGATGAGCCGGTCTATGTCAAGATCGGCATGGAACTGACATACGGATGCGGACTGGACATTGTCCGCGAAGTCAGGGAAATGGGTCATAAGATCTTCCTCGACCTCAAGCTTCACGACATTCCGAATACGGTCAGAGGCGGCATGAAGAACCTGGCTGCCCTCGGTGTCGATATTGTCAACTGTCACTGCGGCGGCGGCATTGCCATGATGAAAGCCGCAAAGGAAGGCATTATTGAAGGAACACCGGAAGGACAGCAGCCGGCAAAGGTCATCGGCGTCACCATTCTGACCAGCACCTCGAAGGAGGCGATGAATGAGGAAATGGGCATTGACGGCGAAGTGATCGATACCGTTGTCCATTATGCCAGAAATGCCAGGGAAGCAGGACTGGACGGTGTTGTCTGCTCGGTTCATGAGGCAAAGGCCATCCATGAAGCCTGCGGCGATGACTTCCTGACCGTTACGCCGGGCATCCGTCTTGCCGGCAACAGCGTGGATGATCAGAAGCGCGTCGCCACACCGGAATATGCCAGGGAACAGGGCTGCGACATGATCGTTGTCGGCCGTTCCATCACCAAGGCCGAAAATCCTGTTGAAACCTACAAACAGATTGAAAAGGAGATCAGTCATGGAAGAGTATAAGAAGGAATTTACGCATTTCATGCTGGAATGCAATGCCCTGAAGTTCGGGGATTTCACCCTCAAGAGCGGCCGCAAGTCACCGTTCTTCATGAATGCCGGCGCCTATGTCACCGGCGGCCAGCTTCATGATCTTGCCTGCTATTATGCAAAGGCCATTCATGACAACTTCGGACTGGACTTCGATGTCCTCTTCGGACCGGCCTACAAGGGCATTCCGCTGGCAGTCGCCACGGCCATGGCCATTCATGAACTGTACGGCAGGGAAGTCCGCTACTGCTGCAACCGCAAGGAAGTCAAGGATCACGGCGATACCGGCATCCTGCTCGGCTCAAAGTTGCAGGACGGCGATAAGGTGATCATGATCGAAGACGTCACGACCTCCGGCAAGTCAATGGAAGAGACCGTGCCGATCGTCAGAAGCCAGGCTGATGTCGAAATCAAGGGTCTGATCGTTTCCCTCAACCGCAACGAAAAGGGCAAGGGCGATACTACGGCTCTGCAGGAAGTATCCGAACTGTACGGATTCCCGACGGCTGCCATCGTATCGATGCCGGAAGTTGTCGAAATCCTGAAGGAAGAAAACCGGCTGGATGACGAACTTCTCGGACGCATCAATGCCTATTACGAACAGTACGGCGCCAAAGCCTGACAAGACTGCGAAAGCAGTCTTTTTTCATTGACGGAAGGAAAGAAAGAGAAAGATAATGGAATCAGAAAGAACCTGAAAGGGGACATATCATGAATTTCTGGGACCAGATCATTAATGACGCGGATACACCGCGTGAAGAACTGTTTTTAAAGACCCGCGATCTGTACGGGAATCTGCTGAAGCATCTGTATAATGATCCGAAGAATATCCCTGATTTCCGCATTCATTTTGCCAATGAACAGCGGACACTGGAACAGGGTCTGGAATGCGGCTACAGCATTTCCACGGTCGCCTGGCACTCCAGCAAGGTGAACTATGCCATCGTCAAGGATGTGTCTGAGATCGATAATTTTGAGAATTCCTATACATGGTTTCACGATGACCTGTTTGTCGTATTTGATTTCTGCGAGGATGCCATTTCACCGCTGCTGTTTATCACCCGTGCCTTCTGGGAGGATCTGTTCCGTCAGTATGACGTATTCGGCTTCCGCAAGGTGCGCATTTCCCATATGTATGAGACCCTGATCGCTTCCGGCGTATCGCAGTATTTCCACGGCTTCTATCAGCTCGATATCAGCCTGATCCAGACGCTGTCGGCGCTGACATATGAAGGTGACTATATCAACTGCTCGATCCTGATCCCGCGGTATGATCATACCGGTGAAAGAAGGACAAAGCGGAACGGCGGACTGGACGTATCATTTAAGGAACCGGTGCCGTTTGCCGTATCTCATCTCCGACAGGTGCGCAAGCTGGTGGAAATGAGCGACAAGGATATTGCCCTGGTTGTCAATCAGCAGGGAAAGATCTGCGGACTGTCGGCCTCAAAGCCGGCTGCCTATGAATGCTATCTCAGGATGTGGGGGCATCTGAGCTGGACGATCACCTACAACGAAAACAAGAAGCTCAGCTATTACAATGCCAGATATCATATTCATACCAGGCGCAGCCATGATGTGCAGATCACAAAGTCTTTCGGAAAGATCGGCGAAAGCCTGACACCGGAGCAGAGTGCCAGGATCGAGGCGGTCATCCGTGCCGCATCCACCCAGAGCCACGGCACGATTCTGATCATCGGCGGCGCGAAGGATTCCGCATCGGAATCCAAGCGTCTGTGTGATGCCAAGAGTGCCACCGGCATCAGTTCCGTCAGACTCAGTGAGAAGATGCACCTGATCCGCTACCTGACCGCAATTGACGGCGCCCTGATCATGGATACGGACTGCAGCTGTTCCTGCATCGGTGCCATTCTTGACGGTGACTTTACGGCCAGGGGCAATCCTGCCCGCGGGGCCCGCTTCAATTCCACCGTCCGCTATGTCCGCAGAAGGGCGGAACTGGGACAGACGTTTGTCGGCATTGTCCTTTCCGAAGACGGAACCATCGATGCCGTATCGGAAGAAGGCGTTGAAAGAATCAATCTTTCCGAATAGGGAGTGAGATTTCATCTTTACACAGGATGCCGGGATGTGTTAGTATTCATCTTGGCATCTTTTTGCGTGCTTTTTGCATGCGTGATGCTAATACTCACACGGCGGATTCATCATCCCGTGCACGTGGACCTAATAAACACTCAGCTGTTTATGCGCGTGTTGATGATGTTCGAAACCGTGGCGGAAAACAACGGAAAGAGAGGTTATGAAAAATGGCTGTTGTTTCAATGAGGAAAATGCTCGAAAACGGGGTACATTTCGGACACCAGACACGCAAGTGGAATCCGCAGATGAGACCCTACATCTACACTGCCAAAAACGGTGTCTACATCATCGATCTGGAAAAGACAAGAGAACAGCTCGAGG
>CAMNGB010000006.1 GCA_946537835.1 uncultured Erysipelotrichaceae bacterium
CGACTTTTTTGGTCAAGTCCAAAAGACGGGTACCTCTTCCGCCTGCGAGGATCATGGCCGCCATAGTATTAGCTCTCATTATAATTGCCTCCTGCAACGATTCGCTTTGTATATTTATTATATTACAGAACACTTTGATTTGTACTGTAAAAACTCCCTTTTTGGCTTATTTCGCGCCATGATTCTGCCTGTTCAGGAGATATTCACGGACTTCGGAAATAAAATACAGCGATCCGGTGATCAGAACACTGCCGCCGCGGCAGTATCCTTCCGCTTCGGCAACGGCCTCTTTCCAGTCATCGCAGAGAACAGCTCCGTCCACGGCAAGATCTTCCATGCTGTCAGCCCGGTAATATTCAAAGCGGGTGACATACAGCCGATCGCAGTGCTCCTTCAGTATCGATGCCATCCTTCTTCCCGGCTTGTCACGCAGGGCACTGAAAACGATCCGCAGCGGTGAAGGAAGAACGGCGGCAGAGGCACAGAGAGCCCGGATGCCTTCTTCGTTATGGGCACCGTCGATGACAGTCAGCGGATCAGTGCCGACCGTTTCGAAACGTCCCTGCCACTGCGAAGACGCAACTGCCTGAATGACCCGCTCATCCGCAATGTCAATTCCCAGCAGCCAGGCACTGTGCACAGCCAGCGCCGCATTGTGCTTCTGGTAGGAAGCTCCCTGAATCGTATAGACATGATTCCTGTACACAAACTGATCGGTTCCGAGATCACGGTAGAACCGCTTCGGGGAAGTGATGCCGGCATGTCTGCCATAGGCAGTTCTGCGGATCACATTCTCCGCTTCGGGCAGAAGAAAACCGACGGCACAGGAAGTATACGGCATGATGATGCCGGCTTTCTCAAAGGCAATCTGTTCGATCCTGTCCCCCAGCATGTTCATGTGATCCATTCCGATCGTTGTAATAATGCTGAGAAGCGGCTTCTTCATGACATTGGTATTGGAAAGACGGCCGCCGATTCCGCATTCCAGAATTGCGTAGTCCACCTTCTGTTCCAGGAACCAGCGCAGCGAGATCACCGTGTCGATTTCAAACATGCCGAGATCATATTGTTCAATATCATCTGCCATCTCTTCCAGATAGGCATTAAACCGTTCTTCCGGGATCCAGCCGCCGTTGATGCGGATGCGGTCAAAGTGATGGATCAGATGCGGCGAGGTAAAAGTGCCTGTCTTATAGCCCATCGCCGTCAGAATATCCTTCAGATAATTGACCGTGCTGCCCTTGCCGTTTGTGCCGGCAACCTGAATCACCTGCATCCTGTCCTGTGGATTGCCGTATTTTTCCAGAACCGTGCGGATCGGCAAAAGGCCATGACTGCGGCTGTGCCGCGACATGACCCATTCAGCATTTCTTTTGATCATCTCTTTTTCACTCATAAATTCGGTATCTGCCAGTCTATTTCTTTTTTCCCGTGTTCCTTCAGAAAATCATTGGTTCTGGAAAAGTGCCGGCATCCGAAAAAACCGTGATAGGCACTGAGCGGGGACGGATGTGCCGCTTCCAGAACAAGATGCCTGCTTCTGTCGATCATCCCTGCCTTGTTCCTGGCATCCCTGCCCCAGAGCAGAAAGACAACCGGATCTTCCCTGTCATTGATTTTCTGTATGGCATGATCGGTAAATGTTTCCCAGCCTCTGCCGGCATGTGAGCGGGGATGTGAATCCTCCACTGTCATGACCGTATTCAGCAGAAACACTCCCTGCTGTGCCCACGGCATCAGAAAGCCGTTGTTGGGAATATAGCAGCCGAGATCATCCTGCAGTTCCCTGAAGATGTTGACCAGGCTGGGCGGAATCGCAATACCGGGATTGACGGAAAAGCACATGCCGTGTGCCTGGTGCGGCTGATGATACGGATCCTGGCCGAGAATCACAGCTTTGATATCATTGATGTCACAGTTTTCAAAAGCAGCGAAAACCTGCTGCTTGGGCGGATAGATCCGCCCGTGTTCATAGGCTTCATGAACAAATGCCGCAAGCTTTCTGAAATACGGCTGCTGCCATTCCTGCTTCAGCCACGGTGTCCAGTTATTCTGTTTCATTTTCAAACACTTTCCTCGTTCTGACTCTGCGCCGCCACAGCAGGCAGCCGATCAGTACCGCAAGGCAGATACCGCCGATGGTCAGCGGAATCCACGTATTGTTCTGCGGCGGCTGCGGATCGATGATCGGATTGACCGGCGAAACCGGCATGCTGCTGCCTCCTGCCGGAGTGCCGCCCTTGCTTTCGATATAAGCTCTGACATCCGCTTCCACCAGGGCAAACGGTCTGTCGCCGTGATTCAGAAGCACGGTATTGAATTCCTTCAGATTGAACTGATCCTGCAGCGAGCTGACCGCCATGTCCTTCAGTTTCAGGAACTGAATCAGCCCGATGCCGTACGGTGTGATCAGCGCCGGCTGCTGGCAGACGAATTCATAGAGAGACGCTGCCGCATCGGCAGTCAGACCGAGACCGGTCAGGTATTCTGCCAGTTTCTCCTGACTGTATCCCAGGCCGTTGACGGCAACATCGCAGACGGCATTGAGCATGTAGTTGACATTCTGATCCATACGCTGCAGTTCGGCTGACTCTGTACTCAGCCCGGAATTCTTCCAGGCCCAGTCCTGCACATACATGGCCCAGCCTTCGGTATAGCCCATATTGGAAATCTGGCTGCGCAGCGGATGCGGATTCTGATTCAGGAACCAGGTGATCTGATAGCAGTGACCCGGGAATCCTTCATGCGCCAGAGTGGTATAGAGTTCATTCGTATCACCGACAAGATCGCCGTTGATGCGGATGATGTTTTCCGTCACATCATCAATCGGCGGGTTCATATAGTAGGCAACCGTGGACGGATTGGCGACACTCGGATCAAGATAGGATGCGGTGAATGTCACATCCGGTCCGGCCGGGAAATCTTCCAGATGATCCTGCAGGAAATGCAGAACACTCTCGGCATCCTCTTCCGGTCTGGCTTCTTCAAAATCACCGGAGCCGGTATACATCATCACGATATAGTTCTGCAGTTCCTGATTGAGATATGCGTCCGCAAGATCAAAGATTTCCTGCGGTGAAAGATCGGTGCTGGTCTTGAATTTCAGCAGTGATTCATAGTACTCCTTACCGCCTTCCAGATCATAGACAGAATCTCCGACCTTCCGGCTTCCCTGCAGTTTCTGCAGTTCTTCGCCGACTTTCCGGCAGGCGGGAATATATGCATTCAGAACGATATCGCGGTTGCGGTCCTTGTATTCCTGACGGTGTTCGTCACTGATTCCTTCCATGGCATCAATGTTCTTGTCGAAGATGATGATCAGTTCGTTGTCATCTGTCTTGGACGTAAACTTGTCGATGCTTTCCAGTGTCGATTTCAGTGCGGCATCGCACATGAAGTATCCGTCAGCTGCCTGCCTGCGGGTGACCTCCAGGCATTCATCGAGATATTCGTCAATGGTGGACAGTATTTCCAGGTAATCATTGATATCCTCTTCACGGTAAAAGGCAAACTCGGTGAAATTGACTGTCAGATTATCCAGCACACCGTTCGGCGCAAATATAAAATCCAGTTCCGGCTTTGCATTCAGCGCATTCATGTTTTCAAGGAAGAACAGATAGGTATCATAATTGACCCTGTTTTCTTCCGAAAGCGCATCATAGTCAAAGGTTTTCAGTTCGGCAACCGTATCCACGCCTTCCTGATACGCTTCCTCATAGCTTTCCCATGTCGCATCGCCGACCGTCAGATCAGGCTTGTCAAATCCGGTCTTCGCAAAATCCTTCAGCGTGTAATGCATGGTCAGGTAATCGGATTCCATCATCTCCCGGAATTCACTGTCCATGAACTCTTCAAACGCCTTGTTTTCGTCCCTTTCGGCAGCAGTTCTGACAATGCCGGCAGGCATGCTCAGCAGCAGTGCCGCAGCCAGCAGTATATTCCTCATTTTCTTCATAAGCTCACCTGTTTCTTTAAGGAAAAGTATAACAAAAAGAAAAAGGTACTGGAAGATTCCCTCCTGTACCTGTATGTATGTGTCAGCGTCCGCATACGACGGCAGAAAGACGCGGCACGCAGATTTCACTGCGTTCTCCGTCTTCGCTGTTGCCGTCACGGTTGAAGATGATATGCCAGCCCGGCTCGAATGTATAATACCGGTCATCGTAAGTCGGATTGAGAATCACCCTCAGAATATTGACGTGGTTTTCCGAATCGATGTAATTGATGTCATAGAAGACGATGCCGCCTTCGGCAACCGACAGGCGCACATACTTCTGAATGTCTTCCGTGCGCTTCAGCCGGAATCCCGGATACTTGGCCCGCAGCGCAATTGCCTTGCGGGTGAAATCGATGATTCGGCGGTTGGTATACGCTCTTTCCCAGTCCATCTGGTTGATGGCATCACCGGCGTTATAGGAGTTGGAATTGTCATTTTTGGTGGCACAGAATTCCTCACCGGCATGCAGGAACGGAATGCCCTGGGCAACCAGGCCGGTAACGATCAGCAGCTTCTGCCGCTGCTGTCTGGTGTCACGGTCCTCATTACTGCAGCAGGCTCTCATCTTGTCCCAGATCGTGGAATTGTCGTGGGTTTCAAGGGCATTGATCGACTGATCCGGCGTTGTGAACCGCTTGAAATACGGATCGCCCAGAACATTGGCGCTCAATGCGCTCAGCACCCCGAATGAGAGTCCGAGATCGCCGGTAATATAACCCTTTTCATATTTCTGATCGTCGCTGGTCTTGCCTTTGACAATATCCCGGAAATAATCATTGAAATGACCGATGAACGGCATCTTTCCCTGGTTCAGGATGGTTGCCTTGACCGATCCGTCAATGACCGTCGGCATATCCCATCCCTCGCCGTAAATCATGGCCTCCGGCTTGATCCGCCGGGCCGTGTCACGGATGGCATTCATGGTTGTCACATCAAGAATTCCCATCAGATCGAAACGGAAGCCGTCAGCCCCGTACAGATCCATGACCTTCTCGATGACATTGAGAATATACTTTCTTGCCATCGGTTTTTCCGAGGCAAAATCATTGCCGCAGTAAGTGCCGTTGGAAAGATATCCGGACGCATTGTAGCGGAAGAAATAATACGGAACGGTATTCTGGAAAGGTGACATCTCGACATCGTATACATGATTGAAGACAACATCGAGATTGACCCGCAGCTGCCGGCGGTGAAGGGTGCAGATCAGTTTCCGCAGTTCCTTCACACGGGCATAGGGATTGCCCGGATCGCTGGAATAGCTGCCCTCCGGCACCAGATAATGAGCCGGATCATAGCCCCAGTTATATCCCCGTTCTGGATGGTTTTCATCCACTGTCGCAAAATCCATGACCGGCAGCAGCTGCACATGGGTCACACCGAGGGATGCGATATGATCCAGTCCTGTCGGCATATCCTTGTAGGATGTGCCTTCCTGGGCAAATGCTTCAAATGTGCTGTGGCGGTCTGTTCCGGTCAGCGGCGAAGCCGTCAGATCACGGACACTTGTCTCATAGATCACGGCATCGGTGCCGGTTTTCTTCTCTTTCAGCGGATAATCACGGATCCTGCGGATTTCATTTTCGTCGATCACGGCGCTTTCGCCGCCGTTGGCGGTTGAACTTAAGGCATACGGATCGACAGTTTCAACGATAATGCCGTTGCGCTCCACCAGATAGGTATATGTCGTCCGTTTCAGATCACCGTAGATACGGGCCCGGTATACACCCCGTTCACTCCGCTTCATCATGTACGGCTTCACGGTGCGGCCGGAATGCAGCTTCAGAATGACGCTGACTGCCGTCGGTGCCCACAGGGCAAAGTCAGTATGGGTCGGCGTGTAGGTAGCTCCGAGGTCGTCGCCGCGGTACATGAAACGGTCGTTGAACTGTTTGGTATTGACGATCATCCTGTGTTCCAGAGGTACATTCTGTCCATGCTGTTCACGGACGGTATAACGGCGTCCGAATTCCAGTCCGGCCGGAGCCGTCAGATTGTACCGGATACTGCTTTCATGTTCCTCTATGCCGGTAATGATCAGTTCGCTCATATATCCGTCTTCGCCGGTAATATAGAAAGAATCGGAACGGCCGCCGTAAAAATTGCGGTTCATCCATACTTTGATCAGTCCGAAATCATCGAGGTAGGCATTGAAATTTGGCATAATATATCCTCACAGACATACTGAATAAGGCACCCTGAAAAAGGTGCCTGTACATTATATCAGATATTCAGCTTCTTTATATCCCAGATTTCCGACGCGTATTCTTCGATCGTACGGTCACTGGAGAAATAGCCGCTCTTGGCGATGTTGATCAGGCAGCTTCTGGCCCAGCCCGAACGGTCAAGATAGCGTCTTTCGATTTCATCCTGTGCTTTTACATAGGCATCGAAGTCAGCCAGGACGAAGTATTCGTCATTCTTCATCAGCAGTTCATCAAAGATCACGCGGAAGTCATCATGATGATTCGACCAGGTGCCGTTGATGAAGGTATTCATGACATTGCGGATACGCTCATCGGAATCGTAATAATGATGAGCGTTGTAGGAATAGCGCATGTTGTTGATCTCTTCGACGGTCAGTCCGAAGATGACATCGTTTTCCCTGCCGACCAGTCCGTCGATTTCGACATTGGCACCATCCAGTGTTCCGAGTGTCAGAGCACCGTTGATCATGAACTTCATGTTGCCGGTGCCGCTGGCTTCCTTGCCGGCGGTACTGATCTGTTCGGATACATCCGTGCCCGGAACCAGGATTTCGGACATCGAAACATTGTAGTTCGGCAGGAAGACAACCTTCATTCTTCCCCTTACATCCGGATCGTTGTTGACGACTGCCGCAACCCGGTTGATCAGCTTGATGACTGCCTTGGCAAAGGTATAGCTGCTGGCAGCCTTGGCCGCAAAGATATAGGTATGCGGGAACATGCTGTAGTTCGGATCGCGCTTGATGCACTGATATCTGTAGATGATGTTCATCACATTCAGCAGCTGGCGCTTATAGGCATGCAGACGCTTGGCCTGGGTGTCAAAGATCGAATTGGCATCAACCACAACATTGCAGGCATCGTTGATGTAATTGGCAAGAATCTCCTTGCGCTCATATTTGACATTCAGGAAATCGCGCTGTGTCTTGGGATCATCGACATACCGCAGCAGCTTTTCAAAATCTTCGTATTTTTTATGATAGGAACGGCCGATTCTCCTGTCCAGCATATCCTTCAGCTGTGGGTTGTTGTACAGCATCCAGCGGCGCGGTGTGATGCCGTTGGTCTTGTTGTTGATACGGCCCGGATAGACTTCCAGGAACTCACGGAACAGGTCATTCTTCAGAATCTCAGAATGCAGAGCGGCAACACCGTTGACGCTGTGCGAACCGATGACTGCCAGGTTGGCCATGTGCACCTGTCCGTCACGGATGACGCGGGTTCTTTCCGCCATGCCGTAATTGTTGGTCTTCAGCATTGCATACTGGTAATAGCGGCGGTCAAATTCTTCAATGATCATGTAGATACGCGGCAGAAGAACCTGAACATAATGCACCGGCCACTTTTCCAGGGCTTCGCTCATAACCGTGTGGTTTGTATAGGACATGACCGAGCGGACGATCTTGAAGGCATCGTCCCACTGGTATCCGTAATCATCCAGCATGACACGCATCAGTTCCGGAATTGCCAGTACCGGATGTGTATCATTCAGCTGAATGGAAATCTTTTCTCCCAGGTTGTCCAGGCTCGGATATTTCTTCATGTGTGTCTCGACAATACTGCTGATGCCGGCACAGACAAAGAAGTACTGCTGCTTCAGACGCAGGAACTTGCCTTCTTCGGTGCTGTCATCCGGATAGACATTCAGACAGATATCATCAACGGAAGAAAGATAGCGGCGGTAGTCGCTTCCCTGCGGTGCAATGTCAGCCGGTTCCGCCGACCACAGACGGAGCGTGTTGGTCATCTTGGAATTGGCACCGATCATTGCCATATCATAGGGAACCGCAAGAATATGGGTGGCATTGACATGCTTGAAGCGCATGTCACCCTTTTCGTCATAGGACACTTCCAGATGTCCGTACAGCTTGACATCCACAGCATGCTTCGGCTTGCGGATTTCCCACGGGTTGCCGATTTTCAGCCAGTTGTCAGGCATTTCCACCTGTTCACCCTTCTTGTTGATGATCTGGCGGAAAAGGCCGTAGCGGTAACGGATGCAGTTGCCGTTGACCGGATAGTTCAGGGATGCGGCAGAGTCCATGAAGCATGCTGCCAGTCTTCCCAGACCGCCGTTGCCGAGTCCCGGATCAAGTTCCAGTCTTGCCAGACCGTCATAGTCAATACCGAGATCCTTGAGGCCTTCAACAACCACATCATAGATGCCGAGATTCTTCAGATTGCTTGTAAGCAGTCTTCCGAGCAGGAATTCCATCGAGAAATAATAGACCTGCTTGGCTTCCTGACGGGCGAGTTCTTCTTTTGTGTCTTTCCAGTTGACATTCACATAGTCTCTGACCATGTTTCCGAGAGTCATATATTTCTCTGTCTGGTGAGTCTGATCAACCGTACATCCGTAAGTTTCGATCAGACGGCGGGTGAACTCTTTCTTGAACTCTGTTTTATTTTTGAACATATGGTTCCCTTTCTAAATACAGCGCGGTCAGATCATTTCCGGCTCTCTGTATCCTTCACTGTTTTCTTTTTCTTCGGGCAGGTCAGCCAGATTGCCGACCATGGTGCAATGCGGATCGTGACGGAGTGTTCAAGCGCTCCCTGTGCATTCCTGTTCTTCCAGGCTTTCACCGGTTCAAAGTTGCACATGTTGCAGCCGTCATAGATATCCTTCTCACTGTTCAGGATTTCCGTATACTTTCCGCCCTGCGGCACTCCGATATCATAATTCTCATATGACTGTGCAGTCATATTCAGTATGCAGACCAGATATTCCTTATCATCCTCGCGGTAAAAGGAATAGATGCTCTGCTTTGCGTTATCGGCATCGATCCATCTGAATCCTTTCTGATAATCATAGTCATATTGATACAGACAGGGATGTGCCTTATAAATTCTATTCAAATCGGTCATATAACGCAAGAAGGAGTCATGCCGGGGATAGGAAAGCAGGAACCAGTCCAGCTCCTTTTTTTCGTCAAATTCCCGGAAGGAAGCAATCTCATTGCCCATAAAGTTCAGTTTTTTGCCCGGATGTGCATACATATATGCATAAAGGTTGCGGGCCTGGGCAAACTTCATGTCATAATCGCCGAACATGCGGTCAACGATCGTTTTCTTGCCGTGTACATTCTCATCATGGCTGAGCGGCAGCAGAAAGCGCTCGCTGTAAAAGTAAGCCATGGAGAACGTCAGCTTGTGATGATCCCAGATCCTGTAGATCGGATCGGTCGCATAGTATTTCAGCGTGTCGTTCATCCAGCCCAGATCCCATTTGTAGTCAAAACCGAGGCCGCCGTCGAGTGTCGAAGCGGTGACTTTCGGGAAATCGGAACTGTCTTCAGCGATCAGCATGACCGAAGGATATTCCTTGTTCAGATAATAATTCATGCGCCGCACAAAGTTCAGAGAGCCTTCGTTGGTGCCGCGGTTGCTGTTGCCGCCCCAGTAGATCAGATTGGATACGGCATCAATGCGGATGCCGTCAATATGATATACATCACACCAGAAAACTGCCGCTGACATCAGGAAGGAGCGGACCTCTTCACTCCAGAGATCGAAGTTCATGGTGCCCCACTGCGACTCGGCATCATTTCTGTCCCGGTATTCATACAGGGGCTCTCCGTCAAAATAGCGCAGTCCGAAAGCATCCTTGACGAAGTGCACCGGCACCATATCCATGATGACACCGATATCATTCCGGTGGCATTCATTGACAAATGCGGCAAATTCCGTCGGATTGCCGTAGCGGGATGTCACGGAAAAATAGCCGCTGGCCTGATAGCCCCATGAACCGTCAAACGGATATTCATTCAGAGGCATCAGTTCGATATGCGTATATCCGTGTTCCTTTACATACGGAATCAGATTATCCTTCAGCATCGGATAGGTATACGGATATTCCCCGTTTTTCTTCCAGCCGCCGGCATAGACTTCATAGATATTGACCGGTCTGTCAAAGTTTTTGGAACGCTTTTCCAGCCATTTTCTGTCCGACCACCGGATATCATCGAGATCGTAGATCTTGGATGCGGTTTCCGGTCTGGTCTCGCTGTAGAAAGCATAGGGGTCGGCTTTGTGAAGCATCTCCCCGTTCCGGCTTTCAATCAGATATTTATAGGATTCCCATTCTCTGATACCGGGCACAAAAACGCTCCAGATTCCGTTGAAATCCGACCTCTGCATCGGTATCGGCCGGGCATCCCAGTCTGTAAAGGTGCCGATGACACTGACATTTCTGGCATGCGGTGCATAGACCGTAAACCTTACACCCTCGCCTCCTTCATAGACAAAATGTGCGCCGAACATACGGTAGGCATTCGTGCACTGTCCCTGATGAAAGCTCTCTACGATTCTGGACTGATTCATCATATTTCTCCCTTATGGTTCATGATCAAAAGTTGCGCTCACATTCTAACATTGATAGCCCCTCTTTTACACCCTTCAGGAAGAAAAAAAATCTGTATTGTCCACTTTACGGAAAAAAGGAGTACAGACTTTTGCGTCTGTACTCCCTTCGGTCGGTTATTCTTCAGGAAAGAATCGGCTTGCAGGCTTCAGCCAGAGCATCCTTCTCTGCCTGGGCTTCGGCAAGATCCTTGCCGAGTGTGGTGAAGTATGTCTTTACCTTCGGCTCGGTTCCGGACGGACGGACGATGACCTTGGCGCCGTCTTCGAGTTCGTAGACAAGCACGTTGGCCTTCGGCAGACCGGTTTCTTCCGGCTTCAGATAGTCGATGACTTTTGCGACTTTCTTGCCGGCGAATTCTTTCGGCGGGTCGTTTCTGAGGCCTTCCATGATGCCCTTCATCTTGTCCATGCCGGACAGACCCGGGAATTCAAAGCTGTCGACCTTGTTCAGATAACGGCCGTACTGGGCATAGATTTCTTCCAGTCTCTGCTTGATGGAAGAACCGATGCTTCTGTAGTAGGCAGCCATTTCGCAGATCAGCATGGATCCGATGATGGCATCCTTGTCACGCACATACGGTCCGGCAAGATAGCCGTAGCTTTCTTCGAAGCCGAAGATGAAGCGGTCAACTTCACCGGCAGCTTCCAGACGGGCAATCTGATCGCCGATCCACTTGAAGCCGGTCAGGGTATGTCTCAGTTCAACACCGTAATGCTCGGCAACCTTGTCAGCCAGCGGTGTAGATACGATGGACATGACAGCAACCGGATTCTTCGGCATTGTACCGTTTTCAATTCTGCCTGCACAGATGTAGTCCAGCAGCAGAACGCCCATTTCATTACCGGAAACGAGTTCATAGGAGCCGTCCGGACACTTCATGGCAATACCGACACGGTCAGCATCCGGGTCGGTTGCCAGCATCAGGTCGGCACCGACTTCCTTGGCCAGATTCAGACCCTTCTCCAGAGCCTCGAAGATTTCCGGGTTCGGATACGGGCAGGTTGTGAAATATCCGTTCGGATATTCCTGCTCGGGAACGATCGTGATATCGGTGATTCCCATGTCATTCAGAACACGGGTAACCGGAACCAGACCGGTTCCGTTCAGCGGCGAATAGACAAGCTTCAGGCCGGCTGTACGGCAGAGACCCGGTCTTACCTGACGGGCTTCGATTGCCTCATACAGAGCGTTCTTGCATTCGTCGGACACGAATTTGATCAGGCCCTTTTCAACGCCCTCAGCAAAGGACATATATTTGGCACCGGTCAGAACATCAGTCTTCTGAATGGAGTCATAAACAACGGCAGCAGCATCATCTGTCATCTGGCAGCCATCCGGTCCGTAGGCCTTGAAGCCGTTGTATTTGGCCGGGTTGTGGGAAGCTGTCAGCATAATGCCGGCGTTGCAGTGATAGTAACGGGTCGCAAAGCTCAGTGCCGGAACCGGCATCAGCTCATCATAGATCACGACATTGATGCCGTTTGCGGCAAGTACACCCGCTGCATCTCTGGCGAAGTTCCAGCCCTTCAGACGGCTGTCATAGCTGATGGCAACCAGCTGTTTTCCGCCCTGTGTCTTGACCCAGTCAGCAACACCCTGTGTAGCCTGACGGACTACCCAGATGTTCATCCGGTTGGTGCCCGCACCGAGTGTTCCGCGCAGACCGGCGGTACCGAACTGCAGGGATACCGCAAATCTTTCCTTGATGGCATCATCGTCATCGGCAATGCCCAGAAGCTCCGGCTTCAGATCGCAATCGATCAGATCTGCCTCGAGCCAGCGCTTGTATTCATCTAAATACATATTCTCGTCCTTTCAGTTATCAATTATGATTTTCACTGTTCTTGAAAAAAAAGGGACACTTCAGAAGCGTCCACCTTTTGGCTGCATTTAGCACTTATTAAGAAATGACTTTCTGCTGACGAAGTACTTCTTCGATTGTCTGAATCGCGACATCTTCATCCTCACCCTCACAGGATACTGTGATTTCGGACTGTGTCGGGATACCAAGTGACATAACGCCCATGATTGACTTCATGTTGACGGAACGTCCCTTGTAAGCAACCTTTACTTCGCTCTTGAACTTGCTGGCTGCATTGACTGCTACAGTTGCAGGACGTGCATGTAATCCAACAGGGTCAATAACTGTTACTGAAATCTCTTTCATATGAAATTATACCTCCCGTTTCTTATTGACTACTTGTATTTTAATACAATAGAGTTCTCACCGCAAGCGGTTACATTTGATTTTTGAAAGGCACCGGAAAGCATGCAGGAAAATGCCGTTTTTCCGGTTCATCAATGCTTCTCTGTCTTCTGAGGATGCCTGGCCTGCCAGTTGTTGCGGCAGTACAGCAGCATCTTCTCTTTCAGCTTCTCTGCCAGTTCCTTCGTAAAGACTCCCGGCAGGCAGCGCCATGTCCATGCCGGCGTCTTTCCGGCCGGATCATTGAAGCGTGCTTCGCTTCCCAGTTCCAGCAGGTCCTGCATCTGCACGATTGCCAGATCGCTGGTGCTGCTGTAGGCAGCTCTCAGCATGCCCCAGGTAAAACCTTCCTCTTTGTTCAGGCCGAGATATGCCTGCGCTCTTTTGATTCTGGCAGCCTGGTTCTTATCCTTTTTCCACCCGGTCAGGGTATCGTTGTCGTGCGTGCCGGTATAGACTACGGAATTATGATCATACTGGAACGGCATATAGACGGAACCCGGATCATTGGGATCAAAGGCATACTGCAGGATTTTCATGCCAGGATAGCCGCTCTCCTTGACCATTGCCATGAATTCCGGCGTCAGCTGGCCCAGATCCTCAACAATGATCTGCAGTTTTCCCAGCTTTTCTTCCATCTTTCGGAACAGTTCCAGTCCCGGACCGCTGCGCCAGTGTCCGTTGGTCGCATCCGGATCGTTTGCCGGTACGGCAAAATAGGAAAGATAACCCTGGAAATGGTCAATGCGGATCATATCAAACAGGCGTGACTGATGGGCAGTGCGGTCGATCCACCAGCGGTAGTCTTCCTGCCGCATACGGTCCCAGTCAAACAGCGGATTGCCCCATTTCTGACCCTTCGGATTGCCGTAATCCGGCGCAAAGCCGGAAACAAATGTCATTTCATTCCGGTCGTTCATCTGGAACTGCTCGGGATGTGACCAGACATCGATCGAATCGGCAGCGATGTAGAACGGAAGATCGCCGATGATCTGGACGCCGCTGTCATTGGCATATTTTTTCATCGCTTTCATCTGCCTGTAGAACAGATACTGGACACGCTCATAGAAGATGACATCCTGACGGCATTCTTCAGCCTTCTGTCTGACCTCTTCACTGTTATGACGGCGCAGCTCCTGCGGCCACTGTGTCCAGGGCTTTCCCTCAAAGTGATCCTTGATTGCCATAAAGACGGCATAGTCCTTCAGCCAGTGACCTTCCGTCCGCAGGAATTCCAGATATTCATGCGGATGCTTTACGGGAAGCCGCTCTGCCGCTTTCCGCAGCAGCCTGTTCCGTTCATTATAAAGAATGCCGTAATCGGTATGTTCCGGATTCTTTCCCCACTTTACCGATGTCACTTCTTCTTTTGTCAGGAGCCCGTCGCTGATCAGATCATCCAGATCGATCAGATAGGTGCTTCCGGCATAGGAAGACAGTGCCTGATAAGGAGAATTGCCGTATCCGGTCGGCCCTATCGGCAGGATCTGCCAGTATGTCTGACCGGCATCCGCCAGAAAATCTATAAATTCGCGTGCTGCCTTTCCCATCGTACCGATGCCGTACGGTGAAGGCAGCGATGTGACCGGCAGTAAAATGCCTGCACTTCTGATCATAATGATTACCTCTCTCAAAAACTTCCTACATTATATATTGAAAAAATGAATCCCGAAAGCAGGATTCATTTATGATACGGTTCATGATTCAGAATACGGAAACAGCGGTAGATCTGTTCCAGGACAATGATCCGGCAGAGCTGGTGCGGAAATGTATTGTCCGACAGTTTCCAGCGCATGTCGGCACGCCTGATCAGTTCTTCCGAAACACCGAGGGATCCGCCGATCACAAAAACGATGCGGCTCTGGGAATGCAGGTACAGATCACTCAGTTTTTCACTCAGTTCAACCGATCCGCAGGGCTTTCCGGCCAGATCCAGCAGGATGACATATTCGCCGTCCCGGATCTGCTTCAGCAGCTTTTCGCCTTCCTTCTTCCTGACAATTTCATTTTCGGCAGCCGAATTGCTTTCCGGAGCCTTCTCATCTGCCACTTCAATTACTTCAATCTTTTCATAGGGACGGATCCTTTTCAGATATTCATCAATGCCGTCCTTCATCCATTTTTCGCGGACTTTTCCGCAGGCCAGGATCCGGATCATTGCAGCTCCGTGCTGAGGACAGTTTCCTCACCGTCCCTTAAGATCTGCAGTTCAGCCATTTCACCGGAATTCACGTCGTAGAGTATGGTGCGCAGGGAACTGACATCAGCCACTGTCTGTCCGTTGATGCTCAGCAGCACATCGCCCGGCTTCAGTTCACTGCTGTCGCCGCCGGCTGTGATCAGTACGCCGCTGACAGCATCCAGCTGCAGACCGCGCGTACTCTTTTCATAGGAACGCAGATCGGCAACACTGCGGACGGTGATGCCCAGGGAACCGCGGCTGACCTTTCCTTCTTCCTTGAGTTCTTCCGCTGCCAGTCTGATTTCATTGATGCCGACCGCAAAGCTCAGTCTGTCATTCCCGTTCAGGCTCCGCGGCAGCAGCATCCCGACCACGGCACCGCCCTGATCGAGGAGCGGACCGCCGGCACTTTCCGGCGAAATCACGGCATCGGTTTCAATGACTCCGGCAAGCCATGAAGATGACGCATTCAGTCTCATCATGCCTGGTTCGGAAACAATTCCGAAGCTGACCGCACTGCTTCCGGTTTCTGCACTTCTGCCGCTGAGAGCAAGCACATACTCACCCTGCTGCAGCAGGTCGCTGTCACCGATTCGGCTGGTTCTGACTTCGAACCCCGGCTGCAGTCTCAGCAGCATGATTCCGGTCGCTTCATCACGTCCGGCAATGGCAGCGCTCATGCCGGCACTGCTGTCAAAATACACGGTCACTTCACCGCTGTCGGAATACAGATCGCTGGTTGTGATCAGATACAGATTTTCATCCTCACGGCTGTAGACAAAGCCGCTGGCTGTGCGGCTGCCGCTGCTGACAGTCACAACCGCAGCCCGGGTATTGTCAATGATATCGGTCAGATCGGTCGTATAGTCGCTGACCGTTGTCTGTGTGATCTGCGGAACGGCAGGAGCACTCGGACTGTTCACCATCTCAAGCCGGATCGTCAGCCACAGATTCCATGCCAGCAAAACAGCACACAGTGCCATAATCCATTTCTTCATTGCCGTCTCCTTTCCTGATCATTTCATATTGCCCGGCGGCACAGATGACAAGATCATCCGAGATCCTGTCCCTCTCCTGCATCAGCCTGTTCACGGCTGTCTGCAGAGCCTTCTCTCGGGTATTGGCTTCCTGGGATATATGTGCCAGGATGATCATTTTTGTATTTTTACTGATACAGCGGGCCAGAATCTCGGCACAGTCTTCATTGCAGAGATGCCCCTGGTCACCGTAGATACGGGCTTTCAGATACTGCGGCCGCCGTGTCTGCATCAGCATCCCTACATCATGATTGCTTTCCATGACATAGTAGTCAGCCGACCGGATCAGCGGCAGATAGTTCTCGTTGACATACCCGGTATCGGTGATATAGACAAGTTTTTCCGTTCCGTTTTCAAGGATGTACCCGCAGGTATTGCGGGCATCATGCGACAGGGCAAGCGGCGTAATCCGCAGACTGCCCACCGAAAACGGCATGCGGTTGGTGACATTGGCCGTACAGATATCCTCGATATCCACCGGCGAATAGATATGATACGGCGCAAAGTGCCGGATCTGGGCAATATGATCGCTGTGATCGTGGGTAATCAGAACCGCATCGATATCTTCCCTTTTCAGCTGCAGTCCGGCAAAGGAAGCCTTCAGATGCTTCAGCGTCGAGCCGCAGTCGATGACAATCACGGTATCTTCGTTTCTGACTACGAAGCAGTTTCCTTTGGAACCGCTGGCAAGCAGTGCAAATTTCATCATTGGTAAGGCACCGTATCACAGGCCAGGTAGCCGTTGCAGGCATCGACATTCTTATCATCAACTTCCACCATGAAGTGGACGTGCGGCCCGGTTGCCAGGCCGGTCATGCCGATATGGCCGATCATCTGTCCTTTCGTTACAACCGTTCCTACCTGGAGCTCGCTCTGTTCACGCATATGTCCGTAGTAGGTCTTATAGCCGTTGTTGTGATTGATCACGATATAGTTGCCGCTGATGCCGTCATAGGAATTTTTCTCGACGACACCTGTATCTGAGGCATAGACATCGCCCCAGCGGTCGTACTGGTTGACAATATCCGTTCCCTCATGTCCGAAATAGCAGCCGTAGCCGCAGGAAATGGCAGGGGTTTCAACCGGGAAACGGTAGACGCCCGTGCCGACATCAGGCAGCTGCTGGGTACCAAGGGCAATGACTTCACTCTGCGGTTCCTGGATCATGACACTCGACTTCTCGGTACCGCTGACAAGAACACCGTTGATCCATCTTTCGGCATAGAGCACATTGCGGGCCCCGTTGATGCCGTTCTGCCTGACTTCTCTTTCACCCAGCAGAAGATTGGAATCTTCCACATAGGCCGTCTCAAAATAGACCGGCATCTGACGGAAGCTGTCCTTTTCGACAATGACATCGATCGGCGGCGTGAAATAGGTTACACACAGTTCATCGCCTTCCTTCAGGAGCTGATCGACACTGGTGATCTTTTCCCGGTTGATGTTCATGACCTGGGTGGCAGACAGACCGTAATTCTTGGAGCCGACACCGGCAACGGTGTCATATTCCTGAACGGTGTAGTATTCCAGCTGCGGACTGTCACCGTACTTGAGATATTCGAGGACTTCATATTCCGTCTTCATGATTTCCTCGATCGGCGCATATTCCCTGCTGATGGTGATCGTCTGGGGAATGGACACGCTGTTGTCACGGCTGCCGTAGGTCGTCAGTGCCGGCTGGCTGCCGCTGTTGTTGATCAGACTGGACTGATCGACAAAATAGGAAATATAGGTATTCATTGCCTTTTCGTAGATTTCCTGATTTCTGGCAAAGATACGGGCATAGATCTCTCCGTCTTCGGCAAAGCTGATCGCTGTTGCCTCCAGGGAAAACAGATGATTCTCATCAATGTAATTCAGGATCTCATCATCCGCATCCTCATAGACCAGATAGCTTTCCTCATCGGTCAGATATACATCGTTTCCGAGTGCCAGACGGGAATCGGGGAAATCATCCTCGTAGCGTTCGGCATATACATCCTTCAGCATCTTTTCCAGACGGCCGGTATCGCGGATGATGCCGATCAGCCGGTCGTTCTGATACAGCATGTGACAGATCTGAGGGCGGTCGGACAATACCGAAGCCCGCTGATGAAACATGCCGGCTTCGCTGTCCTGCGGCTGTGTCTTTTCCTCAAAGAATCCGGTGCTGAAAAGCACGATGAAAACAGATGCCGCAAAGCAGATCGCTACAGTCAGAATCCTTTTCATCGTTCTCCTCCTTTATTACTGCTGGTCCAGTGCAATGTTGTACAGAGCATTGGTTGTGTTTTCAAAGGCAAGATATACCTTTCGCGTCGCACCGTTGCGGTGTTTGGCAATATTGATTTCCAGACGCTCATTGCCTTCCTTCTGTGCCTGTTCGCGGATGGCTTCATCATAGTAAGCCTCGCGGTACAGCATCAGAACGATATCGGCATCCTGCTCGATGGCACCTGATTCACGCAGGTCACTCAGCATCGGATGCTTGTTGTCGCGCTGTTCCACCGAACGTGACAGCTGGGAAAGGGCAATGACCGGAACCTCCAGTTCTCTGGCAAGTGCCTTCAGGCTGCGGGAAATCTCGGAGATTTCCTGCTGTCTGTTCTCATTTCTGCTGCCTGATCCGGTAATCAGCTGAATATAGTCGATCAGGATCAGATTCAGTCCCACATCCGCTTTCAGGCGGCGGCACTTGGAAAAGATTTCCGGCACCTTGATCATGGATGTGTCATCAATATAGATGTTGGACATCTTCAGTTCTCCGGCAGCCTCATTCAGACGGTTCCAGTCGGAATCATCCAGACGGCCGGTACGGATCTTGTCACCGGGAATATGGCTCTTGGCACTCAGCAGACGCATGGCCAGCTGTTCGGCTGCCATTTCCAGTGAGAATATGGCGACTGCTCCGCGCGGCTGATAGGCTGCCACATTCATGGCCATATTCAGTGCAACTGCCGTCTTGCCCATGGCCGGACGGGCTGCCAGTACGATCAGATCGCCCTTCTGCAGACCGTGCAGGGTATGATCAAAATCATTGAATCCCGTTTTCAGGCCGGTAATATCGGTCCTGTTGTCCGACATCTTCTGAATATTCTCAAGCACTTCCGTCATCAGTTCCGGTGAATTGCGGAATTCACTGGTGCGGCGGTTGCGGGAGATTTCAAGAACTGCCTTTTCACAGGCATCCAGATATTCATTGATGTCAGTCTGGCCGCTGTATCCTTCTTCAGCCATCTTTTCGGTGGCCTCGATCATCTTGCGGATCACGGCCTTGTCATGAACCATGGCAACATAGCTTTTGACATTGGCACTGGTAACTGCCGCATCGGAAAGATCGGTCAGATACGGCAGGCCCCCGCATTTATCCAGCAGGTCCATGTCGCTGAGGCGGGTCACGACCGTTGTCAGATCAATGACGCTGCCCTGCTTGTACAGACTGTCAATTGCCAGAAAGATCCTGCGGTTGGCTTCCGCAAAGAAATCCTCTTCGCTGAGTCCTTCCTCCATGGCAATTCTGGCAGCGGCCGGGTAAACCATCATATTGCCAAGCAGTGTGGCTTCTGCCTCCGGGGCAGACGGTAACACCCTGGCCATGCTTACTCGCTCCCGACAAGCTGAACGCGGATCGTTCCGATCACATTTTTGTGCAGTTCGATGCGCACCCTGGTAATGCCGAGTGACTGGATCGGAGCGGTATCAAGAATCTTGCGCTTGTCGATTCTGATGCCCTGCTTATTCAGAGCCTCGGCGATCTGCTTGGTGGAAACAGAACCGAATACCTTGCCTTCCTTGCCGGATTTGACATGGAATGTCAGCATCATCTTTTCCATCTGGGCAGCCTTCTCCCTGGCTTCTTCCTCGCGCTTTGCCTCTTCGGCAGCTTCCTCGGCCTTCTGGCCGGAAAGAATTTCCAGGCTCTTCTTGGTCTCAGCTACGGCAAGACCCCTGGCGATCAGAAAATTGCGGGCATATCCATCGGCAACATCGACGATCTCGCCGCGCTTGCCGACTTTTTTTACATCCTGTTTAAGAATCACTCTCATCTGATTTTTCCTCCTTGAAATATTTATCCAGCGTACTGATCAGTTCCGTACGCAGGGCTTCAACGCTTGATTTCGGACGCTGCAGGGCTGCCGCAGCCAGATGGCCGCCGCCGCCCATCATTTCCATGATCCTCTGGACATTGATGGTTCCGTTGGAACGGGCGGAAATGCAGGTCTCGCCTTTTTCGTTATCGGCAATGACAAATGCCGCATTGACATCCTGAATGGACAGCAGACTGTCTGCCACCTGGGAAATCATGGAGCGGGATACCCCGCGTTCGCTGACCGGGGCGATCATGATGCCGCCCGGCAGCCGTTCGGATGCCGACATGATCGAACTCTTCAGGGCGAATTCATCATAGGAATCCTTCAGATAGTCATAGGCTGTCTGCGGATCCGCGCCCATCTTGCGCAGTTCGCTTGCGGCTTCATAGGTACGGGCTCCGGTACGCACACGCCATCTCTGGGTATCGATGATCATGCCTGCCAGCATGAATGTGGCAGCGGTCTCGCTGATGTCGGTGCGGCGGGAAACAAACGGAATCATTTCCGTCAGCAGTTCACAGGTCGAGCTGGCACCGGCTTCAATGTAGACGAGCACCGGCTTGACACCCATGTCGGTGGAACGGCGGTGATGATCGATAACCACAACCTTCTTTGCCAGTTCCAGCACCTTGGCGCCGTTGGACTGACGGACATTATGGTGATCGGTCATGATGACAAGCGTATTATCCTGCAGCTGATTGAGAGCCTCCCCTTCGGTTACGAAGGTGACTTCCTTCTTCAGTTCTGCTTCATTTGCCTTCATTGCGGCTTCCAGCTTTTCTTCGATGCCGCCGGTCTTGGCAATGATCACGCACTGCCGGTGCAGTGCCGCTGCCATGCGGGAAAGACAGAGAGCCGAACCGATGCAGTCAAAATCGGCAGTCTTATGACCGCAGATGATCACATTGGAAGAATTCAGCATCAGATCACGCAGGGCATGCGACATGACACGGACTCTGACACGGCTGCGCTTCTCGGCTGCTTCGGTGGAACCGCCGAAATAGCGGACTTCGCCGCCGGCTGCCTGTACCGCAACCTGGTCGCCGCCCCTTGTCGTCGCCAGATCCATCAGATTGGAAACCATTTCATCCATTTCCAGGAAATCGGAAGTGCCTCTGGCAAAAGCCATGGAAAGGGTAATGGAGACGTCCATCTTCTGGGCTGCCTTGCGGACCTTGTTCAGGATCGAGAAGCGGTCTGTGACCAGTTCATTGAAGATCTTCTCGTTGAGAATCAGCAGGTAGCGGTTGTTGTTCATGCGGCGGGCCAGAATGCCGTGGCTGGAACAGTATTCATTGACCGGTGTGCGGACGGCCATATTGACAGCCGAAGTTTCGCTTTCGTCAAGATACTGTGTGCTTTCTTCATAGTTGTCAAAGCTGAGCATGCCGATGACGACATGTTCGCTGCTGTACTTTTCCTTATAGGTATTGAGCTCGGTGATGTCCTTGAAGAAAATGATCTGGGCATCTTCCTTGCGCCGGATCTCATAAATGCGGTCATCCAGGGTAATCGTTACCGTATCGGATTTTCCGGAAATCAGATCATCCGCTTCCGGCACCCAGGTCAGAAGCCGGTGGCCGACCCGGTCAATACCGCGCTCGGCAAACAGTTCGCTCATCCATGTGACAACGTAATCGTCGTCATAGATCAGAATGCCGATGCCGCCGGCCAGATAGGCTTCCCTTGCCGTGCTTCCGAGGGCATTCTTGACACCGATCGACTGTTCTTCGGTCACGCTTTCAAAGCGGTCAAACAGCCAGACCAGAGCGCCGATTTCAACCGCAACAATCACAAACGGGATGAGCACATCCTGTTTCAGTCCCAGCCAGAGGAAGGCAAGAACCAGAAGCTGCACGGCAGCGATAATGATCATGATCCGCTTCAGTCTGTTAATTTTCTGATGCATTTGTCATTCCTCCTTTCAGGACTCTCTGATGAATGTCGGTCGTTATATACAGGAAACCGAAAATGGCAATCAGCGGTGCCGATGTCAGCAGCAGCAGAACGGCCGGGATGCCGATCCATTTTCTTGTGGAAGGCCACACCCGCGGCACCACAACCAGGATGCCGATAAAGCCGAAGGCAGCCAGATAGAATACCCCGATCATGCCGAATCCCTGCATGATATTCTGATACAGTTCCTCGGAAAGCGGCCGGGCGATCGACCAGTAGAAGGCCGCAAACCCCGCCATGCCGAGATAGCCGCTCCATTTCGGCGGGAAGTATTCCCACAGCGGCGTCGAAGGCGGCAGTTTGAAGTGCAGGCGCTTCAGCATCATCCTTGAAACAAAATGGGTGATCAGCCCCTCCAGAACACCGGTCAGCACGATCGAAACGATAAAGATATTCCGGATCATGCTGTCAAGATTGACAGCCATGCCGGGTTCTGCTCCGGTTGCCTGGAACATACTGCTGAAAAGCGTCTTGTATTCATTCAGTTCAGCCGTCATGTCATAGCCGAAAAAGGCAGAAAAGACAAACAGCGCCATGATTTCCAGAACCACGCTCATGAGAATGGTCCGGATCAGGATCCGCCGGTTGTCAGTGCCGCTGTAGATACCGGCACCGTATACGGTTCCGATCACCGCTTCCATGCCGACATAGAAGATCGACTGCGGCGTCCCGAGCATGAACAGCAGCGCAAATAATGCGGCCAGCACCGCCAGGCTGTTCTTCCATCCGTACTTTGCCGCATAGAAGACCATCGGCAGCGGAAACAGATATAACACGGTTCCGGAAATCGCGCCTGCCATCTGTCTGTCTATCAGCATGACTGCACCGATGATGGCAAGCATCATTGCTCCGTCCGTCAGTTTTCGTATGTTACGATTCATATTCTCCTCAGCCGGCACGACAAAAAGAACCTGCAGGCTTAGATAAGATTATAGCATAGCCGCCGCCGAAACAGTGTTATAATCATGGCAATGTCCGCTCCGGACATTTTAGCAAGGAGCCAGAAGACCATGCAAAAAGAGAACAGTGATGCCCTGCGGAGAGGAATCCGTGACGGCATGCCCATCTGCATCGGCTATGCGGCTGTGGCCTTTTCACTCGGAATCGCCATGCGCAATGCCGGCATGAATGCCTTCCAGGGTTTTCTCCTCAGCATGCTGAATATGGCCAGTGCCGGCGAATATGCCGGTGTCCAGGTCATCATGGCAGATGCTGCCTATATTGAAATGGCACTTGTCACACTGATTGCCAATGCCAGATATCTGCTGATGAGCACTGCCCTTTCCCAGCGTTTCAGCGAAAAGACGGCTTTCATTCACCGTCTGATTGTCGGCTACTGCATTACCGATGAGCTCTTCGGCATCGCCGTCAGTCAGAAAGGATATCTGAATCCGTTCTATTACTACGGAGCCATGCTGGTAGCCATCCCCGGCTGGTCATTCGGCACGGCGCTCGGCATCATTGCCGGCAATATTCTTCCTGCCCATATTGTCAGTGCCCTGTCAGTTGCCCTTTACGGAATGTTTCTGGCCATTATTATTCCGCCGGCAAGAACCGACAAGGTCGTGGCTGCTTCCGTGATCAGCGGCTTTGCCCTCAGCTGGTGCGCAAAGTACATACCGCTGCTGAAAGACCTGAATGCCGGCATGAAAACCATCGTTCTGACCCTGATCATTGCCGGTGCGGCGGCTGCCTTCTTCCCGCGCAAGGAGGAAAGCGATGAAGCATAATATCTATATTTATATTCTGATATCAGGCCTGGTTTCCTATCTGATCCGGGTTCTGCCGCTGACACTGATCCGGAAGCCCATCAGGAATGTCTTCCTGAAGTCATTCCTGTACTATGTCCCGTATGCAACACTTGCCGTCATGACCTTCCCGGCCATCATTGAGGCCACAAGTTCACCGGTTTCCGGCTGGCTGGCCCTGGCCGCAGGCACCATTCTTTCCTGGCAGAACCGAAGCCTGCCGACGGTTGCGGCAGCCTGCTGCATCGTTGTATTCATTGCCGAAACATTTCTCTGAAGACCGTCCGGTCTTCTTTTCTTTAACAAAAAAAGATACCTTCCGGTATCTCATTCGTGTTCCTTCAGAAAAGTGATATCCTCTTCGCTCAGCGGATACTGTTCCAGCAGATCGGGCCGGTATTTCCTGGTCCAGAGCAGGGACTGCTCATGTTTCCAGCGGCGGATCTTTTCATGATCACCGCTCAGCAGCACCTCCGGCACCGTCTGTCCGTTCAGATCCCTGGGCTTTGTATACTGCGGATATTCCAGCAGTCCGTTTTCAAAGGATTCATCTTCGGTGCTTTCACAGCGGATCACCCCGGCCATGATGCGGACAAGGGAATCAATGACCGCCATCACCGGGATCTCGCCGCCGCTGAGAATATAGTCGCCCACGGAAATCAGCTCATCCACATGATCATAGACTCTGGCATCGATGCCTTCATAATGTCCGGCAATCAGGATCAGATGATCTTTTTCCGCCAGTCTCCTGACATCTTTCTGGGTATAGGGATGACCTCCTGCCGCCGTCAGGATCACATGACTGTTTTCGCTCCGGACTGCCGCCAGGGAATCCAGAACAGGCTGCGCCCGCATGATCATGCCGGCACCGCCGCCGTAGGGAGAATCATCAATATGCCGGAAGGATCCCCCGGCATATTTCCTGATATCCGCGATTTCAATTTCCGCCAGCTGTTTTTCCCGTGCCCGCACAATCAGCGGCCCGTTCAGAAAACTGTCAAACATCTCCGGAAACATTGTCAGAACGGTAATTCTCATTCTTCGATTTTTTCAGTTCTTGTCTTCCAGCCGATGGCATTGGTCGGACAGGCATCTGCGCAGCTTTCACACTGAACGCATACATCGTCATCAATGCTCGCAAACGGCGAGAAAGAAATGCACTGGGTCGGACAGACACTGCCGCAGGCCTGGCAGCCTGTGCACAGAGAACCGTCAACACCGTAGTATGAATAGTAACGCAATCCGTTTTTTTCGTAATAACCACCGGCCGCGTTTTTGACTGATTCGTCATTCAGATACTTTTTTTCTTCCACCACATTTTTCGGTGTGTTTCCTCTTATCACGCCTCTCCTCTCTGATATCGGGCAAAACCTTATGGATGATATATTGCCGTAAAGCTGTCGATTAAAGCTCTACAATATACCTCTGATCAGAATGACTGTAAAGCCTTTTTTCAGAAGCCTCCGACCTGGATGCTGTCATCCATGGCCGTGATGATCTTTGACATGCGGGCATATAGTTCCTGATAACCCGGACAGAGCGATTCATCCAGCTCGGCAAAAGGAATGACACGGATATCATGCCAGTTGTTGACTTCGCCGTATGTCCAGTGCAGATCGGCCTTGACATCCGACAGCGTGATCTCGGTCTTGCCGCCGGTCGTTTTCTTGTTGATCTTTACGGCCCCCATCATGCCTACGAGGGAATCGTCAAACTGGGCACTGAGCAGGTTGCCCATGGCATAGAAGCAGATCGTCTTGTGACCGTTGATCCACTGCACCGGCTGTATCATATGCGGATGATTGCCGATGATGATGTCACATCCGGCATCGGACAGCTGCTGGGCAAGGCTGATCTGTTCGTCATTCGGATAGTCCGCATATTCCGTGCCCCAGTGGATGGCCATGATGACAACATCTGCCTTTTCCTTGGCCTGGCGCACCTGATCCAGCATTTCTTCTTCATGTCCGGTATAGCAGTTGACCAGATATTCCATGCCTTCCGGCGGCTGGAAACCGTTCATTCCGAACGTCCATGACAGGAAGGAATAGGTTATGCCGTTGACTTCCCGCACCGGAATTTCATTTCTCTGCTCCCATGACAGGTTGGTACCCTGCATCAGGATCTCATCTTCATGGGAATGCCAGAAGTTCCAGGAATTCTCAACACCTGCCACACCTGCGTCCAGCGTATGGTTGGTTGCCGTCGATACCAGATTGAATCCTTCTTCAATCATATTCACACCGAATTCCTGCGGTGAATTGAAGGTCGGATAATGACTCAGCCCCAGTTCGCTGCCGCCCAGAATCGTTTCCTGATTGTAGTAGCGCAGGTCATACCCGCGGGCGATTTCACCGATCCTGTCAACCATCGGCTTGAATTCATAGCTGCCGTCCGGCTGCTGAACCCAGTAATAGACTGCTTCGTGAAGCAGACCGTCACCGACCGCAAACAGCGTTGCCGAAGTTTCTTCCACTTTCGGCACATCAACGATCGGCACCTCAAGTTCATGAAGAGACGCTGTCCGGGTCTGCTTGTTCAGAACCGGAGGTCTGGTAAGCACCCAGGCCAGTACACCGGCCAGAGCCAGACACAGCGCCGAAACAATGCCGATGATAATCTTTCCTGTTTTCTTCATTTTCCTTTTTACTGCCATAGTTTTCCCCTTATCTAACTGCTTCCAGATTCAGCAGAAACTGTTTTCTTTCCAGACCGCCGCCGTATCCCGTCAGGCTTCCGTTTTTGCCGATGACACGGTGACACGGTACAACAATTACAACCGGATTGACATGATTTGCCATACCGGCTGCCCGGACTGCCTTGGCATTGCCGGCAGCTGCCGCAATCTCACTGTATGAACGGGTTTCACCCCAGGGTATTTCAAGCAGTGCCTGCCATACCCGCTTCTGGAATTCCGTACCCTTCAGATCCAGCGGCAGGTCAAATTTTTTCCGGCGGCCTTCAAAGTATTCCTTCAGCTGCACTTCCGCTTTCTTCAGAAGCGGAACATCTGTGCTGCAGACTGCTTCTTCCGTATATGCAATACCGCTGATTCCCTGATCACCGGCAGTGATTTTCAGGTTGCCCAGCGGTGAACCAATGATACAGTACCTGTCCATAACAGTATTATATTAATACAAAAAGAAGCGGCTGTGATGGTTTCACGGCCGCATTTCTCAATTCATAGATGTTCAGAGCAGCGATACTGCACAGGCTTCGACATCTGCCATGTCGGCTGTCGGCTCAAATCTTGCGACAGCATTGCCGCTGCGGTCAATCACGAACTTCGTGAAATTCCACTTGATTGCCGGATTGTTTTCAAAGTCCGGATCGATCTTGGCAAGATGCTTGTTCATGAATTCAGCGGCAGTACCGGTGAATCCCTTGAAGCCCTGCTGGCTCTTCAGCCAGGTATACAGCGGCAGTTCATTCTCGCCGTTGACATCGGACTTATGCATCTGTTCAAACTGTGTATTGTAGTGCAGAGTGCAGAATTCATGGACTTCTTCGTCACTGCCCGGCGTCTGGGCACCGAACTGATTGCAGGGAATATCAAGAATCTCCAGACCCTGATCATGGTATTTCTCATACATTGCTTCAAGCGGTTCGTAATGCGGTGTAAAGCCGCATCCGGTTGCCGTATTGACCACGATGACAACCTTTCCTTCAAACTGCTTCATCGACACTTCATTGCCCTTGCGGTCGGTGACACTGTAATCATAGAATCCCATTTTCGTGTTCTCCTGTTCTTTCAGATAACCACATAATATTCTGTTCAGAATCTTTTTTTCAAGGTTTCTGCTTTTTTGTGTGCACAAATGAAAATATTGTGCTAGTATTGTATGGCGGCATCGGGGTGTGGCTCAGCTTGGTAGAGCGCTTCGTTCGGGACGAAGAGGTCGCGTGTTCAAATCCCGTCACCCCGACCATACCGGAAGCTCTGGAAACAGAGCTTTTTCTTTTTTGTCTTTCTCTCATAATGATCATCAAACTGCTTTTCCGGCTCCGGCAATTGTGATACCTTTATAGCCGATGAAACGTGAACTGAGTGATATTCAGCTGATCGAACGCTCGATCATCAGAAAATACCGCAAACAGCTGTGGGCACCTTTTCTGACTGCAGTCAGAAAATATGACCTGATTCAGGAGAATGATCATATCGCCGTATGCATTTCCGGCGGCAAGGATTCGATGCTGATGGCAAAACTGCTGCAGCTTCTGCAGCGGCACAGTGATATTCCGTTCGAGCTGACCTTTCTGAGCATGGATCCCGGCTATAATGCCGCCAACCGGAAAAAGATCGAAGAAAATGCCGAACGCCTGCAGATTCCCCTGCAGCTCTTTGAAACAAGAGTGTTCGACATTGCCAACATGCAGACAAAAAGTCCCTGTTACCTGTGTGCCCGCATGCGCAGAGGCTATCTGTACAACGAAGCAAAAAACCGCGGCTGCAACAAGATTGCCCTCGGCCATCATCTCAATGATGTCATTGAGACAACGGTCATGGCCATGTTCTATTCCAGCAAGCTGGAAACGATCGTTCCCAGATGTCACAGCGAAAACTTCGAAGGCATGGAACTGATCCGGCCCATGTACGGCATCAAGGAAGATGCCGTAAAGGACTGGTGCCGCTATAACGGTCTGGAATTCATTCAGTGTGCCTGCCGCTTTACGGAAGAGAATGCCCGCGAAAATGCCGAAACGACATCAAAGCGGAAAGAGGTAAAGGAACTGATCCGGCAGCTGAAGGAAAACAATCCGGAAATCGAAGACAATATTTTCCGGGCCCTGCACGCCGTTCATATCGAAACCTTCCCGGGATATAAAAAAGACGGAAGCCTGCACAGCTTCCTGGAGGACTACGATGAATGAAATGAAGCACTGCATGGTCTGCGGTGAAAAACTGCAGATGAAGTATCTCCCATCCGAAGGAAAGGAAATTCCTTTCTGTCCGGCCTGCAATGACTTCCGCTTTCCGGTCTTCAATACCGGCGTCTCCATGATCCTTACCAATCAGGAACGGACAAGGATCATGATGATCCGTCAGTACGGAGGCAGTGAATACATTCTCTGCGCCGGCTACGTCAACCAGGGAGAGGATGCCGAAGATGCGGCTGTCAGGGAAGTCAGGGAAGAACTCGGATTTGACGTAAAGGAACTGCATTTCAACCGTTCCCATTACTTTGCGCCGTCCAATACCCTGATGTTCAATTTCACAGCCGTCATCGACGAAACCGATGCCGTGCCGAATGAAGAAATCGACACCTGGTCATGGTTTGATATTCCCGAGGCAAGGGAAAAGGTCAGAAAAAACAGTCTGGCCAAAGCCTTCCTGCTCGGCTATCTGGACGGGGAATATCATTTCAGCGACAGCCCGGCAAAGCCATATAAGTAAAAAAACAAGACTTCAGCAGTCTTGTTTTTCATTATGCGGAAATGCTGTTGACGACCATCTCTTCATACTGTCTTGTATAGAGATCGTAATAATGGCCCTTCTTTCGCATCAGTTCCTTATGGGTGCCGCGTTCAATGATCTTGCCGTCTCTGACAACAAGGATCACATCGGCGTCGACAATGGTGGACAGACGATGGGCAATGACGAAGGATGTGCGTCCTTTGATGACCGTCGCAATGGCATCCTGGATTGCTTTTTCCGTCAGTGTGTCGATGGATGCGGTCGCTTCATCAAGGACGAGAATCCGCGGATCGGCCAGAATGGCCCTGGCAAAGGAAAGCAGCTGTTTTTCGCCGGTCGACAGCAGATCGCCGCCTTCACCGACTTCACTGTCGAGACCTTTATCCATCTTTTCCAGAACCGGCCGGGCGGAAACTAGATCCAGCGCGTTCATGATTTCTTCATCACTCGCATCCGGCTTGCCGTAGCGCAGATTGTCACGCACGGTTCCGGAGAACAGATGCGGTGTCTGCAGGACATAGCCGATATTGGAATGCAGCCACAGCTGCGAACGTTCCCTGGCATCCCTGCCGTCGATCAGCACCTGGCCTTCCGTCGGTTCGAAGAAGCGGCATACCAGATTGACAAGCGTGCTCTTGCCGGCACCGGTCTCACCGACGATGGCAACATTGGTTCCCTTCGGCACTTTCAGATTGAAGTGCTCGAGAACCATTTCATTGCCGTCCGGATACTTGAAGCTGACATCCCTGAATTCCACATCACCTTCCAGCGGCTCCCAGTTTTCTTTCTTCGGGTCAAATGTTCCGCCGTATTTTTCAATGACTTCCGGACTGTCGGCAACATCCGATTCCGTTTCCATCAGTCTGGTAAAGCGTTCGATATTGACCTGAATGGCAATCAGGGCCGAAACCGTTTCAATGATCATCGTAATCGGTTCCATCATGCTCAGGGCATAGCTCATGAATACCGAAAGGGTGCCGATCTGCAGCAGACCTTCCATATTCAGCATACCGCCCTGCCACAGGATCAGTGCCAGCGCAATCGAACTCATCATCGTCCAGGTTGCCGAGAATACCGCCGAGTATCTTGTCGCATGGACAGATGTTCTGCGCATATCCAGCGTATCCTTGCGGAAATCCCTGCCGATCGTTTCCTCTACGACCAGCGTCTTGATGGATTTGGCACCGGTGATGCCCTCATTGAAATTGCCTGTGATCTTGGAGTTGATTTCACGGATCCGGCGGTTCAGCGTCACCAGATGTTTCTGGAAATAGGAAACAGCGACGACCGCAATCGGAACCAGAGCAGCGATATACATTGTCAGCCTGGCATTGATGCCCAGCATGACGGCAAAGACAAACAGCAGATAGGAGCCGTTCCAGACAATGTCCATCAGGCGCCATGCCACCAGTTCACCGATCTTGCCGGTATCACTCATGACCCTGGCATGGATATAGCCGACATTGTTCTGATTGAAATAGGCAAATGACAGTTCCTGCAGATGATTGAACGAAGCATCCCGCAGATCCCTGTCCACATCCATTTCCGTCTTTCCCGCCCAGTACAGGCTGATATAGTTCAGCACAACCTGAACTGCCAGCACCAGCAGGAACAGAATCACGAAGATGCCAACGGTATCCAGGGTCTGTTCACCGATAAAGTGGTCAATGGCATAGCGGTTGAACAGCGGGAAGATCGAATCGATCAGACTGGCAATGATTCCCATCACAACCATGCTGATGATCCGCTTCTTGTATTTCTTTGCATAGGGAACGATCTTCGGTATTCCGAAGAAAGGCAGCTTCACATTTGTTTTCTCACTCATGTTCTGCCTCCTCTTCCACTTCGCTCTGCTGCATCTGCAGATCATAGATGCGGCGGTAGATGCCGTTCTGTTCCAGCAGTTCGTCATGGGTGCCTCTTTCGGCAATGCGTCCCTGATCCATGACAATGATCTGATCGGCATTCATCAGCGTCGTAATTCTGTGAGCAATCAGGATCACCGTTGCGTCACCGACATTTTCCTTCAGGGCCGCCCTGATCTTTGCGTCAGTTTCGGCATCCACTGCCGAAAGGGAATCATCAAAGATCATGACCGGCGGTTTTCTGATCAACATCTGGGCAATGGCCGTCCGCTGCTTCTGACCTCCGGAAAGAGTAACGCCGCGTTCTCCGACAAAGGTATCATAGCCTTCGCTGAAATGATCCACGGCTTCCTCAAGGGAAGCGATTCTTGCGGCATGCTGGATGTCCTTCATGTCGGAAGACTGTCTGGCAATGCGGATATTCTCCGAAAGCGTGCGTGAGAACAGGTACGGTTCCTGCAGAACCATGCCGATATTCTGACGCAGCCAGGATGTTTTGATATTTCGGATATCTGTTCCGCCGACGCTGATCGTTCCGCTTCCTTCCGGAATGTCATAGAGCTTGTCGAGCAGATACATCAAAGTTGACTTGCCCGAACCGGTCCCGCCGAGAATGCCAAGTGTCGTTCCGGCCGGAACTGTCAGACAGATATCATTCAGGATTCCGGCGCTGCCGTTTTCATAGGCAAAGCTGACATGATCAAAATCAATGTCGGCATGCATATCCGGCGTTACTGCATCCAGCGCATCTTTCTCTTCTTCGCTGTTCATGATATAGCGCAGACGGTCCACGGAAATACCGGCCTTGGACATGTTGGCAATGACTCTGCCGAGACCTCTGACCGGCCATGTCAGCATCGTATTGTAGGACACAAAAGCCACATAGTTGCCGGCGGTCAGCTGACCTGTGACACAGAGATATGATCCGAACAGGATCACCGCCAGGTACTGCCCGTAGGAGAAAATATCACCGGTGGACCAGAACGCTGCCATCAGCTGCAGCAGCCTGATCCAGAGATCGGTATAAAAATGATTCTGTTTCTCGAAACGGTCGCGTTCATATTTTTCCCGTCCGAAGGCTCTGACAACACGCACTCCGGTCAGGTTTTCCTGGGCAATCGAGGACAGTTTTCCCTCTTCCTCATCAACGATGCGGAACTGGGCTCCGATTTTGCGGTGGAAATAGAAACTGTAGCCGATAATAATCGGAATAAAGGCAAACGAAAGTGCCGTCAGAGGACCGCTGATACTGCTCATGAACACCAGTGCCAAAAGGATCAGCATGATGCTGCGTATCAGCATGACCAGCTGTTCGGCCAGGAACATCTTGATCTGTTCAACGTCGGAAGTGCATCTCTGAATAATGTCACCGGTGCGGTTCTCGCTGTGCCACTTGAACGGCAGTCTGAGAATATGATCGAACAGATTGTTGCGCATCCTCTGTACAAGGGTTTCCGCTGCCAGGGAATTGCACAGGCGGAACATGAAGCGGCAGAAGGCACTCAGCAGCGCAACAAAGAGGACGGCAAAAGCGACATAGAAAAGATGGCCGCGGAAAAACATCGGTCCTCCCATTTCCTCCAGCCCGGCATTGATAAAGGCAGGCAGTGAAGAAGGAAGACCGTTCAGAATCGTATCGATTGTATATCCGATGATCTTCGGATTGATCAGATCCAGAACAGACACCATGCCGGCAAAAAAGACGGCAAGTGCGAACCAGCGCTTTGCCCCTTTCAGAAAATACAGCAGCAGTGATGCCTTGGTTTTGAAGTTCTGTTCTTTCATTCCGATACCTGCCAAGAATTATAAGGAAAAGCTGTATGAATTTGCAACCGATATACCACTATTTCTGCACTGAAAAAGATCCCTTCCGGGATCCTTCTCTTCATACAAGAATACTGCCGCCGATGAATTCCCTGAGAATGGAATTGTTGGCAATCGCACTGTCATCCTCAATCGCCACAAAGAAGCTCAGGAATCCCAGCATGCGCTGTGCCTCACTGTATTCCGGCGTATCGGCAGGAATCTCCTTCAGCAGCGGTTCGGCATATTTTTTCAGCACCGCAAGTTCATACAGGCACTGGCTGTTGAAGAATACATCCGCTTCACTGTTGTAGGGGAAGATATAGACTTCTTCTCCGGCTCTGACATCCGGCCAGTCATGAATGGTCTGAGCTGCGCTGTGTCCTCTGGTGCGGTAGTCACGGACCATTCTTCTCAGCATTCTGGCATCGGTTGTCGGAATGCGGTGGTGCATGTCAATATTCAGCTGCGTCAGCGGGCTGATATAGATTTTGAATTTTTCGGCATCATCGATTCCCGTTGTCATGGCCGGATTCAGGCCGTGTATTCCTTCGATGACGATCGGCTGTCCCTCTTCCACGGAAGTGATGCGCTTTCCGTAGATCTTTTTGCCTTCGATGAAATCAAATGACGGAATATCGACTTTTTTCCCGGCCAGCAGATCATTCATCTGTTCCGCAAACAGATTCACATCCACGGCACTCAGGCTTTCATAGTCAACCTCGCCGTTCTCATCGGGAATCAGATCCTCGCGGTCAATGAAATAGTCATCCGTTCCCAGATACAGCGGCTTCAGGCCGATGACCCGCAGCTGGATGCACAGCCGCTTGGCAAACGATGTCTTGCCGGAAGATGACGGACCGGCGATCAGGATGATGCGGCGCTGCGATGCATGGATCATCTCGGCGATCTCTGCCACCTTCTTCTCATGCAGGGCTTCGCTCAGCATGATCAGTTCCCGGTAATTATCGGTCAGAACCATCTGGTTCAGATCTGCCACAAAGCGGACATTCATCAGGTTTTCCCAATGGGTTTCTTCCGAGAAGGCTTCATACATCTGTTTCTGTTCTTCATAAGGCGGCACAACATCCGGATGCAGATAATGCGGAAAGCGCAGCAGCACGCCGTTGCGGTAGCGGCGCACATCAAACAGTTTCAGATAACCGGCAGACGGCACCAGATGACAGTACGAAAGTCCGCTTTCTTCCCCGGCCTGCACCAGCAGACACTCCTGCAGGTCTGCGGCAGTGTCCACCAGCCGGTATTCTTCGGAATCCTTATCGCCCTTGAGATAGTCAAGCATCTCCTGGCGATTGATACGCTTTTCGGAAATCATCATATCGGCACTGACCGTCTTCTTCATGCGCTCCGAAACCTTTCGGATGGATTCATCACTGATACCGGGAGAATGAATGACCGTAAACAGGCCCTTGGAGAGCGAGTTGGCAATCGTTACCCGGGTATCCTTTCCGAAAACATGATGCACTGCTTCCAGATAGATCAGTGACAGTGAGGACTGATAGCACATGTTGCCGTAGGGCGAGCGCATGTCCAGCAGTTCCAGTTCGCAGTCTTCCTTCAGGGCGGCTGTCAGTCTTTCATTTACATTGTTTACACTGCAGGCAAGAACCTGATAAGGGCAGTGTTCGGGATGACGCTCTGCCAGCTGCTGCGGAGTGATGCCGGCTTCCGCTTCTGATTCTCTTGTATATCCGTCGGGATATTTCACTGTGATTCTGATCATAATGGCTCCTCGTTCAGTTTTCTTACTTCATCCAGTTCGGCTCTGGTGATATGGCAGTAGCCGCCGGGATTCTTATCCAGATACTTCTGGTGGTATTCCTCCGCCGTCCAGTAGCTGTGCAGCGGCTCCAGTTCAACCGCAAATACATCATGTTTCTGCTTTTCCTTTGCAAAGATTTCTTCCAGTTCCTTCCGGTCTTCCTCCTGCAGGTAATAGATGCCGGTCTGATACTGGCTTCCGATATCGTTTCCCTGCCGGTTGGCAACGGTCGGATCAACGCACAGGAAGAATGCCTTCATCAGCTTCCGCAGGGAAACCTTTCCGGGATCATAGGTGATCAGCACCGCTTCCCGGTACCCTGTCTCCCGGTTGCATACATCTTCATAGCGGGGATCCTCGGTATGGCCGTTGGCATATCCGCATTCCGTTTCAGCAACGCCGTCCAGCATCTGAAAGATTCTTTCCGTTCCCCAGAAACAGCCGCCGGCGGCACAGATCATCTTTCTGCCTTCAGGAACGGCCGGCAGTTTCCCTTCTGCCTTTTCCTTTCCGAAATAGACATATTCTTCTGCCGTTTCCGTTTCCGAAACCCTTTCAAAGCCGGTATGCCGCAGCAGCCGCAGTGACCAGACATTGTCCTTCTCTGCCAGGGCTCTGATTTTTCTGATTCCCGCCTTTTCACAGAGATGGTGTGTCAGCAGATACACTGCTTCGGTCGCATAGTGCCGGCCGCGCCACGGCTTTGCTGTCCGGTAGCCGATCTGAACAGTGTCATCGTCTTCACCCCGGATCTCTATGATGCCTTTGCAACTGCCGTCATCTGCTGCCGCAACTGCCAGGGCGCAACATTCGCCCCTCAGGCCGGCTGCCTGCAGTGACCGCACCAGTTCTTCAGCCTTTGTCAGAGAAAGCGGATGGTCATACAGTTCCTGCAGATCTGCCGCATCGCTCACTGCCAGGGGCCGCAGGATTACATATTCGTTTTCGGCATGCAGATCTGCCGCAAAAACAGGATGTGTCATCATGATGATCCTTTCTGGTATTGAAAAACAGTCTCTTTCTGATTATATCCTTTCTGCCGTTTCGGTTCTACAATATGACCGTGTGCAAGGGAGGTTCTTTATGAAAAAAGCAGTTACCATGCAGGATATTTCCTGCGTCGGAAAATGTTCACTGACGGTTGCCCTGCCGGTTCTTTCGGCCATGGGCATTGAAACTGCCGTCATTCCCACTGCCGTTTTATCGACTCATACGATGTTCAGAGGATTCACTTTCCATGATCTGACCGGCGAGATCGAGCCGATCATGGCGCACTGGAAAAAGGAAGGATTTGCATTCGATGCCGTCTATACCGGCTATCTCGGATCCTTTGAACAGCTTCATATCGCCGCCGATCTGTTTGCCGGATTCGGTGAAGGCGTATTCAAGATCGTCGATCCGTGCATGGCTGACAACGGAAAGCTGTACGCCGGATTTACAAAGGAATTCGCAGCCGCAATGAAGGATCTCTGCGCAAAGGCAGACATCATCTGTCCGAACATGACGGAAGCTTCCTTCCTGCTCGATATTCCCTACCGTACGGAATACGATGAAGCATATGTGCAGGATGTGCTGAAGCAGCTGACCGCACTCGGCTGCAAAAAAGCAGTCATTACCGGCATCAGCTTTGAAAACGGCATTCTCGGGGCATATTCCTATGACTCCGAATCCGATCAGTTCTATTCCTACTTCACCCAGGAAGAACGTGAACACTTCCACGGCACCGGCGACATCTGGGCCAGCACCATGTGCGGAGCCCTGGTCAACGGCAAAACCTTTGAGGAAGCGATCCGCATTGCCTGTGACTATGTCCGGGAATGCATCCGCGTCACTCTGGCCGAGGAAAACCACAATACCTACGGCGTCAATTTCGAACAGGCAATCCCCTATCTGATTCAGCGGCTCAATGCCTGACATTTCACAAA
>CAMNGB010000007.1 GCA_946537835.1 uncultured Erysipelotrichaceae bacterium
ATTCTGCTGATATTTTTTCTTTCGCACAGCCGTAAACATGAGCGGGAACAGGTACATGGAATATACCCCCAGCAGAATGCCGGCACTCAGCGAAAGCACACCGTTGTCGAGACGGATGAAGAAGGGAACTCTTGTAAGGAGAACCATTGCGGCAACACCGGCACTGCCGATGATAAAGCGCAGAATCTTCTCCCTGCGGGTCCCGTCAGTCGCAAAGCCGAGATGCCTTGTTTCCAGAGCCGTGCCGGCAAAGACACCGAAGAACACGCCGATGCAGAACAGTGCATCCTTGATCATTTCGATCGGCGCAACAATGACCTTTCCGTCCGCATAATCCAGAGGATAATCGGCCCTGAGTGCATAGACAATACCGGCAATGCTGAAGGCAGCTGCGATCCACGGCAGATATTTCCGGTATTCCGGATGACTGTCTACAATACGGTCACCCTGATTGATCAGAGCGACACTGACGGCTGCGATCAGCAGACCCATCAGTACGTCCTGGGGTGTATGCACACCCAGATACATGCGGCTGATACCGATCAGCACCGGCATGATCATGCATACGGCTGCTGTGCGGGGCCTGGTCTTTTTCAGCATGGTTCCGATGCTGAAATAGATGGTGCCTCCGACCTGGGTATGTCCGCTCGGGAAGGAATATCCCGTCGCAAATCTTCTTCCGACAGATGACGGAATCAGCCTGGCATCGCGGATCCACGGCCGGTAGACACTGAAGGTAACCTTCAGAAACTGATTCAGAAACAGACTGATGCCGAGGGCAAGCAGAATGTCCTTGCCTTCCTCCTTGTCCGAGCACCAGTAGAAGACAAACGGAATGACCGCTGCTGAAAACAGGGCAATGTCCGAAGCATATCCGACAATAAAATCAAAGACCGGATCCAGCGCTTCCCGGATCTGCTGGAACCAGAGCAGAATCTCGATATCCATTGCCTTATTTGCCGAAACGTTCCATCAGACGGGCCATGGCATCATCCATGGTCACTTCTTTTTTCTTCGGCTTTTCATTCTGTTTCTTTCCGCCCTTGCGGCGCTTGTATACAGCCTGCTTTTCCTTCAGCTTCTCCAGCGGCAGGAAACTCAGGGAAACTCTTCCGCGTTCCTCGTCGATCTCATAGACCCAGACATCAACGATGTCACCGACGGCACAGACTTCTGTCGGCACGGCATTTCTCTGCATGGTCATGCGGGAAATATGCACCAGTCCGTCCTCATGCAGACCGATATCAACGAAGGCACCGAAGTCAACGACATTGCGGACTGTTCCGGACAGCTTGTCGCCGACATGCAGGTCGCTGATTTCCAGAACATCGCTTCTCAGCAGTGCGCCTTCAAACTGATCGCGGTAGTCTCTCAGCGGCTGACGGATGGCATCTTCGATATCCTGCAGCGTATAGCTGTCGATACCGAGATCCTGTGTCTTTTCCTTCGGGAATTCGGCATCCTTCACACCCAGTGTCGTGATGCCGCAGGCTTCCATCAGGGCTCTTGCGGCAGCGTAGCTTTCCGGATGGATTGAAGTCTGATCCAGCGGTTCCTCACCGTCGGTAATGCGCAGGAAGCCGGCACACTGGGTAAATGCCTTCGGACCGAGCTTCTTGACCTTCAGCAGCTGCTGACGGTTGGTAAAGCGTCCGTTTTCATTGCGGTAATTGACGATCTCACGGGCAGTGGCGCTGTTGAGACCGGAAATATGCATCAGAAGTTCCTGGGATGCCGTATTGAGGTCGGCACCGGTACGGTTGACACACTTCATGACTGCTTCATCCAGGCGTTCGCTCAGTGCCTTCTGCGGCAGGTCATGCTGGTACTGACCGACACCGATGGATTTCGGATCGATCTTGATCAGTTCGGCAAGCGGATCCAGAAGACGGCGGCCGATGGATACGGCAGATCTTTCCTCAACCTGCAGGTCCGGGAATTCCGCACGGGCAGCTTCCTGGGCAGACCATACCGAAGCACCGGCTTCCGAAACAATGGCATAGCTGACATTCAGACCGTATTCACGGATCGTTTCGGCAACCAGCTTCTCACTTTCACGGGAAGCCGTGCCGTTGCCGATGGCAATGATCTGTACCTTGTACTTCTGTACCATATCGGCAAGCTTCTTGCGGGAAGATGCTTCATCCTCACCCTTGCGGGAGAACGGGAAGATCTTGCCGACGGTCAGCATCTTTCCTGTCTCATCAATGACCGCAAGCTTGCAGCCGTTGAAATAGCCGGGGTCAAAACCGAGTACAACACGTCCCTTCAGAGGCGGCTGCAGAAGCAGTTTTTCAAGATTGGTGGAGAAGATTTCGATCGATCTTGTCTGGGCTCTTTCACTCAGATCGGAACGGATCTCACGCTCGATGGAAGGGAACAGCAGACGGTCACAGCCGTCATCGGCTGCCATCTTCAGTTCATTTTCGACAATCGTCGTCTGTCCTTTTGTCAGTGCCTTCAGTGCTTCTTCCTTCAGATGTTCATCATCAAAGGTGAAGGATACGGCGATGACCTTTTCCTTTTCCGCCCTGTCAATTGCCATGATGCGGTGATCGGCAACAGTGCTGAGCTTTTCGGAATACTCATAGTAATTCTGATAGACTTTCTTTTCATCTTCGGCATCTTTCTTCAGCTTTGTCGAAAGCACGCCGGTCTTCATGATGTTTTCCTTGAATGCCCATCTCTGCTTCGGATTGTCACTGACAACTTCGGCAATGATGTCCATGGCGCCCTGGATCGCATCCCTGACATTTTCGACATTTTCACCGAGATACTTTTCTGCTTCGGTAACCAGGTCACCTTCCTGCGGCAGCGACAGCATCCAGTCAGCCAGCGGCTGCAGGCCGTTCTTGATGGCAGTTGCGGCTCTGGTCTTTTTCTTCTGGGCATACGGACGGTAAATGTCTTCAACCTGTGAAAGCTTTGTGCATTCGGCAACGCTCTGACGGATCTCGTCGGTCAGCTTGCCCTGCTCTTCGATCAGCTTCAGGACATTCTCCTTGCGCTCTGCCAGCTTCAGCTGATAATCATATTTCTTCTGGATGAAGAGGATCTGTTCTTCGTCCAGGCCTTTTGTCTGTTCCTTGCGGTAACGGGCAATGAAAGGGACGGTATTGCCTTCTTCAAGCATGCTTAATGTATTCTGCACCTGACTGACGGATATTTTCAGTTCAGACGCAATACTCTGGATAATTTCTTCATTCATGTCAAAAAACCTCCGACCGTGTTATCTTACCACATCCTGTGCAATTCGCACCTCCTGACATTCCCCTGATTCGTGTGAAGTCAAAAAAAGGATCTGTACATCCGACAGATCCGTATCCTGTTCAGCGTTCTCTTTCGATGACAATCAGCCTGTCATAATAAATGCGGTTGATGACATAGCAGACTGCCAGCGGCAGAATGAACAGCCCCGTCAGAATCAGGGCAAAGGAGACCGTCAGTCTTCCGGCAATGATCTGGGAAATGAAGATATTGCCCAGATACAGCATGGAGAAGGCTGTGATCAGCAGGTAGAACAGTGTCACTTCCCTGCCGGCAACGGAACGCAGCTGCTGCTCGGTATAGCCGATGTTGTGAAGTGACTGATAGTACACGGCACGCACTGACAGTTCGGTGGAATATTTGAACATGATTGCCAGAGACAGCAGGATATTCATGACAATATACGACAAAAGATACAGCATCAGTTCGATTGCCGGCGTCTGTTTGACAATCAGGGCCGTTGTCAGCAGCACTGCACATACCATGAACAGCAGGATATTGTTTTTCATCAGCTGCAGGTCAACACGGACAAAGCCTTCGTATGCCATCCGTTCCGGTTTTCCCTCGGAATTTTTGATGCGTCTGCCGAACCAGGGCACAAATACCTGATCCACGCATTTCATAAAACCAACCAGACTGATGAGAGACATGACAATAATGTAGTTCGGATTGATATAGAAGAACACGACCGGCACCAGCCAGAGCGCCAGCCAGACAACTGATTTCAGCGCTCCCGGAATGGCCGCATTGTAGAACAGCGAGCTCCCGGAAGACCGTGTCATGGAGCCGCGGTTCAGCATCAGTGCCGCACCGGTACGCAGGGAAAAACTCAGGTTGAGCATCATGATCCAGAACACCACCATGCCGAGAATGATCGTTGTCAGAACATTTCCCTGGGGATGAATGCCGATGATCAGATCACTCTGCATGACATTGCTGAGAAGTCCGTTCAGAAACGGAATCATGGCCCGGGCCAGAAGGATTCCCAGCGGCAGGGCAATGACCAGAAGGATGGTCGTCTGAATCAGAAGATAGAACGCCAGCTGGTATGCGGTTGCACCGCAGACCAGACGCACGGCAATCTCCTTGGCCTTGTTCTTGATAAAGAAATCATTGGCAAACAGGATCGCCATCATGCATATGATGACAACCGTGATCGTAATGCCGGTAGCGATCGGATCTGTTCCCCCTTCCAGAAACCCGACTCCGACCGGGTCACTGTTCATGATATGGAAGAACAGATAAATGAACATCGTTGTAAGCAGCAGCGTCAGCCAGTAGAAGAACGATCTGGTGAAATCATCCTTCAGTGACCGCAGGGCATCACGGAAGATCATTTCTGCAGGATCTCCCTGGACTCAGCCGAGTTGATCTCAACGATCTTCTGGAAATATTCGTCCTGTGTCATGTCACCCTTCTCAAGAACCGTTTCGATATTGCCGTCCTTGATATAGAGAAGACGGGAAGAATAGGAAGTGATCAGCGGATCATGGGTAACCATGACAATGGTTACGCCGTTTTCATGGTTCAGTCTCTGCAGGATCTTCATCAGTTCCGAAGAGTTCGTGCTGTCCAGGTTTCCGGTCGGCTCATCGGCAATGATGATGCGGGGATTGTTTACCAGGGCACGGCAGATGGCGGCACGCTGTCTCTGGCCGCCCGAGCATTCATTCGGGAACTTTTCGAGAAGCTGGCTGATGTCCATCTGTTCCGCCAGTTTTGTAATGCGGCGGCGGATCTCCTCCCTGTCGACATGCGCAAGAGACAGCGGCATGGCAATGTTTTCATACATCGTATGGGTATCCAGCAGATTGAAATCCTGGAAGATAAAACCGAGATTCTGATAGCGGAAACGTCCGATTTCATTGGAACTCATCGAACGCACTTCCTTGCCGTTGATATATACATAGCCGGATGTCGGCAGGTCGATCGTGGATATATTATTGATAAATGTTGATTTCCCCGATCCCGAGGGTCCCATGATGGCTACGAAATCCCCCTCCTCGACCTTAAAATTAATGTCGTGCAGCGCCTCAAAAGCATTGGCGGTATTAAAGTTGTATACTTTCTTCAGGTTCTTTGCTTCAAGTACTGTCTGTGGCATGTCTGTTTTCTCCTTGTCAACAGATTTATTTTACTTGATGAGGATTTGTTGTACATAGGAATCCTCAAAAAAAGTATTCAAAACATATTGACTCGCGGTCAGTCTATGATATTATAATCTCAAATGAGGGAGTAGCCGATGCAGCATATGCTGCAGTCTGTGATCGTCACGACGGACAACAACCCGGTCACAGTGAAACGGTAAGACTCATCCGAGATCTGCTGTTTCCGATCCCTCCGCAGTATATAAGGATGTCAGGATACAGCAGATGCTGTATCCTTTTGTTAAAGGAGCGCATCGAAAGGAGTTAGCGATGAAAGTTTCCGGAAAGACAAAAAAACCGATCCAGATCAAAAATTTCATTCCCAGAGACGCACAGAAGGAAAGCATGGATATGATCCTGATTCCCCTGCTGATCACCGCGATTGCCGGAGCTCTGGCATGGTACATCCTGCTGCCGCCGCTGAATCTGCAGAGTCCGCTGTTATGGATCTGCGTCATGGCTCTGATGGGATTCTATCTCCTGTGCAAGGCACTGCGGGCTGAAATCAGGCACCGGCCGGTCATTCTGAAGCGGGCTGCGCTTGCCCTGTGTGCCGTTGCCGTACTGTTTGCCGTATCGCTTGTATACAGCGCCAAGCTGTTTCATGCAAAGCGCTACAGCAGCATCCTCAAGGTCGAGGAAGGATCCATCGATCTGATTCCCCCGGCGGAAGGCTCTTCTTCCATCGCACTGATGGATACCTCATCGGCAGAAATGCTCGGTGACCGCAAGATCGGTTCCCTTTCCCAGGTTGTCAGCCAGTTCAACATCGGCAGCTATACCCAGATCAATTACAGGGATGAACCTGTCAAGGTTGCAGCACTGTCCTATGACGGCATCTTCAAGTGGAATGCCAACAAGGACAAGGGCATCCCCGGCTATATCACTGTCGATCCGGTCGACATGTCCGCCGATTATACAGCGCTGGCGGAAGGCATGAAGTATGTCCCTTCGGCGTATTTCTCAAAGGATCTGTACCGGCACATGCGCATTGCATTCCCGGCAAAGATGATCGACAACATTCACTTTGAAATCGATGAAGACGGAAAGCCGTACTATGTCGCCTCGGTATATGAACATACGATCGGACTGTTCGGAGGCACCAATGTGACCGGCGCGGTCATCTGTGATCCCTGCAGCGGTGAATGCACCTATTATCCGGCAGGTTCCGTGCCGCAGTGGGCAGATGTTGTCTTCAGCGGCGATCTGATCTGCGACCAGTACAACAATTACGGTCAGCTCCAGCACGGCTTCTTCAACAGCATCTTCTCACAGACGGACTGCCGTCAGATCACAACCCTCGAAGATGAAGAGGAAAGCCTCTACAACGACTACGGATATATTGCCAAGGACGGCGACATCTGGATCTATACCGGTGTCACATCCGTCAACGGCGACAGTTCCAACATCGGCTTTGTGCTGGCCAACGAAAGAACCAGCGAAACAAGATTCATTTCCTGCTCGGGCGCTGATGAATTCTCGGCCATGCGCAGTGCCGAAGGCGAAGTGCAGGAGAAAAGATACACAGCTTCCTTCCCGAGCCTGATCAATATCGAAGGCTCACCGGCCTACATCATGGTTCTGAAGGATGCCAGCGGTCTGGTCAGGATGTATGCGATCGTCAATGTCGAGCAGTACAACATGGTTGCCACCGCATCCACCCAGAACGAAGTCATTGAAAAATACCGTCATCTGATCCGCGGCGAGAATTATGTTCCGGAAGAAGAAAAGGATCTTTCCTCCTTCCACGAAGAAAGCATCGTGATCACCAGGATCGAAACCATCGTTCAGGGCGGCGATACCTATATCTATATTGTCGCTTCCGACAATCATATCTACCATGCCAGATACGCAGATGTACTGGGCATGCTGCTGAAGGAGGAAGGTGATACGGTCACCATCCTTACCGACGGCGAACAGTTTGTATTATCCGAATAAGAAATCCGGGAGGTTAACATGGAAAGCATTATTCGCATTATCATTACCGCAGTACTGATCATTATCGTACTTGCCGCACTGTTCTCCTGTGCCAGTGTCGTACCGCAGGAGAATGCCTATGTCATCGAACGTTTCGGCCGCTACAAGACCACCTGGCATGCCGGCCTGCATTTCAAGATTCCTTTCATCGAAAGGATTTCCAGAAAAGTCCTGCTCAAGGAACAGGTTGCCGACTTTGCGCCGCAGCCCGTCATTACCAAGGACAACGTTACGATGCAGATTGACTCGGTCGTCTACTTCAAGGTCATGAATCCGCATGACTATGCCTACGGTGTCGAAAACCCGATCATGGCCATGGAGAACCTGACAGCCACAACCCTCAGAAACATCATCGGTGACATGACGCTCGATGATACGCTGACATCACGTGAGACCATCAACTCCCAGATGCTGCAGACAATCGACCTGGCTACCGACCCCTGGGGCATCAAGGTAACCCGTGTTGAGCTGAAGAACATTCAGCCGCCGGCGGCGATCCGTGAAGCAATGGAAAAACAGATGAAGGCAGAGCGTGAAAAGAGAGCTGCCATCCTGACAGCCGAAGGTGAAAAACAGTCCATGATCCTGACGGCAGAAGGCCGCAAGGAATCTGCCGTACTGGAAGCCGAAGCCCAGAAGCGGGCAACGATCCTCGCTGCCGAAGCCTCCAAGGAAAAGGAAATCCGCGAGGCTGAAGGCCGTGCCGAAGCAATCCGCACAGTCCACCAGGCAACCGCCGAAGGTCTGAAGGCCATCAAGGATGCCGGTGCCGATGAGGCCGTCATCAAGCTGAAGAGTCTGGAAGCCTTCCAGGCTGCTGCCAACGGACAGGCAACCAAGATCATTATCCCGTCCGAAATCCAGGGTCTTGCCGGACTCGTACAGGCAGTGAAAGAAAGCGCTGAATAATGCCGTTTCTCATCATTCTTGCGGCATGGATATTCATTGTGGCAGTCGTCACCATCGTCACTGCCTCAAGTAAAAGAGTCCGCAGACCGCCGATGTCAGACGACGGCCATACCATGCCGCCGGCCCAGGATCTGACCTGTGAAACCCAGTACGGCCACAATCACAGCGGTCCCTCACAGAACAAGCGGTATATTGTTCACGAAGACCCGCCGTCAGGATATGTCATTCTGAACGGCGTCAAGCGGAAGATTTCCGACTGCAAAAACCTGTAACGGAAAAGTGCTTCATTTTCGAAGCACTTTTTCTTATCTGCGGGTATCCTCCTTCATCTTCCGGAGTCGTTTCCATTGTCCGTCTTCACGACCAATTTCACACGTTCCTTTTTCAGAATTCAATTTTCACGATCACCATTTTTACAAGACTGTCGCAGAAGCGGATCATCAGCCGGTGAAAGAGACTTACCTCACGGCTGATATCCCGGTATCCGCTCATATAGCTGCGGGATGAAACATTCCGGAAATGACTGCTCCATGACTGCAGTTCACTGACATCATTCAGTGAGAAATATGCGCTGACTTCCTTGATCCCTGCTTCCTTCAGCCAGGTTTTTGACATCATCTTTGCGCCGAGAGAATTGCAGGCATCAAAGACGAGAATTCCGCCCGGAAACTTCTCAGCCATAGCCGCAGTCAGTCTCTTCAGATCCTCTGTCCGGATATAATAGAAAACTCCTGCCGCAAAGAACACGGCACCCCCGGACGCATCGATCCTCTCCATCCATGAAAAATCATTCAGATCGCAGGCAATGTTCTTTTCCCTTTCGCTTTCCGGCAGAAGCACATTCCGCATTTCAATGACATCGGGAAAATCAATATTGTAGCCGCGGCAGCTTCCGCTGTCACATTTCTGAAAGGTATCATCCAGGCCGCATCCGAGATTGACGACCGCCGCATGCGGGTGATCCTTCAGATATTCCCTGACTTCATATGCCAGATCATACTGGCGCTGTGCCACTTCCAGAGCACCGAACAGACCGGCTGCCGATTCCATCTTTTTTCCCTTTTCTTCAAAGTCATAGTCGAGCATGGCGCAGATCCGTTCTGCCTGTTCATCGCGGAACAGATGAGGAAAGCGATCTGAGCATACTTTTCTTCCGTACAGGGGAATGACCAGTGTTTCCTGTACCGTATCCGGTTCAATATGATATTTATCCATCATCATTCTCTTTTCTGACTGTTAGTTATGTCTAACCCTACAGCAGAATTGTATTCCTGCCGGTGCTGTATGCGCAAGAAAAAAGTGACCGCGGAGGTCACTCAGATTCCCTGATACAGACACCAGCCGATCAGTGCCGTCCAGAGGATGACACTGATGCCGTTGGTGATGCGGAAATATGTATGTTTTGTCTTGTGGTGAAAGAAGTTCATGCCGAGCCAGGCTCCGTATGCCCCGCCCAGAACCGCACACATCAGCAGTGCATTTTCGGGAATGCGCCAGCTGTTCCGTTTTGCCTTGAGCTTGTCAGCTCCGTACATGAGAAAGGATGCCGCATTCATGATGACAAGATAGATCACCAGCAGCCTCAGCAGCGCACTCATGATGCTTTTTCCCCATTCATTTCGTGGATTTCATCACAGATTCTCAGGGCCGAAGGACGGTGGGATACCAGAACGACGGTACGTCCCGCTGATTCTTCCTTCAGGGATTTCAGGATCATTCCCTCATTGAGACTGTCAAGATTGCTGGTAGGCTCATCCAGCAGAAGCAGCCGGCTCTGATGCAGGAAGGCACGGGCCAGTCCCAGACGCTGTCTTTCACCTGAGGAAACGGTTCCTCCGAGTTCACCGACGAGGGTATCATAGCCGTCCGGCAGACTCATGATGAAATCGTGCACTGCCGCTTTCCGGCAGGCTTCCTGAAGTTCTTCATCCGTCGCATCTGCTTTGGCTATCAGCAGATTGTTGCGGATCGTGTCATGGAACAGCCAGGTATCCTGGGTCATATAGCTTTCCATATTCCTCAGATCTGCCGTGTTGATTTCTTCCAGGTTCTTTCCGTCAATGCTGAGGGTGCCGCTCTGCGGCTTCCAGAAGCGCATCATCAGCTTCAGCAGGGTTGATTTTCCGCTGCCGGACGGGCCGCTGATTCCGATGATTTTCCCCTCCGGAACACGCAGGCTGACATGTTCCAGAACCGGGGTGCCCTCAGAATAGGCAAACGAAACATCATCGGCCTGCAGATCACCGAAGGAAGATTCCCCTTGCCCGGCAATATCCGGGGTAACCGGTTCTTCTTCAAGAATGTCCAGTACCCTGTTTCCGGCTGCGATCGTATTCTGCAGCGTGCTGCCGAGTCCTGCCAGTGCCGTTACCGGACCGAACGAGCTCATGAACAGCAGTACGGTAATCAGTGCGCCTTCAAAATTCATCGTTCCCTGACGGTACAGGAGAATGACGGCAATGATCATCATGATATCAAACAGATTGATCAGGAAGGATGCCTCTGCCATACTGCGGCCGGCCAGATATTTTTCTTCTTCCTGAACTTCCAGCAGCGCTTCGGTGCTTTCATTCATGATCTCTCGGCGGCGGCCGGTATCCTGATAGCGGAGTGATTCATCCAGGCCTCTGATATTATCCAGCACGACTGCCGCCAGTTCGCCGGCTCTTGTCCGCACTTCCATGCCGATGTCACCGCTGCGGGCATTGGTGATCAGCGGCAGGGCAATGCCGACTGCCAGATAGCTTGCCAGTGCCAGCAGCATCGTCATATGACTGTATCTTCCCAGCATCACCAGCATGATGACGGTATACACCGCCGCAATGCATACCGGCGAAACGGTATGGGCATAGAATACTTCCAGCAGCTCAACATCGGAGGTCAGAAGTGAAATCAGATTGCCTTTGTCCTTCCCTTCCAGTTTGGCCGGAGAAAGGCGGCGCATGGCCTGGAAAAGATAATCGCGGATGATGGCGAGCAGACGGAAGGCAATATAGTGATTGCATCCCTGCTCGGCATATTTCAGTACTGCCCTCAGCAGAGCACACAGCACCATGCCGATACAGAGCATAAGCAGCGAAAGGTTCTTTCTGTGACCGATGACCTGCAGGACGGCATAGCCGCCGAGCACCGGAATCATCGTGGCTGAGAGGTGTCCCAGCGTTCCCATGACAATTGCACCGGTCATGTACTGATACAGCGGCCGGATATGACGGATCAGTTTTGCCATGACCTGAAACGGACTTCTTTTCATCATGCCTCACCGTCCTTTCCGTAGTTTTCCAGAGTATTCTGGGCATTCCACATGCCGGCATACAGACTGTTCTGTTCCAGCAGTTCCTGATGTGTTCCGCTTTCCTTCAGACAGCCGTCTTCCAGCACCAGGATCTTCCGGGCTTCGGCGGCATTGCCGAGACGGTGGGAAATCAGGATTACCGTTCTGTCTACCGCGAGCTGTCTGATATTGGCCATGATGACGGCTTCGCTTTCGGCATCGATATTCGATGTGGCCTCATCAAAGATAAAGACCGGAGTGTCATGCAGCAGAGCCCTGGCCAGTGCCAGACGCTGTCTCTGTCCGCCGGACAGGTTGCTGCCGGCTTCCTGCAGCTGTGTATCCAGTCCGTCCTGTTCCTGCAGCCATTCATTCAGCCGGACTTTTGCGAGTGCCTCCAGCAGTTCTTCATCCTCCGCATCCGGAGCTGCCATCTGCAGATTGCCGCGTACCGTTCCCTTATACAGGTAGGCATTGCTGCCGACATAGGTAATTTCCTTCATCAGGGCATCATGATTCCATTCCCTGATTTCATGACCGCCGTAAACAGCACTGCCTTCATAGTTTTTCAGTCCCCCGCAGAGGATCCCTGCCAGGGTGGATTTGCCGCTGCCGCTCTCGCCGGCAACCGCTGTCATTCCGGATTCCGACAGCACGGCGCTGATTTCTTTCAGCACCTGCCGCTGTCCGTCATAGGAGAAGGAAAGATGACTGATTTCAAATGCATGATTTTCCGCTTCTGTCACCGTTCCGTCTTTTCCTTCTTCCAGGTCGAGGAAAGCAAATATCCTGTCCGAAGCAGCCATGCCGTTCATGGCAATGTGGAAATAGCTGCCCAGCTGCCGCATCGGCAGGAAGAATTCGGCTGACAGCAGAATGATCATCAGGCATCCGTAAATCGGTACGGCATGGCTCTTCAGTTCCAGCAGAGCCACGATGATGCCGGCTGCCGCTCCGCCCCAGGCTGTCAGATCCATGACGGAGATCGAATTCAGCTGCATGATCAGCACCCGCATCGTTGCCCGGCGGAACTTCTCTGCCTCTTCATTCATCCGGACATTTCTTTCGCCGTCAGCCTGATAGATCTTCAGCGTGGTCAGACCCTGCAGATTCTCCAGAAAGGAATCCCCGAGTTCGGTGTACTGATCCCAGTAGCTGCCGAGAATCTTCTTCGCCCATTTCTGTACGACGATGATCGAAACCGGAATGAGCGGCACGGCAATCAGAAGAACCAGGGCCGCCTTCCAGCTGACAAAGCACAGGACGGCAAATAATGTCAGCGGTGCCAGCATGGCATAAAAAAACTGCGGAAGATAGGCACCGTAATATGTTTCCAGCTGATCTACGCCTTCCGAGGCCGTCTGCAGCAGTTCGGCTGTTCCCGTATCATCGCTGCGGTCCGGGCCGAGCCTGACCAGCTTGTCATAGATCTTTTCCCTCAGCACATGCTTGACGGTGCGGGAAGAAAGAAAGCCGCAGCGGGAAGAAGCACGGGTGCAGAGATATCTGACAAACATTGCCCCGGTGACTGTCATCAGGGCAAATGTACCGAGTATGCCGCCGGAAAGCCCGCTGTACAGGGCATCCATGGTCAGGGCAATGGCATACATCATGGCAATGCCTGCCAGCAGGGAAATCCACTGTGCCAGAACATTCAGGAATATATACTTTTTTCCTTCGCCGATCAGCGAAAAAAGCCGTCTGTCTATCATGAGTTTGTCACCTCTTACCGCATATTCTACCACACAAAAAACAGCACCACACAGACTGTGATGCTGTCGGGATCAGATGGCAAAGTCGCCGCGGTCGAAAACGGTAATTTCCCTTCCGTCTTCCGTTGTTCCGGTAATATGCATATCTTCGGTTCCGATCATGAAATCGATATGGATCACCGAATCGTTGAAGGTATAGCGGGAATCCTGCGGCTGCGTGCGGCTGAGTCCTCTGCCAAGCGCCAGATGGCAGGACGCATTCTCATCGATCAATGTCGTATAGAATACCCGGCCGCTCATTGAGATCGGTGAGTGATATTCCACCAGTGCACATTCCCCCAGATAGCCGGCGTTTTCATCCATCTTCACCAGTGCTTCCAGCATTTCCCTGCCTTCCGAGGCAATGACTTCGACAACCTTTCCCTTTTCAAAGCGGAAGCCGAAGTTCTCGATGCTCTTGCCGCCGAGCACCAGCGGCCTTGAGGCATATACCGTGCCTTCCGTCCCGAACTTTTCCGGTGTCGTACAGATCTCTTCGGTCGGAATGTTGGGATTGTGCGGCACATAGTTTTCCGGCACGTTCGTCCTCTTATAGCTGAATTTTGAATCCGGTGTCAGTTCCACCGTCAGATCGGTGCCGTTGGCAGCGGTATAGTGCAGTTTCGTAAAATGATAACTGTCGATCTTCTCTCCCATCTCCTGCTTGCGGCGGTTCTTTTCTTCCCATGTCTTTACGACATCGTTCTCTTCATCGATATAGCAGAGTTTCAGCAGCAGTTTCCAGAGTTCATCAAGCCGTTCTTCCTGAGGAATATCCGTCATGATCGTATCCGCCCATTCCTGTGTCGGAATCATGGCAATCAGCCACTGCACCTGTTTTTCCCTTGATGCCTTCCGCATGATATTGCGGACAGCATCGATATGAGCAAACACGGCATTGGCCTGTGCTTCCGGAACATCGGCCATCAGAGCCGGGTTTACCCCTTCCAGACGCACAAAGCAGGCACCTTCATCGAGATATTTCTGATTCTGCAGCACTTCCCATTCCTCAACTCTGCGCACATCCTCATCGGAGCGGTACTTCGCCGCAACCTTCAGATTGGCTTCGTCCAGATAATGAATGATGACATCGGAAGCCCCGAGCTTATAGCATTCTTCGGCAAACACCGGTGTGAAATATGCCCCTTCCACACAGGCTTCCACCAGCACCGGCTGGCCTTTCTGCACATTGAGTCCCACCCGGGCCAGGGTATAGGCATACTTTCTCTGCATTTCCTTCAGATTCATTTCATTTTCCTTCTTTCTTCAGTTCTTCAAACCGCTCGGCTACCGAGGGTGCATTCTTTGTCAGTTTCTTGATGGAAAGATCCTGGGCCTTGTTGTTGGCAAGGCGCAGATTGTTTTCACTGGACAGCAGCGCATCCTTTGTCTTCTGCAGATGATCGATGGTCTTGTCGATCTCTTCGATTGCCTTCTGGAACTTCCGGGAAGCCAGGTCATAGTTTCTGCCGAAGGCATCCTTGAAGGCATTCATGTTTTCTTCAAAGTGCGTGACATCCAGATTGTTGTTCTGTTCGATCAGCAGCTGCCGCTTGTATCCCATTGAATTCAGGGCAGCATTGCGCAGGATCGTGATGATCGGAATGAAGAACTGCGGTCTGACGACATACATCTTCGGATAGCGGTAGGATACATCGACGATGCCTTCGTTATACAGGTCGCTGTCCGCTTCCAGCAGCGATACGAGAATTGCATATTCACAGTTCTTCTCCCTGCGGTCCTTGTCCAGTTCCTTCAGGAAGTCTTCGTTCTTATGCTTGGTGGCAGTCGTTTCGTTCTCATTCTTCATTTCAAACATGATCGAGATGATCTCGGTGCCGTCTTCATCAAAGTCACGGAAGATGAAGTCTCCCTTGGATCCGGTGCGGGCATCATTGTCTTTCTCGAAATAGGCTCTCGGAAACATGCCCATGCGCAGCCGGTTGAATTCATAGGCACAGTGCTGTTCCAGCGATTCGCCGACCATCTTGGTCGACTGTCTGGCCTTGAAATCCTTATACTGCTGCACCAGTTCCATCTGGCCGGCAATTTCCTTGTCCTTGGCTGCCACCATTTCGTCATAGCTGGCCTGCATGGACTGTTCCTTCAGAACCGCCTCGGATTTCAGGGTATCGATCTGCACCAGATAGTTCCTGATCTCCCCGTCCTTCTTTTCCCTGAGATCGGCAATTGCCTTTTCCACTGCCAGCTGTTTTTCCGTTTCCTTGGCATCCAGGCTCTGGGAAAGAACCGCAATCCGGCTTTTCAGTTCGGCAACGGTATCCGCAGCCTCCTTTTCCTTGACGGCTGCTGTTTCCCTGACGGCACTGTCGGTTCTGCTTTCGGCGATCTTCAGCTGATTCTGCAGGTCATTCAGTTCCCGCTCCTTTTCACTCAGTTTATCCTGATAGTTTCTTTCCGCCTGGGTCCGGGCCAGTTTCAGCTCCGCTTCCAGGTGTTCACGGATCTCATTTTCCCGCTTCTGTATCTCTTCCGCAAAAGTATGGTCTCTGATCTGGCTGACGATTGAATTGTAATTGGTTTCATCTATGGTAAACACTTCGCCGCAATGCGGGCATCTGATCTGCTGCATGTAAATATCCTCCGTTTCAGTACGATATTTGTTCAATGATCAACACAATTATATCCGATTTCACGAATGAACCCGCTTTCATCACGCGATTCTCAATAATTCGTGTATTACACCTATCATTTTTTGATTATAATATATATTGACACACTGAATTACGATAGGAGTAAAGATTATGGATTGGCGTACATTACCTGGATTTGATGAGAAGTATTCGAGAATTACTATTAAGGAGCACAAGACGTTCGGCGGAAAAACCGTTGAGGTTCTCTACGGCGCACAGGATGAAAACGGAAACCCTGTTGCACCGAAGGAAGTCGGTGTCGATGGCTGCGGCAGATGGTTCGGCATCGAATCTAACGGAGAATATACAATGTTTTCCTGGCAGCACCCTGCCTGCGACGGCGGTGCCCTGGAGTTCGGAACAGATCTGAAGGAAAATGCCCTGCAGAGTCTGGAAGATGATATCCGCACCAAATATGACCTCGTCCGCGAGGCTGAAGAAGCCAGCAAGAATGCAAGTGAAGAAACACAGGCCGTCATTGACAGTGTCCGCAGCAGACTGGACGCAATGAAGGACTGGAAGACTAACAAGGAAGAAGAGTACAGGGAAAGATTCTCCCGTGCTCTCGATCGTTTCGAAAACAGCATGAGCCATATTCTGTTCAACAAGGAACAGAAGGAAAAGATCGTTGAAGAAGCGAAGGAACTGGCTGAATCCACCAGCTGGAAGTCCGCCCAGCAGGCATTCCGCGAACTGCGTGATGACTGGAAGGAACTCGGCTATGCCGGCACATCGAATGACGAACTGTGGGATCAGTTCAAGTCTTTCGAAAAGCAGTTCAACGAAAACCGCAAGAACTATTTCGATCATCTCGACGAGATCCATGCGGCTGCCGGTGAAACAAAGGAAAAGCTGATTGCCGAGGCAAAGGAAGTCGCTTCCAATGTCAAGAACTGGAAGTCTGCCGGTGACAAGATGAATGAACTGATGGAACAGTGGAAGGCTGCCGGCAGAGCCGGACGCGAAACCGATGACAGCCTCTGGGAACAGTTCAGCGAAATCCGCAGGAACTTCTTCGCCGAAAGAAAAGAATTCTTCAATCAGCGCAATGCCGAAATCAAGGAAGCTGTCGCAAAGAAGAATGAACTGATCGAAAAGGCAAAGGCATATGCTGCAGAAGGAAACTTCTCCAGAGAAGTCACCGAAAAGATGAAGGAACTGGACGTTGCCTGGAAGGCAATCGGATTTGCCGGCAAGGAAAACAACGACCGCCTCTGGGAAGAATTCAAGGCTGCCAAGAACGAGTTCTGGGATGCCAAGCGTCAGGACAATACCCGCCGCTTCCAGGAAATCATTGACCGCAAGACAGAAACCATCAAGAACCTGCGCAATGAAATCGAAGAACTCCAGATCAAGGAATATGAAACAGAAAACTTCGATACGATCCGCTCCTACCAGCGCCGTGCCGAAGAAAAGAAGGAAATGATCGAAAACCTGCAGAAAGACATTGAAGATCTGCAGTCCCGCCTGTCCAAGTAATCTGATATAGCAAAGGAGATGCCGCCCGGCATCTCCTTTTTTCATTGACTCAGTTTTATTCGGTTCCGGTTTTTGCGGAAAGCATCTGCTTTTCTTTTTTCCGGGCAGCTGTCCGCAGGTATATCAGACAGAGCACCGTCTGCACCAGTGAAGATGCCGGTGTGGCAAGTCCTACCCTGAACAGGGAAACCGGCTGCAGCCGGGACATCAGGAAAGAAACAGGGACACGCACGCCGAAGGCTCCGATCACGCTCTGAGCCATGACAAACGACGTATAGCCGCAGCCGTTGAAATAACCGGTCATGCAGAAAAAGAACGGTGTCAGCAGACAGTCTATGGCATAGGCTTTCAGATATTCCCAGCCCTGTACGATGACATCGCTGTCCTTTGAGAAAAAGCCGCACAGAAGATCGCCGTGGAAGAAAGAAATATATCCCATCAATGCCCCAAAGGCAAAAGACACGGCAATGCCGAGCCGCAGTGCCCGGTGGGCTCTGTCCATCTTTCCGGCACCGTAGTTCTGGGCCACAAATGAGGCCATGGACTGACCGAAGGCAGACGGCACCAGCATGATGAACCCGCATACCTTTTCGGCTACACCCATACCGGCACTGGCAAGCAGACCCAGGGAATTGACAATGGCAAGAATGATCAGAAAGCTGATGCCGACCAGGAAGTCAGCCAGGGCAATCGGTGCCCCGAAGCCGACAATGCGGCGGATCACGGGAAAATCAAATGTGATGTCTTTCAGTGAAAAGGCAAACGGCAGCTGGATGCGGCGGATGATCAGAAGTGAAATCAGAACGCTGATCGCCTGTGAGGCAACCGTTGCCAGAGCAGCACCGGACGCTCCCATTCCGAATACCCGTACCAGCAGAAGGTCACCGGCAATATTGATCATGGCCGCAATGGCAACAGCCAGCAGCGGAATGCGGGAATTGCCGATGCCGCGGAACAGTGAGCCGAGCAGATTATAGGCAGTAATGAAAAACAGCCCCATCGAGCAGATGCGCAGATAGGAACAGGTCATATCAAATGCCTCTTTCGGTGCGTTCATCAGCGAAGCCAGGCCGGTGCTGAAGACGGTCATGACAAAAGAAAGAATCACGGCTGCCGACGCAAAGAACAGGATGCTGACACCGACCGCATGGCCGGCATCATCGCTGCGGTTTTCGCCGATCAGCTGTCCGAGCAGAATCGTTGTTCCCATGGACAGTCCGGCAACCACCTGTGTGACTGTCATCATGATCTGGGCCCCGGTGGAAACGGCCGAAACATCGGCACTGCTGGCATAGCGGCCGACGATGAGCAGATCGACTGCTCCGTACAGCGACTGCAGGAACAGTGCCGCCAGGATCGGCAGCGTAAACCTGAGCAGAGGCTGAAGTATTTTTCCCTGTGTAAAATTGCTGTTGTTCATATGCATACCTTCAAAGCAAAGCCGGAAGAAGCATTCTTCCTCCGGCAGATATTGTACTTGTTTTTATCGGATTGTCCAATCAGAACAGACCCTGTGCCATCATGGCATCGGCGATCTTCTGGAAGCCGGCAATGTTGGCGCCCTTGACCAGATCATAGCCGAGTCCGTATTCGGCAGCTGCTGCAGCTGAATTGTCATGAATTGCCTTCATGATGCCCTGCAGCTTCTCATCAACTTCTTCTCTTGTCCATCCGTAGCGCTGGGAGTTCTGTGACATTTCCAGTGCAGATACGGCTACGCCGCCGGCATTGACAGCCTTGGCCGGGCAGACGATGAGGCCGCTTTCCTGCAGGAATTTGACAGCTTCGTTTGTGGCCGGCATATTGGCGCCTTCGAAATAATACTTTGCGCCGGATGCGGCGATCAGCTTTGCCTCTTCCATGCCGACTTCATTCTGTGTTGCACACGGAATATAGACATCGGCCTTCACTTCATACGGCTTCTTTCCTTCATGGAATTCACAGCCGAACTTCTCGGCGTACATCTTTACATTGGCATGACGGGAAGCTCTCATTTCCAGCAGGTAGTCGAGCTTTTCCTTTGTTGTGATGCCTTCCGGATCATAGACATAGCCGTTGTGGCCGGAGATGGTAACAACCTTGCCGCCGAGTTCGGCGATCTTGGTGGCTGCACCCCAGGCAACGTTGCCGTAGCCGGAAAGAACGAATGTCTTGCCTTTGATGGTGTCGTTCTCATGGGCAAATACTTCGCGGGCATAATAGAGAATGCCGAAGCCGGTAGCTTCCGGACGGATCAGGGAACCGCCGTAGGTCAGTCCCTTGCCGGTCAGAACACCATTGTCATACGCATCTCTGATTCTTCTGTACTGGCCGAACATATAGCCGATTTCTCTGCCGCCGACACCGATATCGCCGGCCGGTACGTCTGTGGACGGACCGATATGTCTCTGCAGTTCGGTCATGAATGCCTGGCAGAAGCGCATGATCTCGGCATCGGACTTGCCGTGCGGATCGAAGTCGGAGCCGCCCTTGCCGCCGCCGATCGGCAGTGTTGTCAGGCTGTTCTTGAAGATCTGTTCAAAGCCGAGGAACTTCAGGATCGACAGATTGACGGTCGGATGGAAACGAAGACCGCCCTTGTACGGTCCGATTGCTCCGTTGAACTGAACACGGTAGCCGCGGTTGACATGTGCCTTGCCGGCATCGTCGACCCATGCCACACGGAATTCAACGGTACGTTCCGGTTCCACCAGTCTTTCCAGAAGAGCAGCCTGTTCATACTCAGGATGCTTTTCAATTACCGGTTCAACGGAAGTCAGAACTTCTTCCACAGTCTGCAGGAATTCCGGTTCGGTCGGATTCTTTTTTCTTGTTTCTTCAATGACTCTTGCTACATATTCATTCATATTCATCTCCTCCATTCTGAACAGCTGATGATTGATATGATCCGGCAGCTAAAAAGGCCTGACATCATACGGTGGGGAAAAGACATCTAAGAATCAGATCACTGTTTCTGTCCGTCTTTTCTGCGTACATGCCGGCCTCCTGTTTCAAAACACGGATTTATTATATGCCAAATCAATTTCCATGAAAAGATTTTCTTTTTATGAAAATTTTTTCATTACAGGAATTTATCCAGCTCTTCATCCACAATTTTCCGGCGGCTGACCTTCGGGCTGCGGATAATCCTGTCATCCTTGATGACCATGGACACATTTCTGAGTGCCGTCAGATCCTCCAGCGGGTTCCCTGCGGTTACGATCAGCTCTGCCTGTTTGCCGGCATCGACCGATCCGGTGATGCTGTCGATGCCTGCCAGTCTGGCATTGCCGAGCGTTGCAGTATAAAGTGCATAGGAATTGGATACACCGACATACTTGTGGAAGTAGACCAGTTCCCGCCAGAAATCATACTGGGAAACCCACGGACAGCCGACATCATTGCCGAGGCCGACCGGAATGCCGTTTTCCAGAGCCTGCTTTGAGCACTCAACGATACCGTCAAAGACAACCTTGCCGTTGTACTGTTCAACTTCCGAGGCATTGGAAACACTGCGGTCAAACAGGGCATACGGAAGAGCCGGTGAAATCGTTGTGATCAGGAAGGAGCCTGTCTTTTTGAACAGTTCGATCGTATCGTCATCCATGGCAGCGCCGTGTTCGATGGAATCGACACCGTTTTCCAGGGCAGCTCTGACACCTGCCGGCGATTCGACATGGGCAGCCACCTTGAAGCCGAGACGGTGTGCTTCGTCACAGACGGCTCTGATCATGGCCGGATCCATCTTCATTTCCCCGGGTGTGCCCTTTTCGGTTGCGTCCATGACACCGCCGGTAACCATGATCTTGATCAGATCCACTTTGTCGGCAGCCCTGTCGCGCACCATCTGCACTGCTTCTTCAATGCTTTCGGCAGCGGCAGCCACAGAACCTGCCATATGACCGCCCGGCACGCTGATGCCTTCATTGGCCGCAAGAATGCGCGGTCCGATGCGGGCCCCGTTGTTGATTTCATCACGGACACGGGTATCCAGATCTTTCAGTCCGCCGACCGTGCGGATCGTCGTGACGCCGCTGAGCAGTTCATATTCGGCATAGCGCGATACCAGATGATACGCTGCCGCGGCACCGAGATGGGTCGCAAAAATGAAACTGACCAGTTTCTCATTGTCTCTCTGCTTTTTCTGAGGCTTGCCGTTGCCGGCCAGATGCACATGCATATTGATCAGACCCGGCATGACATACTGACCGTGCAGGTCAACCTTCTGATAGCCTGATACAACTCCCATATCATCGCGGATGGCGGTAATGACACCGTCACTGATCAGAATCTGTTTTCCCCTGATGGGTTCCATCCCCGGATGTCCGTTCAGGATAATACCGTTTACCAATGCATACTCCATCGCCTTACATCTCCTTTGTGAAATTACCGTTTCTGAAGACCGGAACTGCAGTGCCGTCGCTCATGATGCCGTCGGCACACAGATCGGAGGTCCCGAACATGAAATCAACATGCTGGCGGGACACATTGCCGCCGGCAGCTTTCAGTTCATCATCATTCATGGTCAGACCGCCGCTGATATTCTCCGGATAACAGCTGCCCAGTGCCAGATGGCAGGCCGCATTCTCGTCATAGAGAGTATTGAGGAACAGGATGCCGCTCCTTGAAACCGGAGAATCGTACGGCACCAGTGCCACTTCACCCAGATGAGAGGATCCTTCATCGAATCCGACCAGCTGTTTCAGTGCTTCTTCTTCCTTTTCAGCATACACCTCTGTCACTCTGCCGTCTTTGAATACCAGATGAAAATTCTCAATCAGGGTTCCGTTCCAGGCCAGCGGCTTGCTGGCATAGACAACGCCGTTGACTTTCTCACGGTGCGGCATGCAGAATATTTCCTCAGTCGGGATATTGGGGTCGAAATATACTCCCTGCGGTGTCGTGCCGCCGCCTCCGACCCAGATATGATCGCTGACCAGCCCTACCGTCAGATCCGTTCCGAGGCTGCTGGTGAAATGCAGGCTTTCAAACTGACAGCGGTTCAGTGCTTTGGCATGGGCGATCAGTTCCCGGTCATGTTCATGCCATTCTTCGATCGGATCAGCTCCGCTGCGGACACGGCTGACGTCAAAGATCGCTTCTTCCAGTTTCCGGAATGCTTCTTCCCTGCTGAGATCCGGAAATACGGCTGCTGCCCAGTCTTCCGAAGGCACGCCGACAACGCACCACTGCCCTTCATTGTTCATGGTATATTTCTGCAGATCATCCATCCGCTCGGCATATGCCCGCTGAAAGGCACTGCGCTTTTCGGGATCGGTTCCTTTCAGATATCCCGGTGCATCGGAGATGACCGACAGATAGCAGGCTCCTTTTGCATGCCGCTCTGCTTCCCTGTCATGGATCCACATGCCGATGTCACTGAGTGTTTCCGCCGACTGATACTCATAATCCATGCGCGTCAGTTTCTGATCCTTCCAGTCGACCGACACACGGGACGCACCGGCTTCATACGCTTCCCTTGCGCAAAGTTCAGCAAACTCTCTGTCCCGCACATCGGCACGGATGACCAGAGGCTGTCCTTTCTGAACATTGACGCCGTGTCTGACGGCGAGTCGGGCAAGACTGCTGTACAGTTCATTCATTGTCTGCTTCCTCCGGAAATTCTTCCTGATAGCCCTTGAGGCTGATCAGGGTTGCAATATAGTCACGGCCGAGATAGAACGGCCTCGGTCCGAACGGATCAATAACGATCCCGCTGTATCCCTGTTCCGTCAGTCTCCGGCATTTGTCAAAATTCATGATCAGAACCGTGCTCTGCGGGTCTTCAATGACAAATCCGTAGCGGCTCAGGGCATCCCAGTCGGTGAATACCGGCAGGCATGCCTCATCGGGACTGGCTGCGGTATTGACCGAGTAAAACGAAACGGATGTCTGACTGTTCAGCGGATCCATCATATCCCTGGTGTCTGTCTTCCCTGTTCTTCTTGCCGGCACCAGATATTCGCCGTGGCAGATATCGTAGTTCAGAATACCGATATAGTCATCATTGGCATAATGATCACTGTAAACCGAGATAATGCCGGAGAGGTGCGGATTCTCCGCCTGAATCACCGGCTCCGTCTGATGCATCGGATAATGGGTCGATATGACCGTATAGGGAACGATTTCACCGGCACACTCAACTGTCATTTCCGCATATCTGCCGGATGCGCTTTTTTCTTCCTTCCCGTCAATCATGATCCGCACGATTCTGCCGGCTTCCGGCACATTCTTTCCCGGCATGTTGACATATACCTGATCATTTGCCATGACCTTTCCCTGCACATACCCGCGGCAGGTCTGTCCTTCGGCTTCATATACCGTAAAACGGAAACGGCGCCGGCCGCAGGAGGACAGGGCGTACTGCAGATTCCGGATCCGGCGGCGTCTTGCCGCATATTTTCCGTAGCGTGAGAGGAAGATTACCGACGCAAAGACAGCCGCAAACAGCAGTGCCGTCAGAAGCCATGGTGCTCTTTCCGTCCATTCCGGATGGCTGATGCTGACTTCGACCATCATCATCAGAAACACTGTAACCAGGTTGCCGAACAGCAGATATCTGACCCAGCGGCCGATTCTGTCCTGGTCATTCCTGTAGCCTTCCGCCTCATCATACCGGCGGTTGGCCCAGTACATCAGAACAAAAACCGTGATATCAAGAGCTGCCATGGATACCGCAAGAATCGTAAAGATTCCGGCATCCGGGCCGCCTTTGAGAGCTTCTGCCGCAAACATTGTCAGCAGCGCTGCCGAAGGCACTGATATCACCGTTGCCAGCACTGCCAGTAATATTCCCAAAACTTTTCCTGTCATATTAATCATTATAGTATATGTCGGTCATGATAAGATGGACTCATGAAAAAACTTACCCGGTTTCTGATGGAAAACAGGGATCCTGACTATCGGGAATTCTTTCTGCCGCTTGTTCCCGGCATCGATCCGGACACGGTCATCGGTGTCAGAACCCCGGTGCTCCGCTCTCTTGCCAGACAGTACCGCAGTACCGAAGCTGCCGCAGAATTCATGCAGGATATTCCTCACCGTTATTATGAAGAAGTCAATCTGCATATTTTTCTGCTGTCTTACGAGAAAGACTATGAAACCTATATCCGGAAACTGAAGCAGATCCTGCCGGAGGTAAAATGCTGGGCAAGCTGTGATGTCATCCGCAATCCCGTTCTGAAAAAACACACAGCGGAACTTTATCCGCAGATTCAGGCATGGATCAGTGACAGCCATGTCTATACCGTCCGGCTGGCGATCGGGTTTCTGATGGCCTACTTTCTCGGTGATGCCTGGGACCCGGAGCATCTGCAGCTGGCAGTCTCCGTACAGGGAGATGAGTATTATATCAACATGATGATCGCCTGGTATCTGGCTACGGCAATGATTGCCCATGAAAAGGATGTCATGCCGCTGCTGGAAAACAGACAGCTGATTCCGGAAGTGCACCGGATGACGATCCGCAAGGCATGTGAAAGCTTCCGGATCCCGGCTGAAACCAAGGAATATCTGAAAACTTTGCGATGATACGGTCATTTACCTTTCTGTATCTTTTTATAATGTTATAATTTTGGCGCGAGGCAAACTATGAGCACATCTAACACTTTTGACAAGAGAACCTTGTTCCTTGAGACGATCCGGATGGCATGGCCGGCTGTTCTGGAGAGCTTTTTTGTATCACTGGCCGGCATGATCGATACCATGATGGTATCCTCTCTGGGAACCTATGCGGTCGCAGCCGTCGGTCTGACAACCCAGCCGAAATTCATTACCCTGGCAGTATTCTTCTCCTGCAACGTTGCCGTATCGGCACTGGTGGCAAGAAGACGCGGTCAGGATGACAGGCGCAATGCCAACGAGATCCTGCTGACAGCAATTGTCTTTACGGTCATTGCCTGTCTGCTTCTCTCGGTACTGTCGGTTGCCTTCTCCAATCAGATCATTTCAGTCAGCGGATCCAATGCCGATACCCACGGACCGGCAGTCACATATTTCAATGTCATTCAGGGCTGCATGTTCTTCAATGTCATGTCGCTTGTCATCAATGCCGCCCAGCGCGGTTCCGGCAATACCAAGATTGCCATGACAACCAACATCACATCTTCCGTTGTCAACATTCTGTTCAACTACCTGCTGATCGGCGGTCACTTCGGATTCCCGCGCTGGGAACTGTTCGGTGCCGCAGTCGCAACCGTTCTCGGTACGGTAGCCGCATTTGTGATGAGCCTCCGCTCCCTGTTTAACAAAAACAGTTACGTTTCGATTCCGTATATTATTCAGAACAGGATCCGGCCGCTTGGCTCGGCTCTGGAAAGCATCTACCGTCTGGGTGCCAACATGCTGGTGGAAAACATTGCCATGCGTGTCGGCTTTGTCACAACGGCAATGATTGCCGCAAGACTCGGTACCGATGCCTTTGCCGTACATAATGTCGGCATGAACTTCCTGTCGCTCGGCTTCTCGTTCGGCGACGGCATGCAGGTGGCAGCCGTGGCACTGATCGGCAGATCGCTGGGCGAAAGAAATCCTGACAAGGCCAAGGCCTACGGCAGCCTGTGCCAGCGCACCGGTCTGGCCATCTCACTGATTCTGGCCATGATCCTGTTCTTCTTCGGAAGAAACCTGTTCAGTCTGTTCTTCTCTGAGCCGGCTGTACTGGATATGGGTGTCATGATCTGTGACTACATCATTGTCATCGTCGTGTTCCAGATTTCCCAGATCATCTTCGGCGGATGCCTGCGCGGTGCCGGCGATGTCAAATATACGCTGTTTGCTTCACTCGTCAGTGTTACGATCATCAGAACACTTGTAACCTGGGGTCTGACAAGTATCTTCAAGCTCGGTCTGACGGGTATCTGGATCGGTATCCTGTCCGATCAGATCTCGAGATTCATCTTCCTCTCCCTGCGCTTCCGCAAGGGTGAATGGACGCAGCTCACAATCTGAAACATTCCTTCGGGAATGTTTTTTTTCAAAACAAAAGACCTGCCGGAGCAGGTCGATGACATTCACTTGAAGAGATGAATGTGAACGAAGACAGAAGCCATGGAATTGGCCACGGTCGACATTGTCTTGATGAAGATGTCCAGGGCTACACCGACGACATCTTTTCTTGTATCGCCGACAGTATCGCCGGTAACGGCTGCCTTATGCGCCGGTGAACCTTTTTCACTGCCGGTGATTGCACCGCTTTCAATATACTTTTTGGCATTGTCGAACGCACCGCCCGAATTGCCCATGAAGATCGCTCTCGGAATTGCAACGATGGTTGCACCGATCAGCATGCCGCCGACAAACTCGACGCCGAACAGGAAGCCGCCCAGCACCGGGATGAACAGAGCCAGCACCGAAGGCATCAGCATTTTGCGGATGGCGGTATTGGCTGCCATTTCAATCATCCGGTTGTAGTCCGGCTTTTTCGTTCCTTCCAGAATTCCCGGTTCGGAAAGCTGGCGGTCACCCTCATCTGCCATCAGCTTGGCAGCATCGATCGTGTTGTCCGTCAGCATGGCACTGAAGTATTCGACCATGGCACCGCCGATGATGGAACCGGCAATGACAATGTAGGAAGCGATATTCAGAACCGGTTCGGCACCGGCGCTGGTGTAGCTGGATACATAGGCAACGATCAGTGACACCGTCGCAAACGCAGCTGAACCGATGGCAAAGCCTTTGCCGATGGCGGCAGTCGTATTTCCTACAGCGTCCAGACGGTCGGTAATGGCACGGATCTTTTCATCCAGGTGGCAGGATTCGGCAATACCGCCGGCATTGTCGGCAATCGGACCGAATGCATCGATCGATACCGTTGCCCCGACGAATGACAGCATGCCCAGAGCCGAAACGGCAATGCCGTAGGTACCGCAGATGCGGCCTGATACAAACAGGGCAAGCCCGATGACCAGCACCGGCGGCAGGCAGGAACGGGAGCCGATGGCATCACCCTTGGTGATGACAAACGCCTCGCCCTCATGGGCAATATTCGCCAGGCCTCTGGTCGGCCTGAATTCCGTACTTGTGTAATATTCGGTAATGGAGCCGATGGCAATGCCGCTGACAATTCCCAGCACTGCCGAAATCCACGGTGTGATCCAGCCGAAGCGGAAGCTTTCGTACAGAGGCACATTCCTGAATACATACCAGCTGGCACCCAGGCACAGAAGCAGCGTGATCCCGGCAGAGAACCAGGTCGCAAGGTTCAGCTCACGGGAAGGATCGTCAGACATTTTCCTGATGTTGGCAATGAACAGTCCGATCAGGCATGCCAGCAGTCCGGACCCTGCCATGATCAGCGGGAACGAGACCGTGGCACTGAATGTCTCGGCAGTAACAGTGCTGCCGCCATTGTTGTATGCCGTTACGGCAATCATCAGCGTTGCGGCAATGGTTGCGACAAAGCTTTCCAGAAGATCGGAGCAGTTGCCGGCAATATCATTGACATTATCACCGATGAAGTCGGCAATCGTATTCGGCACACGGCTGTCATCCTCGGGCAGATCATGACGGATCTTGCCGAGGATGTCGGCAGAGATGTCCGCTGCCTTTGTATAGTTGCCGCCGGCTACACGGTTGAACATGGCGACAATCGAGCAGCCCAGCGAATAGGTCGTGATGCGGGTAATGGTCGGATTGCACGGCAGTCCGGTCAGAAGCCCCTTTCCGGCCGCATCGGGTGAAATGCCGTTCCATATGATCAGGATCAGAACCAGTCCCAGCAGTCCCATGGCCTGGACCGACAGACCGCTGATCGATCCGCCTGCCAGAGCTACCTTGACGGTTTCACCGATGGACATTGTTTCCCTGGCACGGTTGGTTGTTCTCACATTGGCATAGGTTGCACTGCGCATGCCGAGTATGCACACGCAGCTGCTCATGGCAGCACCGATCAGCAGCGTGATGCCGCTGGTGATCTCCACCAGCAGAGTAAAGATCACTGCCAGAACGGCGACAACAATGATGACGTATTTGAATTCTGTTTTCATGAACGTATCGGCACCGCTGCGGATGATCCCCGAGAGCTCTTTCATTTCTTCGGTTCCTTCATCCATATTTTTGATGGCGCTGTAGTTGCAGAAAACATAGACCATTGCGATACACGAAATGGCCAGGATACATAACCAGTAAACCATATTGTTTTCTCCCCTTAGAAATCGAAATGACTTTACATAAATGCTAACACATTTTGCGAAATATGACCAAAGCATGCATATAAAACAGGACTTTTTTTCCTTTCTTGAGTATCATTAAATTAGAAACAGTGTTTTGAAAGAAGGTACATTATCATGAGTGAAAAAAGGCCAAAGATCCTGTACATTGTCAGGCGGCTCAGCGGCGGTATTTTTACCTATCTGATGGAGCTCTCAAACCGTCTGATCGAAATGTACGACATTACCATCGGTTATTCTACCAATGAAGAGACACCGGAGAATATCCGCAGCCACTTTGACAAACGCATTTCCCTGATTCCGATCGTTTCCTTCCAGGAAAAATCCAGTCTGCTCAACGACGCTTCCGTCCGTTCCGAACTGCGGGCCCTGGCAGAAGCCGAAAAGCCGGATATCATTCATTTCCACGGTTATGAAGCAGGACGTCTCGGCCGCAAGACCTTTGCCGGAAGCGACATTCCGATGTTCTATACACCGCACGGCTACCTCTTTCTCTCGGAGGATCACAACGTTCTTTCCCGCAGCCTGTTCCGCATGAACGAGCAGAGCTGTGCCCGTACAAACTGCACGACCATTGCCGTCAGTAAAGGTGAATTTGCCGAAACCCTGGCATTCACCGACAATGCCGTCTATATCAACAACGGCGTCAATCTCGGTGAGATTGACAACAGCATCAAGGATGAAATCAATACCGTTCATCCGCTGACTGTCTTTACCACCGGTCTGATCAATCCCCAGAAGAACCCCGATCTCTTCAACGAAATCGCCGAAGCAATGCCGGATGTGAAATTCATCTGGATCGGTGACGGTGAGATGCGCTACAAGCTGAAGGCAAAGAATATCGAAGTGACCGGCTGGCTTGACCGTCAGGAAGCCCTGAAGCGCGCCTATCATTCCGATGTATTTATCCTGACTTCCTTCTGGGAAGGTCTGCCGCTTTCCCTTCTTGAGGCAATGTATATGAAAAAGCTGTGCATTGCCACCAACGTCATCGGCAGCCGCGATGTCATCCGCAACGGTGAAAACGGCTTCCTCTGCAGCAGTGCAGCAGCCTTCGTCAATGCCATCAACCATTTCGATGAACCGCAGACACAGGAAATCGTAGAGACCGCCCAGCAGGATGTGGTCAGATCCTACAACCTGGACAAGATGGCTGTCTCCTATATCAAGATCTATCAGAAGGCTCTTGACCGATAATCTCTGTACAGGATCAGCTGAAGAAAATCAACAGCCACCGGCTCAGCCGGTGGTTATTTGTTCAGGAGAAGAAAAAGAGAGAGAACATGTCTCTCTCATGACTGCCACTGGGCATTGAACAGGGATGCATAGAATCCCTTCTGATTCAGCAGTTCTTCATGGGTGCCGCGTTCAATGACCGTGCCGTGCTGCAGCACCAGGATCATATCCGCTTCCTTGATGGTGGAAAGCCGATGGGCAATGACAAATGTCGTCTTGCCGCGGCACAGTTCCATCATGGCTTTCTGAATCTTCTGCTCGGTCGAAGAGTCGACGTTGCTGGTGGCTTCATCCAGGATCAGCATCTTCGATTCATTGAGCATGGCTCTGGCAATGGTCAGCAGCTGCTTCTGCCCTTTCGAAATATTGACGCCGTCATCGCTGAGGACAGTATCATAGCCGTCTTTCAGGGAAACAATAAAGTCATGGATTTCAACGGCACGGCAGACTCTTTCCACATCTTCCGCAGTCGCATGATCGCTTCCGTAGGCAACATTCTCACGGATCGTTCCCTGGAACAGCCAGGTATCCTGCAGCACCATGGAAAACTGCTTCCGGAGCGAATCTCTGGTGCAGTGAAGAATATCATGACCGTCAATGCGGATGACACCGCTGTCGGGATCATAGAACCGCATCAGCATATTGATGATGGTTGTCTTGCCGGCACCGGTAGGTCCGACAATGGCAATCATTTTTCCTTCTTCCGCCTTCAGATTCAGACCGTGAATGATTTCCTTGTCCGGCACATAGCTGAAGCGGACATTCTCAAATTCCACATTGCCGCTGACATGATCAAGCACAACCGCATCATCGTCGTCCTTCTTCTCCGCCGGTTCATCCAGCAGTGCGAATACACGTCTGGCCGCAGAGAATGCCGACTGGATTTCCGCCAGAACTTCGGCAGCGCCGCTGATCGGACCCGAAAAACGTTTGGAATACAGGATGAAGGCAGAGATACTGCCGATGGAAATCTGCTGCAGAAGATACAGCGCCCCGCCGAATCCGGCAATCAGTGCCAGGGACAGATTGTTGATGAACATGACGGTCGGACCGACAATGGATCCCTGATAGTCTGCTTCATAATAGGTATCCACAGCCTCAAGATTCTTCTCATCAAAACGGGAAATGATGGTTTCTTCATTGCCGTATGCCTTGATCGTTTTCTGTCCCGACAGCATTTCCTCCACAAAGCCGTTCAGTTCACCGAGCTTGGCGCTGCGCTTTGAGAACAGCGGCCGCACCACTCTGGCCCGGTGTCTGGTAATAAAGAAAATCAGGGGTGTTGTGACAACAAAGATCAGGGAAAGCCTGCCGCTGATTCTCAGCATCATGATGAAGGAACCGATCACGGTGATCACGCTGGTCGCAATCGTCACAAGATCCGAAGACAGTGATGCATTGATCGTATCGATGTCATAGGAGATACGTGAAATGATATCTCCGACCGGATGGGAATCAAAGAAATAGACCGGCAATTCCAGCAGATGGTCAAAAACTTCCCGGCGCATTTCAGCCGTGATCCGCGATGACATGCGGATCAGAAGCAGCTGGGTGACATAGGCAAGGATACTGTTGGCAAAAATGCATATCAGCATCATGGCACAAAGACGCAGCACCGCTTCAAAATCAACATTCCCGATTTCGCCGATGGCATCGATTGCCCGGCCGGAGAAATACGGAATATACAGGGCCGCAGTATTTGCGGCAACAGTCGCGATCACTGCCAGCACCGCCGTGCCGAGATGCCGGCGGATATAGGTCAGAAGACGCATCGCAACTGCTCTGGAAGATGTTTTCTGTTCAGTCAAACAAAGCACCTCCCATCTGTGAATCGGCAATCATCTGATAGAGCTGATTGTCTCTGCTCAGTTCTTCATGACTGCCGCGGCCGTCAATGGCGCCGTGGTCAAGAACGATGATTTCATCACAGTTCTTAATGGAAGAGACACGCTGGGCAATGATGATCATTGTCGTATCCGGATACTTTTCGTTCAGGGCTCTGCGCAGAGAGGCATCGGTCTGATAATCCAGGGCACTGCTGGAATCATCCAGCAGCAGAAATTCAGGTCTGCCGGCAAATGCCCGGGAGAGCAGAACCCGCTGTCTCTGACCGCCGGAAAGATTGGTGCCCTTGGTTGTCAGCATATAGTCATTCCGCTCCTGCAGTCCGGAAATGAATTCTGCTGCCTGTGCATCCTCTTCTGCCTCCAGCATTTCCTCGTCACTGACTTCCCTTCCGAATCGGATGTTTTCCGCCACACTGTCGCGGAACAGGAAATCATTCTGCATGACAATGCCGAACTGTTTCCGCAGTTCCTGCGGTGTAAAGTTTCGGATATCCCTGCCGTTCAGATAAATCGCTCCCTGATCGACAGCATAAAAATGCAGCAGCAGTGAAAGCACCGTGCTCTTGCCGGCACCGGTGGCACCGATGATGCCGAGCGTTTCCCCTTTGCGCAGTTTGAAGCTGATATGTTTCAGATTGTCCTTTACCTTCAGATAGGAGAAGGTCACATCCCTGAATTCAATGGCATACTGCGGATCCCCGTCCGGATAATTTCCCGGGACATAGTCCTTCTCCGTTTCACTGTTGATGATTTCCATGACACGGGCCGAGGAAGCCATACCGCGGGAATACATGATGAACATGCGGCTGACAGCCATCAGCGATCTGGAGATCATCTGGAAATAGGACATGAAGGCAAGAATCCTGCCGGTCTTGGAGAGCCCGAGATTGACGCGCCAGGCACCGACGACGATCACTCCGACCATTCCCAGATACAGCAGCATATTCATGGCCGGATTGATCAGTGCCATCATCCGGTTGGCTCTGACTTCCTGATTCTTCAGTCTGTCATTCACCCCGGCAAAGCGCTTCATTTCATAGGGAACCTTGGACAGGGCCTTGATGATGCGGATGCCCTGGGCATTTTCCCTGACGACCGAAACCATGCCGTCATTGGCTTTCTGCACGTCGGTAAACATCTTTACGCCGCGGGTGGCCCGCAGCACAAGAATGATGATCATGAAGGGAATCACAGCCAGGAATACCATGGCCAGAAACGGGTCGATCACAAAGGTCATGATCAGGCCGCCGATCGTGATCATCGGAGCCCTGACCCCCAGTCTCTGCATCATGCCGATCATTCTGTGCATGTTGTAGGT
>CAMNGB010000008.1 GCA_946537835.1 uncultured Erysipelotrichaceae bacterium
CCTGGCATGGCATCCTTCTTATATCACCCAGGTCGGCACCGGCTCATCCCAAAGCTGCATCTCCGCCTACTTCCGTTTCTTCGGCAAGGCAAGCCATGCGGCAGCCGAACCGGAACTGGGAAGAAGCGCACTCGATGCCGTGGAACTGATGGATATCGGCGTCAATTATCTGCGTGAGCACATGCCGAGCACCGACCGCATCCACTATGCCATCACCAATGCCGGCGGCAGATCCCCGAATGTCGTCCAGGCTGAAGCCGAAGTATATTACTTCGTCCGTTCCATTACCAATTCCCGCTGCCAGGCACTCTATGACCGTGTCATCAACATCGCCAAAGGTGCAGCCATGATGACCGAAACGAGAATGGAGATCCATTTCGATGAAGCCCTCAGCAATACCCTGCCCAACTATGTCCTCGAAGATCTGATCGAACAGTGCTTTGATGAGGCAGGAATGATCGAATACACACCGGAAGATCTTGCCTATGCCCAGAAATTCAAGGATCAGGGCGAGCCGGTCACCAGGGATATGATTCCTTCTTCCGCCATCAACAAGGACGAAGTATATGAAAACATGAAAAACAGCCCGATCAATACGGTCTTTGTCCGCAATGCCCACAGTGAAGACTGCAGCATGGGATCGACCGATGTCGGCGACGTCTCATGGGTCGTTCCGACCGCAACCTTCAATGTTGCATCATACAGCTACGGCACCCCCGGCCATTCCTGGCAGCTGGTTGCCCAGGGCAAGGCTGACAATGCCATCAAATCGGTATACAAGGCAGCCGAAGTGCTGGCACTGGCAGCTGAAAAGATCTATGAAGATCAGAGCTGGATTGAGAAGGCAAAGGCAGAATTCGACAGACGCACTGCCGATGAAAAATACCGCTGCCTGATCCCCGATGATGTAAAGCCGCATATTTCCGGCGACTGCTGAAACATGATAAAAGCACGGCTCAGCCGTGCTTTTAGTGTGCCTAATTGAGCGGGAATGTTACGGTATAGTAATCGCCGTATTCGCCGTTCTCGAAGTATTCCTCAAAATAGAGAATGCCTTCCGGATCATGTGTCTTCGGCAGTTCATATACCAGATCCCCGGTGACCGTTTCATTGATGCCGATGTAATAGCTCTCTTCCAGCATCTTGTCTGTCCGGCGGGAAGGATCGTCATGCGTCACCGGGAAAGAGCCGTCCGAATCACCCGGACCCCAGAACAGAACGAAGTCGGTATCAAACATCGGCAGGGACTGCCGCATCGTATTGTGGACGGTCACATTGACAATGCAGAAGGTATTGCCTTCAGCCGGTGTCAGTGATCCGTAGGAATCCGCAGTCCGGGCTTCATTGACGGTGAAGTCAAAGAATGCGGTAGAGATCGTATCGCCGACATATCCGTCCAGAACACGGTTGTCGTTTTCCTGCACGTCTTCAATTACCTCGGATGGTGTATCTGCCGGCTGGGCGGCAGTGTTGCTGCCCCTGCCCATCATGTTGGCAATCACAAGAGAAACAGCCATGACTGCTACGCAGGCCAGTGCCAGGAATACCGTCAGCATCGGACTGCTGCGGCGGGAAGACGTACGGCCGGGATTCGGTGCCAGATGGGAATAATCCTTTTCCGGCTGCGGTGCTTCCTGAACGGGAGCTTCCTGTACCGGCGCATCCGGTATCTTGATTTCCCTTCTGCAGCCGCAGTAGATGCACCTGTCGGTATTTTCATTTTCGGCCGTGCAGTGCGGGCAGATCCATTTTCCCGCTTCTTTTTCAAACTGTTCGCTCATAGACTGTTCATACCTCCGCTTGAGAACATCAAGGTCTTTTCCGGTTTCCTTCCGGAGACGGTCATCATATCCGCACAGCGGATAATAACCGGCTTTATGCATTTTATCCAGCAGCACTGCTGCCATGGCATCGGGATCGCTGCCGGCTTCGGCCTTTTCGGACATCAGCCGGTATTCGTTTCCTTCGATATCGATACAGAAGACTGAATTCTCTGCCGACACTCTGATGTCACCGAAGCGGCTCGCCTGTTTCAGTCCCCAGACCCAGAGAATATCTTCATAATTCAGAAAGACATTGCCGACAGGTGCTGCGGCGATCAGGAAGTCTTCATACAGCAGGCATCCGCTGTGCACTTCTGTGACTCCGGCAGTTCTCTCTGCCTCTTCCAGCTGTGCGTCCGATGCCTTCAGCCAGGTATCCCCTGCCTTCATTACTGCCGCATAGTGCCGCCAGAGCAGAAAGACGGCAGCGCCCAGACACAGCAGTCCGACAATCAGGATGATTCCTGCAGCAGCCGGAAATGCGGAACGCAGAGACATGGCTGCCGGAATCAACAGCAGTCCGCATCCGGCAAAGATCCAGCCGCTGATACCGCCGCTGCGGCATCTGATGCTTTTCAGTTTTTCCCGCAGCCGGGGATAGTCTTGCAGCATTTCCGTATCCGTTCCCTGATTCATATTCTACCATTAACTTCCCCGTCAGTAACAGTATGCAGAAAGAAAAAAAAGCCATCTCGTCAGATGGCTCTTTTGCTTACTTTCTCTTGAAGAAGCCCGGGATGATGCTGTCGCTGTCGTCAACACCGAAGGACAGATCGTCTTCAACTTCCTCATAGACTGCCGGCTGCGGCTTTGCCTGGGCAACCGGGCTCTTGGAAGCTGCCGGTGCGGCAGTTTCGATCATAGTCGGCTCCGGCAGATCAAAGCCGGTAGCGATAACGGATACGATGATTGCATCGCCGATCTTGTCATTGATGGCAACACCGAAGATGATGTCGATATCGTTGCCTGCAGCCTCACGGATGTAGTCAACTGCTTCGCTGGCATCATATGCAGACATGCTTGTGCCGCCGGTTACGTTGATGATGGCACTCTTGGCACCTGCGATCTGAGCTTCGAGCAGCGGTGACTGAATTGCACGTTCAGCAGCTTCTTTTGCCTTGTCTTCGCCATCAGCCATGCCGATTCCGAACAGTGCGGAACCCTGGCCTTCCATGACGCTCTTGATATCGGCAAAGTCAAGGTTGATCATTGCCGGTACGGCAATCAGGTCAGTGATTGTCTGTACGCCCTGACGCAGAATGTTGTCTGCTTCCTTGAATGCATCTTCAAACGGAATATGACCGATGACATCCAGAACCTTGTTGTTGGAAATGATGATCAGAGAGTCAACATATTCCTTCAGCTGTTCCAGACCCTGTTCGGCATGAATCATTCTCTTCTTTCCTTCAAAAGAGAACGGCTTTGTAACAATACCTACTGTCAGGCATCCGAGTTCCTTTGCGATTTTTGCGAATAACGGAGAAGCACCGGTTCCTGTGCCGCCGCCGAGACCTGCTGTCAGGAATACCATGTCGGCATTTTCCATAGCCTGACGGATCGCGTCTTCGCTTTCAACTGCAGCCTTGCGGCCGTTGTCCGGGTTGCCGCCGGCACCGAGGCCTTCTCTGCCGAGCTGAATCTTGTTGGCTACCGGAGAAACATCCAGAGCCTGAAGGTCAGTATTTGCGACATAGAACTCAACGCCCTGTACGCCTTCCTGAACCATTCGATTTACTGCATTGCTGCCAGCACCGCCAATACCGAATACCTTAATCTTGGCAATCTGATTGTATGTTAAATCTGCCATGTTACTTTACCTCTCCCCACTTAGTTTTTCTTTCCTTCGAGAAACAGTCCCTTGAGTTTGTTCGTTAAGGTATCCTCACGATAGACATCATTTTTCTTGTCCCGATAGGATACGGCTTTAATGAATGCATCCATGTCCAGACTGTCGTCCATGTTTCCGGTTATCGGCAGTTTGTCCTGATAAGCATAAAATAAACCGAGGCAAGCGGTCAGGCCGCCGTTCCTTCCGCCGAGTGTTTCCGGGATATAATATCTTGATTCTACCCCGAGTTTTTTCTGCAGAAGACGGTCTAAGCCGTCAGTCTCGCCACCTTCACCCGTAATAATAACAGTTGTTTCGTCTGCTTGCAAGATTGGACCGCATGTTTTCTGCACTGCATCCACCCATGCATTCACATTCGGACGCACACAGTCGACCAGTTCCTGCTCGCTGATGGTTCTGGTTTCACCGTTCAGCGACCAGATATGAACCGGATTGTCCGAGCATTTTTCCTGATCGAGACGGGCGCTGTATTTCAGCAGTTCGACTGCCATGTCGGTACGGATGCCGTACTGTTCGTTCAGGCTTCCGGCGATGGTGCCGAGTCCTGCCGGCAGCACCGCAGCCGTTGTCAGACGGCCGCGCTTCAGCAGTCCCAGCGTCGTTCCTTCACGTTCCACCTTCAGAATCACGACCTGACGGTCAACAGCCTGTTCAAATAATGCTGCTTCCTTGCCTACCGCATAGACATCCAGGAACAGATCCATGACAGCCAGGCCGGCATTTTCCACGCAGGTGACAAGGTCATAGGCAAACTGCCTGTCGGCACACAGCAGGTCGATATCGACGGTCAGCTGTGAGCAGCGCTCACCGATCGGCACCCTTCTGGTCGAAATGCCGTTGACGGTATAGCGTACACATACTGTCTGGATCAGTGCATAGCCCTTGCCGATTTCCATCTGCTGAGCCTTGCGGATGGCATTTCTGACATCCTGCACCGAAACCGTTCCGTCGATTCCTTCGACATCTACCGTCGATTTGAAGGAATACTTCTTCATATGATAGGACGGCATTGCCATGATCACGCTTTTGACATCAGCGCCGAGCATCTTCTTTGTATTGGCTGCCGCCGTTCTGATTGCTTCGGTCACTGCTGAGGGATCAACAACCTGATCATAGGTAATGCCGCTGGATGGGATTCTTTCTACTTTAATAATATTGAATCTGGTATTGAAAAATTCTCCAACTACCAGTCTTATTTCGTGATCCGCGGCTTCGAGGGCTGCGAAAATCTGTTTATCACTCATTTCGACCTCTCCTTTCAACACCATGAGTATTCTAACATAATTGTCTGTTGAAATATACTATAACAAGTCTGAAACAACGTTTTTGCGAAGGTTTTTATTGCATTTGAAACTAATGTATGTTATCTTTTTTAAGCAATTGTAGTGAAGGAGGTTATGGTATGTCCAGAGTCTGTGCCGTATCCGGTAGAAAAGCAATGTCTGGTAACAGACGTTCTCATTCCCTGCGTGCTACCCGCCGCAAGTGGAATGTCAATCTGCAGAAGGTTCATATGATCGTTGATGGCAAGCCCCAGACAGTCAAGGTCTCTGCCCGCGCATTGAAGACATTGAAAGGTCAGGCAAAGAAAGCCGCAAAGACTGCTTCTGCTGAATAAGCCGAATAACATGAGATAAAAAAAGATTCCGAGCGGAATCTTTTTTTATTTTCTTCTTACTGACCGCTGTAGAATTCCGTCGCTGTCCGGTTGGTCTGGATCAGCACACTGCTCTGATCGAATACCTCGATCATTTCATCGGCTGCCGCATGCACGGCATTCAGTTCCGTATCACTGAGATAGATCACCAGCGAGTATTCGCTGTATACCTTGCCGCCGTCGATCCAGCCGCCGTGGGCTTCCTGGATCGTATAGCCGCCGAAATGCTTCAGCAGGATCTCCTCTGCCTTTTCCCGCGCTTCCTCCGGCGCAAAGACCGGTTCATTGGTATCCTTGCCGTTGGTTCCCAGGAACATGACATACTGCACATCCCCGCTTTCCGTTTCCTGATTCTGTACTGCCGGCGTTCTGAATAATGCCGCCAGCGAAAGCACAATGGCAATCAGGCTCAGAACGATCGCGGCCGTTCCTTTTTTCTCAGTCATCTTTTTTCCTTCTGTCGCTGCACTGCATGACGAGAACCGTCCCTTCATGGACAGTCAGCACTCCTTCTTCCTGTTCGATTTCGTTGGAAACCGTATAGATATCATTGCGGCCGATCACCGCCTCCCTGAGCGGATACTTCATGCCTTCCAGGGAAATGCATGCCCTTTCGTCCGCAAAGACGGAGAAGAACGCATAGCCGTCCTTTCCGATCACATGCCGACCTTCTGTATATGCCATGATCCTGTTGGCACTGTCATACAGGACAGCCTGTCCGGGAAACATCATGGCAAGACGGAAATTGACCCAGGTATGATCCATGCGTCCGCCCATCCGGCAGGCCAGCCAGACTTTTTCATAGCCCATGGCCAGGGCATGGCGGAGTGCCGATTCGCTGTCGCTGTCATTCTTGATGGGATTCAGGACAATGACTTCTTCGGCATGACGGCGGATCAGTTCCATGTCTTCCGGATGCACGGAATCGAAATCGCCGATCGCAAGACGCATATGAATGCCCCGTTCAGCCAGCCAGAGAGCACCGGCATCGGCTCCGATATAATCGGCGTCAATTTCCGGCAGTCCGTCGCACAGCTTCAGGGCAATGACGGCATTTACAGACAAAGCGATTCCACCGCCTTCTGAATATCATTTTTGAAAACATAGCTGCCGGCTACCAGCACATCGGCACCGGCGTCCCGGCACAGCTTTCCGGTATGTTCGTTGATGCCGCCGTCCACTTCGATCAGTGCTTCCGGATGGGCATTGTCCAGCCAGTGACGCAGCGTCTCGATCTTGGCGATGCTGGCGGGCAGGAATGCCTGGCCGCCGAAGCCCGGCTCGACCGACATAACCAGAAACAGATCGAACTGTTTCAGGAAAGGTCTGACGGCATCGATCCTGGTAAACGGCTTGACGGAGATGCCGGCTTTGCAGCCGAGGGAATGAATGTGATCGCAGAGATCACGGATGGAACGGTCATCGTTGTCCAGCGCCTCGGCATGGAACGTAATGTAATCTGCTCCGGCTCTGGCAAAGACATCGGAGAAGAAGAACGGATCGCTGACCATCAGATGCACGTCCTTTACCAGCGGCGACATTTTGCAGAAGCCTTTCAGAATATCCGGACCGAATGTCAGATTGGGAACGAAATGTCCGTCCATGACATCGAAATGCATCCATTCCGCCTTTGAAGCATTCAGTTCATCAACCTGTTCCTTCATGCGGGAGTAGTCCAGAGACAATACAGAGGGAGCTACGATCATAGGTATTTTTCCTTTCTCTGCCGGATCAGTTCCAGCACCTGAAGATAATTCTCATAGCGCACACGGCAGATCCTGCCTTCTTCCACCGCTTCCTTGACGGAACATCCCGGTTCGTTTTCGTGGATGCAGTCATTGAAGCGGCAGCCGCCGAGATACGGCACAAAGTCCGGTACATACTGCGCCAGTTCCCTGATTCCGATATGACTGAAATCAATCGAAGAGAAACCGGGCGTATCGGCTACCAGACCGCCGCATACTTCATGCAGTTCATTATGGCGGGTCGTATGGCGTCCGCGGCCAAGAGCCTTGGAGATCTCCTGGGTAGCAAGGTGAAATGACGGCTCCAGCTGGTTGAGCAGCGTACTCTTGCCGGCACCGCTCTGGCCTGTCAGCACCGTGATTTTGTCACGGAACAGAGAAGCCAGGGAAGGATCAAGCGATCCCTTGGCGGTGCGGATCACCGGTATTTCACCGTTTTCATATTCACGGATGCGCTGCTCGAAATCATCGCTGATCCCGAGGTCGCATTTTGTGACACAGAGAATCGGTTTTACCCCTGCCTTCATGATCAGAATGCTGAGACGGTCGATCAGAGCCGGTGAAAAATCCGGATCCTTGACGCTCATGACGATCAGTGCCTGATCAACATTGGCAACAGCCGGACGGATCAGACGGTTGCGGCGCGGCATGATCTTCTGGATCACCCACCTGCCGTCAGTGTATTCCGTTTCGACCAGATCGCCGGCTACCGGCGCATCCTGTCTTCTGACCTTGCCCATGACAATGGCATCGATGCGTTCGCCTTCCTCATTCAGCAGAGTATATTCTTTTGATACGATCTTTACTATTCTCGCTATCATTCTTCCTCATCAGTAATAAAACAGCACGACATAATTGTTTTCCCGCTGCACATAGGTGGAACCCGGGGTCGGTTCGCTGGTAATGACAACGCCGAACTTGAGCTCATCGATTTCCTGCTGGCTCATGCCGGCGGTATCACGGTTGCGCACATCGACTCTGAGATTCATGCCTTCCAGCTGTTCCTTGGCCTCATTCAGCGGCTTTCCGATAATGTCATCGGGAATCGTTACGCTCAGATACGGCTGGAAGTACAGGGTCAGCTCACCGGTTGCGGCCGGATTGTACAGCGTTCCCGGCTCAATGCCTTCCTGGCGGGTAACCATGCCCGGCGAGATGCCGGTATCTTCTTCCCGCACATTGACCTTCAGCAGCGGATACTTTTCGGCAATGTATTCCTGGGCCCTGCCCACCGTCATCTGCATGTTTCCGAAGTTTTCCATTCTCTCGCCGATGCCGCTGGAAACGGTGATCGTCAGGATCGTGCCTTTTTCCACTTCGGTATTGAACGGCGGATCCACGGAAATGATGCGTCCGTTTTCAAGGTTTTCGGTCAGTTCATATACGACATTGACTTCATCAAGGGAAAGATCGTTTTCCTCGCAGATCACTCTCGCCTCTTCCCTTGTCAGTCCCTCGATATCCGGCACCAGCACGGTATTGGGACCGAAATGAAGGATTCCCATCATAAACAGCGTGGCAATGATACCGATAAAGATCACGGCTGCCACGGCACCGATGATGATCAGCAGCTTCCTTCTTTCCCGCTCCTTCTGCAGCTTTTCCTCACGGCTGATCCGGTTCGGCTTCGGCTGATTCCGGATCTCCGCTTCCTGTTTCGGCTTTGTTTCCCGGGGCTTCTTCGGCTCCGGCTGATCGAAGACCAGCGGCTTTTCATTTGCCCTTTCCGGTCTCAGACAGGTCTGCAGGTCACGGTACATCTCCACGCAGCTCTCATAGCGCTGGCGGGGATCCTTGGCAGTCGCCTTCATGATGATATTTTCAACCGGCTGGGGAACCGTCGGATTGATATCGCGCACCCGCGGGAACGGTTCCCGCATATGCTTCAGGGCAACCTGCACCGCCTGGTCGGCCTTGAACGGAACATCACCGGCAAGCATTTCATAGAGAACGATGCCGAGGGCATAAATATCCGACTGCGGCGAAGCAGACTCGCCCTTCGCCAGTTCCGGGGCCAGATAATGGACGGAGCCCATGACATTGTTGGCCTGTGTCAGCTGCATGCTGCCCTTGGCTATGGCAATGCCGAAGTCCAGGATCTTGACGCTGCCGTCAGCCTTGACAATGACATTCTGCGGCTTCAGGTCACGGTGAATGATATTGCGGCTGTGGGCTTCGGCAACAGCGGAAGTCAGCTGCTTCATGATATCCACCGCTTCTTCGTTCAGCAGCGGACCTCTGGCCCGGATGACCTGCTTCAGCGTCCGGCCCGGCAGATATTCCATCACGATGAAATGATGACCCTTATAGTCACCTACATCATAGATTTCAACGATATTCGGATGCGAAAGTGCCGTCGCTGCCTGTGCTTCCCTTTCAAAGCGCAGGATCGAGACCGCATCGGTGCTGAGATCGGCACGCAGGATCTTGATCGCGACTTCCCGGTTCAGGATCGTATCGATCGCCTTGAAAACATCGGCCATGCCGCCCTTGCCGATATGCTCGATGACCTCATAGCGGTTGGCAATGACATTCTTGCCGCTCATAGACTGCCCTCACCTTCGAGGTCGATCAGAACGATCGTGATATTGTCAAACCCGCCGGTATCCAGCGCTGCCTTCAGAAGCCTGCGGCCGCGCAGGGTCGGGTCCATCGTATGATTCGTCACAATGCCGATAATAGTCTCTTCGCTGACATAGCCGTGCAGGCCGTCGGAACAGAGCAGAAGACCGTCGATCTGTTCCTGATGCACGCTGATATCGCATCTGACCGATTCCCAGACACCGAGGGCATTGGTCAGAACATTCTTGCGGGGAAAGTTCTCCGCTTCCTTCGGGGTCAGTTCACCGTGCATCAGCATGTCATTGAGGAGCGTATGATCCATCGTCAGCTGACTCATGCGGCCGTCATTCCACCAGGCATAGGCCCGGCTGTCGCCGATATTGACGATATAGGTGGCGTGTCTTGTGATCAGGGCTCCGCACAGTGTCGTGCCCATGCCCTTCAGAGCCGGCCGCTTCAGGCCGTACTGATAGATCTCGGCATTGGCCCTTTCCACTTCTCTTTCAATAAACGATCTGACCTGTGCTTCCGAGCGGAAGCCACCGGTTTCGGAAAAGACCTTGGAGAAATGGGAAACCGCCATGCGGCTGGCAATGTCACCGCCGAGATTGCCGCCGATACCGTCGGCAACAATCGCAAAAACGTCACGCGCCTCATTGCTGGCGATGACGTAGCTGTCCTGATTGTTCTTGCGGATCAGTCCCCGGTCCGTAATTCCGTAATATTTCATGATCCCTGTTTTGCCCTTTCGTGTTTTGCCCGCAGCTGTCCGCACGCCGCATCGATATCATCGCCGTGCCTGGAGCGCAGTGTCGCCTTTACGCCGTGCTTCATCAGCACGTCATAAAAGTGCAGGGCTTTCTTTTCGTTGGTGGAAAGATAGCCGTTTTCGTCCACCTGGTTATAGGGAATGAGATTGACATAGGCATTCATGCCGCGGATCAGATCCGCCAGCTCGACTGCCGTCTCATCACTGTCATTGACGCCGTCCAGAAGAATGTATTCAAACGTCAGGCGGCGGTGGTTGTCAATGCTGTAGCGCTTCAGCGATGCCATCAGCGTATCCAGCGGATAGGCTTTGTTGACAGGCATCAGGCGTGAGCGCAGTTCGTCATTCGGCGCATGCAGGGAAATTGCCAGATTGTACTGGTAATGCCCGGCCGCAAAATCATCGATGCGGGGAACGATGCCGCAGGTCGAGATCGTGATATGGCGGGCACCGATGGCCAGGCCGTGATCGCTGTTGACGATCGAGCAGAAATTGATGACATTGTCATAGTTGTCAAACGGCTCACCCGTTCCCATGATGACAATGTTGTCCACTCTGGCACCGATGGCATCCAGTTCCTTCTGCACATACAGAACTTCCGCGACCATTTCGCCGGCCGTCAGATCCCTCTGCTTCTTGAGAAGACCGGAGGCACAGAATGTGCAGCCCATGTTGCAGCCGACCTGTGAGGTAATGCACAGGCTCTTGCCGAAATGAAAATGCATCAGGACCGCTTCCACGGAAGCGCCGTCCTGCAGTTCGAACAGGTATTTTGTTGTCTGATCGCGGGCAACCTGACGGTCGATTTCCTTCAGGGCATCAATCGTATAGTTTTCCTTCAGCTTTTCGATCAGACTAGCCGGCAGGTCCGTCATTTCATCAAAGGAACCGACCCGCTTGCGGTATATCCACGAAAAGAGCTGCTTTGCGCGGTAAGGCTTCTGTCCGTATCCCGCCAGCATCTCTTCCGTCTGTTTCAGATTAAGATCCAATATCGTCTGCATATAGTTCATCATAACATACTTGAAGTACTTCTTCAGTTCTTTTTCCGGATTGCGGCAGCGTAGAATCCGTCGGCATTGTCTTCGAACGGAAACAGTGTTTTTTCCTCCAGAAGTTCAAATTCCGGATGGCGTTTCAGAAAGCCGGCAGCCTGGCCGCTGTTTTCCTTGCGGTTCAGGGTGCAGGTGCTGTAGACAAGAATGCCGCCCTTCTTCAGATACGGTGCATTGGCTTCCAGAAGTTCCCTCTGGGTTCTGATCAGGGCGTCGATATTCTCCGGCTTCAGATGCCATCTGATCTCCGGCTTGTGGGAAAGATCCCCGAGTCCGGAACACGGCGCATCGATCAGAATGCGGTCAAAGCTTTCATTCTCAAAACGGCCGGGAACAGTACTGTCACAGTGGACGGCGGTGCAGATGCTGACACCGCAGCGCTCCATCAGGATCCTGATCAGTCCGGTCCTGTGCTCATGCAGCTCGCAGGAGATGATCTCCCCTTCATTTTCCATGGCAGCGGCGATCTGCTGGCTCTTGGTGCCGGGAGCGGCACACACATCCAGAACCCGCATTCCCTTTCCGGCTTTCAGAAAGGAAACGACCTGCTGGGAATGCAGATCCTGCAGCAGGATCTCGCCGTTCTTCAGATGTTCATCCTTTCCGGCCTTGCCGTGATAGCGGAAACTGGTATCGTTCAGCCATTCATAGCGTTCGTCATTCATCAGATCTTCACGCTTTGCCTTCAGCGGGTTCAGACGGCCGTAGACAAAGGAGCGCTGCTGATCGGCCATGGCAATGCGGCGGCATGTTTCCTCGCCGTAATGCGCCTTCCACATCTGCAGGATCCACAGCGGATGTGAGCAGTTGACGGCCAGGGTCTTCAGATCGCTGCCTTCCTTTCTGTGAAAGCCGCGGTCAGCTGCCTTGCGCAGCACGGCATTGACAAACCTTCCCTGTCCCCTGCCGGCAAGTTCCACCGCCTCATTGACAGCCGCATAGGCCGGCACATTATCCATGAACATCAGCTGATACACGCTCATGTCCAAAAGCAACGCCGTCCGCAGTGCCGTTTTCCGGGCATAGGGACGCCATTGTTCTTCCAGGAGTGTATAGTTCCGGATCGTGCCGTAGATGATCTCTGAGGCAAAGGCAATATCCTTTTCGGGAATCGACGTATGCCGCATCAGGAGCGAGGCATAGCCGTTGTCCCTGAAGACTCTGACCAGCACATCCAGTATCTGTTTTCTGGTGCTTTCCATAATCAGTCCAAATATAGGGGATCGATATCGATCTTCAGTCCTTTCAGATCAAGATCGGTCTCATCGATAAAACGGCGGATCGCACGCCGCATTTCTTCCTCATCCTTGCCCTTGAGCAGGATGCGGCTGCGGCAGCGGTCATTGATCTTCAGCAGCGACACGACGCCGATGACCTGAAAATTGCCGGAAAGAGAGGCTTTCAGAGCCAGAGCCAGACGGTCGGTCTGCCGCTGGTCGCGGCTGCTGACAGTCAGCGCCGCAAGATATGTATAAGGAGGATACTGTCCGGCATGGCGGAATTTCATCTCCTGATAGAAAAAGGTTTCATAATCCTGCCTTGCAGCACACTGCACGGCATAATGTCCGGGATCATATACCTGGAGAACAACCTCCCCGTTCTTTTCGCCTCTGCCGCTGCGGCCGGAAGCCTGCATCAGCAGATCGAATGTCACTTCGCAGCTGCGGAAATCGCTGCGGCTGAGGCCTTCATCGCCGTTGACGATGCCGACCAGCGTCACATCCGGATAGTCCAGGCCCTTGGCGATCATCTGCGTACCCAGAAGGATATCTGCCTCATGATCCGCAAATGCCTGAAGAATTCCGGCATGGGCATTCTTGCGGCCGGTCGTGTCGGCATCCATGCGCAGAATGCGGGCCTCGGGAAATTCCTTCTGCACCTCTTCCTGCAGGCGCTGGGTTCCGAAGCCGTAGCTCATGAATCCCGCCTTTGATCCGCAGACCGGACAGGCAGAAGGCGTATGCATCTCGGTGCCGCAGGTATGGCATTTCAGGCGCCTGATATCATGGTGCCAGCTCATTGCCAGATCGCAGTGCGGGCATTTCAGAACTTCCTGACAGCTGCGGCATCTGAGCTGGGCACTGTAGCCGCGCCGGTTCAGAAGAAGAATGATCTGTTCCTTCTTCTGCAGCCTGTCCCGCATCTTGTCCTTCAGGACATCGGTCAGGATATAGGAACCGCCCCGGCGGATCGAATCCCGCACCGGAACGATCGTGACTTCCGGCATCGTGCGGTTGATGCGCTCTTTCAGGACGACAAGATGATACACCTTTTTCAGTGCTCTTGCATAGGAATCCAGGGACGGCGTTGCCGAGCCGAGGATGACCTTGCAGTGATGAAAGAGACCGCGGTGCATGGCAACGGAACGGCAGTGATAGCAGGGCTGTGAGTCCTGCTTGTAGGAAGCGTCATGTTCCTCATCCAGAACGATCAGTCCGAGATCGGCAAACGGCAGGAAGACGGCGCTTCTGGTGCCGACAACGATCGAAGCCTGACGGGTCTTCACCAGCCGGTACTGTTCATATTTTTCCTGGTCGCTGAGACCGCTGTGATAAATGGCAAGTCCTTCCCGGAAACGTTCCCGCACACGGCTGATCATCTGCGGCGTCAGGGCGATTTCCGGCACCAGGATCAATACCTGCTTTCCCTTCTGCAGGGCTTCTGCCGCCAGCTGCAGATAGATTTCCGTCTTGCCCGATCCGGTCACTCCCTGCAGGAGAAACACGGAATCATCACTGTTTCTGATCTCATCCATCGCCTTCTGCTGTTCCGCACTCAACGGCAGCGAAGCTTCCGGTTCGGATGCATACAGTGCCTTGCCTTCCCTTTCCTTCTCTTCGGCAATCACCGCTTCCTTTTCGATCAGGATACGGGCCTGATTGGGATAGTGCTTCCGCAGCTCGCTGTAGGTCAGCGGCTGATGTTCCTTTACATACAGATATGCTTCCAGCTGTTTCGGGGTCAGCGAAACCTCTTTGTCGCTCAGTCTGACCCAGCGCTCGCTCACCGTGCTTCTTCGGCCGCCGGCCGGCTTGACCTTCCCCGGCAGCATCGTCTGAAAGCAGGCAATGGCCGGTGAGAGCGTTTCATCACGCATCCACATTGCCAGATCATGCAGTTCGTCGGTGATCAGGCTTTCTTCATCCAGAACACCTTCGATATCCTTGAGCTTCATGCCAAAGCGGGCTTCGATCTCTTCCCGGCTTTCTTCACTTTCCTCAACGGAATCGACAAAACCGATCAGACGGCGGGAGCCGAAAGAGATCTGCACACGGCAGCCGCGCTCAACATTTCCTTCATAAAGATAGGTAAATGTCTGATCCAGTTTTCTGACGGGATGTTCGATCCAGCAGTGTACGATTCTGATCATGCCATCATTATACAGTGTTTGCCCGTTTCTTCACGGCTTCTGTTGTCCTTTTTGGTAAAATCGCTTCACGGCAATGCAAATTCAGTGTTAAGGTATAGTCAGAAGATTTAATATGAATACGGCTTTCAGCCGTCAGGAGATCATTATGAGAACAAGCAGAAAATACACACTGGGATTCATCGGCCTCGGTCACATGGGCCTGGCAATTGCCCGCGGTGCCGTCATAAAGGAATATCTGGAAAGATGGCGCATCTGTGTCTACGACCCGTCGCCGGAAGTCCGCGAAAAATGCAAGACCGACGGTTTCGACGTTCTCTCCAGCGAACGTGAAGTTGCCGAAGAATCGCACCTTACCCTGCTGGCAGTCACACCGCAGATGTGCGACAGCGTACTGGAAAAGCTGAAGGGTGCCCGCATGGAATGTCTGGTATCGATCGTTACCGGCGTTTCCATCAAGCATCTGCAGGAAACACTGGACAATGTTCCGGTCATCCGCGTCATGCCCAATACACCGCTGCAGATCAGTGAAGGCTCCACTGCCATGTGCAAGTCCGCCAACTGCCGCGCCGACGAATATGACTTCGTTTTCCAGCTCTTCAATTCCATGGGTGTCACGAGAACCGTTCCGGAAGACATGATCAATGTCACCGTTTCCGTCCACGGCAGTATCCCTGCCTATGTATACTACTTCACCCAGTGCATTCTTGATGATGTCGCTGCCAGAGGTCTGGATGAAAGAACCGCCCGGGCCCTGCTGGTGCAGACGATCATCGGTGCCGGCAAGCTGATGCAGCAGGATATCAACCGTCCGCTCGATGACTTCATCGATGAAGTATGTTCCAAGGGCGGCACAACGATCGAAGCGATCCAGGCTCTGAAGGACGGCAATCTGCCGGAACTGATCAAGGAGGCCAATGACCGCTGCATTCACCGTGCCGAAGAACTCGGAGAATAACAGTACAGGAGCTCCGGCTCCTTTTTTTCTGCCGGCAGACGGATCAGAAACAGATCTGCAGGAGCCTGCAAGAATGCACCCGGGAAGGAACCGCGTATACAAAGAGCAGTCACAATATCCCGGCGAGAAAAAGGAGCTGTACTGAATTCCGGTGACGGATGTCATCAGGCTTCAGGAGTTACAGCTCCCTAAAATGTTTTCGTATACATGACTTCTTCCGCTTCGAGCGTGCTCTTGCGCGGAATGCCTTCCTTAAACCCGAACTTCTCATAGAAGCAGCGGGCTTTTTCATTGGCTGTAAAGACCCAGAGATAGCAGCTCTCATAGCCCTTCTCATTCATATCCGCCAATACCTGCGAAAGCAGCTTTCTTCCTGCCCTGCGGCCCTGGGCCTCGGGAAGGATATGAATGCAGATCAGCTCGGCACTGTCTTCGAAATCAGGACGGCGGGAAGGTCCGTACCAGGCCATGCCGCAGACCTTATCACCGCTTTCGATCAGAAAACCGTGATGTTCATGGCTCTCTGCCGCGGCCCGGTACAGCTGCACCTGCCGCTCATAATTGGTCATGCGTGTCATGACGCCCTTGCCGATCATCTCGCTGAAGGCATGGCGCCATGATTCGATATGGATATGCGCACAGGTTTCCGCATCTTCCGGACGTGCGCTTCTGACTGTCATTTCCTGCATAGTATCACCTCTGCACTGACAGTATATCTGATTCACAAAAAACTTGCATTCTTTTTTTAAAGGTGTAAAATAAATGTCCAAACAGAAAGGAGAACAGATAAAATGGGATACATCGGATTTGCGGCATTCATGCTCGCACAGTACGGTGTTCTGCATGCAACATTGGGCTATTCCATGAATTATGGCAAATTAAGCAATAAACACTAAGCAGCACACACCGTTATATGAACAAAGCAGTACAGAAATGAAAACTGTTTTTTTTTTGCTTTCATAAAGAAAAAGACAGCCGGAGGCTGTCATTCTTCATGCAGATATGCAAGGACATCCGAGGGTCTGTATACATGGCCGAAGTGCGGATCCTCTGCAGTGCGGGGATTGGCCAGGCTCAGCAGGCAGTGCATGCCCTGCTTCTCAGCCGCATACAGGTTCTTTGCCAGATCATCAACAAACAGGATCTCCTCCGGCCGCATGCCGGATTTTTTTACGGCATCCTCAAACATGCCGGGATCGGGCTTGGAGATGCCGAGACGGTAGCTGTATGTCAGCTGGTCGAAATACCGGTCAATGCCGAGATATGCCAGCTGGGTTTCAATGTTCGGCCAGGTATCGGAAATGACACCGAGGCGGTATCCTTCCTGCTTCAGGCGGATCAGTGTTTCTTCGGCGGTATGCAGAAGATACATGTTCTCATCATTGCGTGATATATCTTGCGCCAGCAGCCCGGCCTGTTCATCCGTGATCTCAAAGCCGGCATACTGCACCAGTTCGCGGAAGAAGCGGGTATAGCGTATGATCTGTTCACTGACATCCTTCATATACGGCTCTTCTGCCAGCGGCTGATAGGCCTTCGCAAAGGCATCCTGCCACCGCTTTTCTTCGCGGGAGCCACAGATCTCTTCCGGAAACATCTTTTCAAAAGCCCGGGTATAGGTCCAGTCGCCGGAAGCCGGCTTCAGCAGCGTCCAGCCGAGATCAAACAGCACACATCTGATCCTATGCATAAATCACCTCATCAAGATCCACATCCCAGGGATCGGTTTCAATTCTGTCGACCTTCTGTTCCGCAAAGGCAATGCCGGCTGTACGGCGGCATCTCTTCAGAACGGAATCATAGTACCCCTTTCCGTAGCCGGTGCGGTGATTCTCATCATCAAAGGCGGAAAGCGGTACGATCATCAGATCCATCTCCTCACACATCACTTCCCTTCCGGTCATCGGCTCACGGACATGAAAGCATCCTTCCTGCAGGTCGTTCAGGGACGTGATCTCATAGAATTTCAGCGTGCTGCCCGTTACTTTCGGCACACCAAGACGAATGCCGTTTTCCAGACAATGCTGCAGGATGGCCTCTGTCTGCACTTCGTCATTGAGAGTCACATAGCAGCCGATACAGTGCATGCCTGTGATCTTACGAATAAGAATGTCCGCAATGATTCTGCTTTTCTCACTGCGGACATCTGCCGGTATATTCTTTCTTGCCTGCAGACCCTGTCTGCGGGCAGTTTTCTTATCCATGATCAGCCGATCGATCCGGACATATCGATCTTGAGCAGCTGGTTCAGCTCTACCGCATATTCCATCGGCAGTTCCCTGGTAAACGGCTCCAGGAAGCCCATGACGATCATTTCCGTTGCCTGTTCTTCGGAAAGGCCTCTCGACATCAGGTAGAAGAGTTCATCTTCACTGATCTTGGAAACCTTTGCCTCATGCTCGATGATCGAGGTGCTGTTCTCGCTGATGTTCAGCGGGATCGTGTCACTGCGCGAGATCTTGTCGAGGATCAGCGTATCGCATTCGATCTTGGCCTTGGCATAGTCGGCCTTTCGGCCGAAGCGGATCCAGTCGCGGAAGTTGGTGACGCCGCCGTTTCTTGAGATCGATTTGGAAACGATCGAGGACGACGTATGCGGGGCCAGATGGATCATCTTGGCGCCGGTATCCTGGAACTGGTTCCTTGAGCCTACGGCAATGGAAATGCACATGCCGTGGGCATATTCCCCGGCCAGAATGCAGGCCGGATATTTCATCGAAATGCGGGAGCCGATATTGCCGTCGATCCATTCCATGGTTCCGTGTGCTTCCACCTTTGCCCTCTTGGTGACAAGGTTCAGGATGTTGCCGGACCAGTTCTGCACCGAGGAATAGCGGCATTTTGCGCCTTCGCCGACAAACACTTCGACAACGGCCGCATGCATGGAATCCCTGGAATACTGGGGTGCCGTGCAGCCTTCGACATAGGAACACTCAGCACCGTCATCAACGATGATGATGGAGCGTTCAAACTGTCCCATCGCTTCGGAATTGATGCGGAAATAGGACTGCAGCGGTTTTTCCAGCTTCACGCCCTTCGGCACGTAGATGAAAGAGCCGCCCGACCATACGGCACTGTTCAGTGCTGCCAGCTTGTTGTCGCTTGCCGGCACGATGGTCGCAAAGTATTTCCGGAACAGATCCGGATATTCCTTCAGGGCACTGTCGATATCCAGGAAGATGACACCCTTCGATCTGACTTCATCAAGCATGTTGTGATAGACAGCTTCCGATTCATACTGGGTCGTGACACCGGCCAGATACTTTCTTTCCGCTTCCGGAATACCCAGCTTTTCAAAGGTGTTCTTCACTTCTTCGGGGACATCGTCCCAGCTCTTTTCGGTATCCTGGGATACCTTGCGGTAATAGGTGAAATCCTGAAAGTCGATATCGCTGAGATCGGGACCCCATGTCTGCATCGGCATCGATTCAAAGATATGAAATGCCTTCACACGGAATTCCGTCATCCATTCCGGCTCATTCTTATAGGCAGAGATCTGTCTGACGATTTCCTCATTCAGACCCTTGCCGGTATCGATGATCGATTTGACGTCATCATGAAATCCGTATTTATAGTCATCCTGTGCATAGATGGCGTCGTTGTTTCTGTCGGCCTCACTCATTGCCCTTCTCGCTTTCTTCGATCAGTTCTTCCATGGCCCGCCAGCCGATCGTCGCACACTTGATGCGGTTGGCCTGACGGTAGACATTCTTGAAGGCAATTGCCTCTTCGAGAATATCGCCGTCATATTCCTTGGCATCGACCATGTCAAAATAGTTCTGCATGATCTTTCTGGCTTCAGCGGTTGTTTTGCCTTTGAGAAGATCGGTCATCATCGATGTCGATGCGGTGGAGATCGTACAGGCAACACCGTCAAAACAGATATCCTCGATGACTCCGTTTTCAATTTTTGCCTGCACCTTGATATCGTCAATGCAGGAATCGGAAGCCATATGCTTCATCATATAGCGGTCATCTTCCTTCAGCTTATGATTATGCGGATACTGATAATGATCCATGATCAGTTCACGCAGGATCTCCGGATCAGCAAGCAGACTGTTCGTATTGCTCATAAAACCTCCTAAAAGAAAATACCTATGGCATTTTCAAGTGTGATATTTCCGGCAGCTTCAATGAAGCGGTCAATTTCTTCCTTTGTATTGTAGAAATACAGCGAGGCACGGATCGTCTGATCGGTGCCGATCACTTCGTGCAGGATCTTGGCACAGTGATTGCCGGAGCGCACACAGATATTGTGCGCACCGAGATACCCTGCCGCATCCTGGGCAAAGACACCTCTGGCATTAAAGGTAATCGGGCCGGACGTGTTGTCGGGATTGTAGAACTCGATGTTGTCAAGCTTCGCAATCCTTTCGGCAAAATAGGCACGCAGCTCGGCTTCATAGGCCTGAATGTTCTCCATGCCCAGCGACATCAGATATTCGGCCGCAGCGCCGAGGCCGATGACGCCTTCGATATTCGGGGTGCCGGCTTCAAACTTCTGCGGGGCATCCTTGTATATGATCGATCCGTCGGACGAAAAGCGGGCATTCATGCCGCCGCCCAGGAATACCGGATCCATCTTCTGCAGCAGGTCATAGCGTCCGTAAAGAACACCGACGCCGTCCGGACCGCACATCTTGTGGGACGAGAAGCCGAGGAAGTCGACATCCAGGTCCTTTACATCCGTGGGCCGGTGCGGCACCGACTGGGCGCCGTCCACAACCACCAGTGCCCCGTATTCATGGGCAATGGCTGCGATTTCCTTAATCGGCTGCAGCGAGCCGAGAACATTGGTCACATGCGCCATGGAAACGACCTTGACGCCCTCATGCATGGCTCTGCGGAAATCTTCCGCATGGCATACACCCTGGCGGTCAACCTTCACATATTCGATGCGGATGCCCTTTTCCTCCTGCAGGCGGAACCACGGCAGAAGATTGGACGCATGCTCGGCTTCGGTCGTCAGCACGACATCGCCTTCCTTCAGCCAGCGGCCGATGCCGAAGGCAATCTGATTCAGCGAATGGGAAATGTTGGCGGTAAAGACAACTTCCTTCGGTTCGCAGTTGATGAATCGGGCAATGATCTCACGGGTATGATCATAGGCCCTGTCTGCCTTTACGGCTGTTTCATAGTCGCCGCGTTCGACATTGGAAGTATAGCCGGTCCAGAATCCGCACACGGCGTCAATGACAGCCTGCGGCTTGTAGGTCGTTGCGGCATTGTCAAAATACAGCAGGTCAGGACGGTTTCTGAGCATCGGAAAGTCCTGACGGATCTTCTCTACATCGAACATAGTTCCGTGATCTTCCTTTCCATCTCCTCAGCGAGCGTGCTGCGCAGTTCTTCGTTTTTCAGAACTTCCGTGACGGGCATCAGATAGCCGGTGCTGATCAGGCTGGTGCACTGCTCGATCGAAAGACCTCTCGACATCATGTAATACAGCTGGTCTTCATCGACTCTGCCGATGGACATGGCATGGCTTGCCTGGACATCGTTTTCGTCAATGAGCAGCTCCGGCAGAATCTCGGAACGCTGCCCTTCCGCAAAGCTCAGAGCTCTTGACGTCTGATGGCTTTCGGAACGGTATGCGCCTTTGACGATGCGGCCGATGGCATCGATCATCAGCCGTCCTTCGGAAAGAACGACGGCGAAGTTGCGGATATCGCCGGATGTATGCGGTGCCAGATTGGCAACCTCCATCCGGTATTCTTTCTTTTCGTTGACAAGCGAAGCCGTGGACAGCAGTGCATTTGCCCCGCTTTCCTTCAGTTCCACCTTTACTTTGCGGTATGTTTCGGCGCCGTTGCATTCGCCGTAGGCGACTGTCAGATCGGCATCCTTCATGACCGTATGGCACTCGCTGCTGGTTACGGTATCTTTGCTGCTGTTATAGAACAGAACGGCAGCCTTGACACCTTCCGCAGCCTCAATGTTCACCTGCATTTTAGCGGCCTTCAGAATGCGCACGAAAACATCGCACGGACGGATGATCTTCAGCTGCAGGCTGAGATCCTCATCGGCATTGATTTCGTAGGCGCTGTATCCTTCCGGAAGAACCAGTGTCTGTGATGTGCGGACCGTTTCCATTACTGCTCCGCACCTTTCACGCTTTCACGCACCGCACAGACGCCGATCGAAGCCGGCCGTGCGGCTGTTTCATCAGCCTCGGCTGCCGGGCTGATATTGTATTCACGGTAGATCCAGTCATAGCCTTCGCTGTCAATGCGCTGTGCCAGTTCGGGACCGCCGCTGCAGACAATGCGGCCGTCAACCAGAACATGCGTAAACTGGGGACGGATCATTTCAAGGAAACGTTCGTAATGGGAAACGACAATGATCGACATGCCGGTCTCTTCACGCAGACGGCTGATGGCATCGCCGACGATCTTGATGGCATCGACATCCAGACCGGAGTCGATTTCATCAAGCATGGAAAGAGACGGCTTCAGCAGTTCCATCTGAACGATCTCATTGCGCTTCTTTTCACCGCCCGAGAAACCTTCATTCAGGAAACGGTGTGCCAGGTCTTCCTTCATCTGCAGATCCTTGATGGTCTTTTCGATGGCCTTGATGAAGGTAAACAGCGGCACCGGTGATTCCCTTCTGACATTCATGGCAGCTCTCAGGAAGTCACTGTTGGTGACACCCGGGATCTCCTGCGGATACTGCATGGCAAGGAAAATACCGGCGATGCTGCGCTCGTTGACAGGCATGGCCAGAAGATCCTTTCCGTCATAGATGATCTCGCCTTCGGTGATCTCATACTTCGGATTTCCCATGATGGCTGCCAGCAGCGTCGACTTGCCGTTGCCGTTGGGACCCATCAGGGCATGAATTTCATTTTCTGCGACCGTAAGGTCGACTCCCTTAAGAATTTCTTTATCTTCTACTTTTACATGTAGATTTCTGATTTCCAGTGTTTTCATATAATGCACCTGCACTTCCGCATGGGATTATACCATTAAACAGCTGATCCGTGTTGTTTTACGATTATTTCACTTGTGTTTTTCACCTTTCCTACCGGAAGGAAGAAAAAGAGAGGATATTCACATAAGTTTCAGATATCAAAATTGCAAAAGCCTGCCGCATATCCTATAATAAGGAGGCGTTTTTTCATTAAGGAGGCTACAAATGAACGATTTCTTGAAAAAGAACTGGTTCGTGGTACTGATGGTATGTGTCTTTGCAGGCATCAGCATTTTTTACATATATGACACGAACAAAGGAAAACTGAAAGGCAAAACCGTAAACGGTGAAGATGTTGTCTACTCCCTGACCGATCAGGATGTCACGGCTTCACAGTTCTACGATGACCTTTATACATCCAACGGCCAGAATGCAATGATCCAGCTTTTTGAAAAGGCTGTTGTCGAAGCGGCAGTGTCAACCACCGACTCCATCAAGGATACAGCCAAGGCCCAGACCGAAGCTGTCATCGCCAACTTCCAGAATCAGTACGGAAGTTCCTATGAGACATATCTGAACTCGGCCCTGAAAGAGACCGGCTTCGATGATCTGGAAACCTATATGATCTTCCAGCAGAAGCTGAATCAGGTCAGTGCCGATTATGCCAAGGATCACTTCGATGAACTGAAGATCCGCCAGATCTCCTACATCCTGATCCAGTATGAAAATCCGGACAGCCCGGCCAAGGAAGCAACCGCCGATGAACAGGCCCGCATGAAGGCAGTCGACGATGCCCTCGTCAACGGCACCACATTTGCCGATGCGGCCGTACAGTTCTCCGAGGATCAGTCCTCCGCTCCCAACGGCGGCGTCCTCGGTGTCATTGACAAGAACTCCTCTTCCCTTGACTCGGCCTTCCTCGAAACTGCCCTGGCATTGAACGAAGGAGAAGTCAGTGACTGGGTACACTCCGACAACTTCGGATATTTCCGCATCATGTGCACGGCTGCCACACCGGAAAAGCTGGCTGCCGACAATGCCGAAAACGATCCGTATCTGCAGCTGACAAGCCAGTATGACACGACCCTGTCCAACCAGGCACTCTGGGCCAAGGCACAGCAGGTCGGCTTTGACTTCAAGGGCAACACCGAACTGGAACAGCAGATCAGAAATGCCCTCGGCGTAGCTGAGGAAACACCGGCAGAAACAACAGAAGAAACTTCGGAAACCACCGAAACCAAAGGAAATAACTGAGGAGGCAGAAAGAGATGAAAAAGATCAGTAAAGTATTCGCATCTGCCCTTCTTGTCAGCGTCCTTGCAGGATGTACAGATGCCGTCGCAAAGCTCCCCGACAGCAGCACCGTGCTGTTCTCCGTCGGCAGCAAAACCGTTACCAAGGGTGATGTCTATGCCGTCATGGCCGGCTCCAACGGAGCCTCCCAGGCTGTCAACGATGTCAACCGCATCATTGCCCAGAAAGAAATCGAGCTGACGGAAGAGATGAAGACACAGGCAAATGAATCTCTCAGCAGCTACAAGACCTATTACGGCGATACCTTCACCAAGCACCTTGAACAGATCGGCATGAGCGAGCAGGAATATCTGGACAACTACCTGATCCCGAGCCTCCAGGCCGAACAGCTGACACCAAAGTACATCACCGAAAACTTTGACAAGGTCGCTGCCACATATGCGCCGGTCAAGGCTACCCTGCTGGAATTCACCAGCCAGGACGATGCCAATGCGGCTCTCAGCGAACTGAAGGACGGATCCAAGGATGCAGCAACCGCTGCCAAGGATCACAACTCAGCTTCCAAAGGCACTTCCGTGATCTATACAATCGAATCCACCGACCTGGATTCCACGGTCAGAACGATGCTGAAGAGCGCCAAGCCGGATGACGGCTGGTTCGTTGTTGCCGAAACCGACGGTGCCACATTCATCGTCATGCGCATTGATGACAACGATCCGAACAACTTTAAGGATGAAGCAGTTCAGACCCTGCGCAATGTCAGTGCCATTTCCAATGACGCAACAACATACTGGTTCAGGAAGTACAACTTCCACATCTACGACAAGACACTGTATGATGCCGTTGCTTCCGATTATCCGTACAACTTTGTACAGGAACTTCCGGCAGAAGAGGAAACCGCTGCACCGGCTGCCGAAACTCCGGCTGAAACAACCGAAGAAAGCGGCAAGTAAAAACAAATCAGGATCACGGTTCAAAGCCGTGGTCTTTTTTCATGCCCCGGGGTGGTATAATTCTTATCAGGAGGAGTATCCGTTATGTGTATATTCTGCAAGATCATCAATCATGAAATTCCGTCATCCGTCGTTTACGAAGACGATGATGTGCTCGCGATCCTCGACATCTCCCAGGTGACTTACGGCCACACCCTTGTCATGCCGAAGAAACATGTCCGCAATGTTCTCGAAGCCGATGAGGAAACGGTTCTGAAATGCATGGCTGCCGCGAAAAAGCTGGCAGCGCGCATTGTCACAAACACCGGTGCATCCGGCGTCAACATTCTCACCAACTGCGGCGAGAGTGCCGGCCAGTCGGTCGATCACCTGCACTTCCACATCATTCCCCGCTACGATGAAAATGACTGCATTGACATTACATTCAATGAGTCACCGAAGCAGGATCTTGATGAAGTGCTGAAGAAGATCTGCGGCTGATCATCATGGATATCTTAAGGGAAGGCATGTCTTCCCTTTTTTTGTTCACAGAAAGAAAAAGCTCCTGCAGATGCAGGAGCTGATCATAACGGAATGATTACATCATCGGGGCAGCGATTCTCATCACAGCCAGCAGGAAGGCAGTCAGCGGACCTCTCCTGCTTTCTTCCAGCGTTACTTCATGGCACTGTTCGCATGTCTTGATGAAGTCATCGCGGACAGCCTTTACACCCTCGCCGCCGTACAGGAAGGTACCGTTTTCGAAATGCAGGTACAGTGAACGGTAGTCCAGGTTGATGGTGCCGACTGCAGCAACCTCATCATCGCTGACAAATACCTTGGCATGGACGAATCCGGGCGTGTATTCGAAGATCCTGACGCCGCCCTCGATCAGGGTATGGTAATAGGACTGGGTAACGGAGAAGACAAACTTCTTGTCGGGAATGCCGGGTGTCATGATGCGCACATCCACGCCGCTCTTGGCGGCCAGGATGAGGGCATTGATCAGTTCCGTATCGATGATCAGATACGGCGTCATGATCCAGCAGTAATCCGAGGCATGGTTGAGGATGCCCATATAGATGTTCTGTGATGTGATTTCCGTATCCAGAGGCGTTTCCCCGTACGGTGCGATCCAGCCGTCCTTCTTGCCGCCGATGGAGATGACATGGAACTTCTCAAAGTCCTCATCTTCATTTCTCAGGGCATTCCAGTGGGTCAGGAACATGACGGTATATGACCATACGGCTTCACCCTTGACGCGGATGATATTGTCCTTCCAGTGACCGTGGATCACCTTGACATTGATATATTCATCGGCCAGGTTGACACCGCCCGAGAAGGCTGTCTTGCCGTCAATGACCATGATCTTGCGGTGATCGCGGTGATTCATGATACTGCCGATGATCGGATTCAGACGGTTGAAGGCAATGCTCTTGATGCCCTTTTCCTCCAGCTTCGAGGCATAATGTCCGGAAAGGGTCATCAGCGATCCGAGGTCATCATACATGACTCTGACATCGACACCCTTCGCGGCCTTTTCCTCAAGGATCTTGAGCATCGCATCCCACATCTTGCCTTCCTCAATGATGAAGTATTCCAGGAAGATGAACTTTTCAGCCTTGCTCATTTCCTCCAGCATGACGGGCCATCCGTCTTCGCCCAGAGGATAATAGTCGAAGCCGGTATTCTCATAGAACGGGAAGCCGGCATTTTCGGCAATGTAGCTGAACTGGCCTCTTCTTTCCGGGTCAACATTTCTGAGATCCTCCAGGATCTTTTTATCCTGATGATAGTATTTTTTTGCTTCCGCGGTTCCTTTCTGAAGATTGCGGAATGTCCTGCTGGTGATCAGATCGGCACCGAGCATCATATAGATGGCTGTGCCGATGACCGGCAGGACCATGATCAGCAGGATCCACAGCATATCACTGGAAAGATGACGGCTGTCCTTGACGATAAACAGTACGATCAGTGCACCGATGACATGCAGAACACCTTCGATCCATCCGGCTGCCCCCCGCAGCCAGACAAACTGGCCCCATATGATCATTGCTTCAACTATTGCCATCAGAATCAGAAACGTTGTTCTGCTGAAAACAGCTTTTAAAATTTTCATTATCTGCCACCTCTGCTTCTGTAGAATTTATCTTTCATTATCATACCATACTCAATACATATCAAAAAAGCCGTATATGCATACGGCCTGATCAGATGACTTTCAGTCTTTTCAGCATGACTTCCTGGGCCTTCAGCTCCAGGGTGTCATCCAGTTTTTCCAGCGTCACGCTTCCGTAGTTCCTGCGCAGTGCCCGCTGCAGGATCTTGTCGGCTGCCATCGGATTCTTTGGCAGCAGCGGTCCGTGCATGTAGGTGGCGAGCACCTGATCGTTCAGGAAGCCTTCGTGGCTGCTGCGGTACATGTTGCCGTGGCCGGAAAGAACCTTTCCGAGCGGGGTGGCGACATTCTGCGTCTGGCCGCCGTGGTTTTCAAAGCCGACCATCCTGAAGGTATCGCCGTCGATCGTGGCTTCCAGGGCAATATTGCCGATGCAGCGGTGATCACGGTCGCTGGCAATGGTGTAGTAATCAAAGAAGCCGAGACTCTCCAGGACATTGCCGTCCTGGTCCTTGTAGTATTTTCCGAACAGCTGGTAGCCGCCGCAGATCAGCAGGAAGGCCGTGCCGCTGTCCATGGCCTTCTGAATGCCGTCACGGCGCCCGAGAAGATCCTTATAGATCAGCTGCTGTTCCCTGTCGGCACCGCCGCCCAGGAAAAACAGATCATAGTCTTCAATTGTTTTCTGTTCGTTCAGCGTGCAGGTGTCGACAATGCATTCGATGCCGCGCTTTTCCGCTCTTCTGCGCAGGACTTCGATATTCCCCTTGTCGCCGTACAGATCCATCAGATCATGATACATCCATAATATCTTCAGTTTCATTTCTTTTCCTCCTTGCGCAGGATCGCTCTGGTTCTGTGCAGGGCGGTATAGGTCGCCATGATATAGGACGGCATGTTCTGTTCATTGAGCCAGTGCACGGCTGCCGTGTCTTCTTCAATGACCCTGACACGGTCCTCCAGTCCCTCGTATTTGAGGCGCAGTGCCATGTCATAGGCACGCAGGCCGGAACATACAATGGTCTTGATCTCGGGAACGTTCAGACGCTCGAAATGGGCATCCCAGATCCAGCTGACATCATGTCCGTCCTGATCGTTGTCATTCAGGAAAATGCACAGGTTTCTGTCCCCTTCCTGCGCCGTAATGTACTTCATGACTTCATTGGTGCCGGTCGGGTTCTTAATCAGATTGATGACGCACGGCTGCGAAAGCTGAAAGACTTCGTTTCTGCCTTCCTTGATGATGAAGTTTGCGAATACCTGATCGGCACAGGCCGGATCAAGATTCAGAGTCTTCAGGACCGTCAGCACACCGGCACAGTTATAGACACCGTAGATCGTATTCATGAAGGAATGGAAGCTTCTGCCGCCGCAGACAAACTGTTCCTTCTGATAATCCACGGAAGTAACGCGGATCTCGGGATCGATCCTGCCGAAGCCGTCATGATCGCAGTGGAATCGGCCGATATGGGAATACTGGTAATAGTCATATACCAGCGGCCTGCCGCAGCGCGGACAGAACTTTCCTTCCGATGCCTCATCGGTCGTCCGGCGGCTGATCGGATTCTCATCGACCGAGAAGAAATGGATCTTTGCCTTCTTTGCACTGTCGGCAATGCGGATGACATTGGGATCATCACCGTTGAGAATGATATCGCCTTCAAAGTCTTCCGTCACTTCCTGAATGCGGCGGATGATCGTTTCCATTTCTCCTGCCCTGTCCAGCTGGTCACGGAAAAAGTTGGTCACGATCAGATGGGTCGGATGCAGGTTCTTAAACTGGCGGTACAGCGTCAGTTCATCGACTTCGATGACTGCCGCATCGGCCTGAATATGAAAGCTGCTGTCGGAATTGGCAGCCAGAAGCGAGGCAATGCCGACATTCAGATTGTCGCCGCGGCGGTTGTTGATGGTTTTGATGCCGGCCGCCCGCAGCGATTCGGCAATCAGGTTATTGGTTGTGGTCTTGCCGTTGGTTCCCGTCACCAGGATCACCGTTTCCGGCATATGAAAACGGCTGATGAAATCAGGATCCATTTTCAGGGCCAGAACACCGGGAAAGGAGCCTCCCCGGCCGGCTTTCTGCAGCAGACTGTGGGACCACTGCACGATTTTCAAACGTATATCCATAAAGAATCAGATCATCCTTTCGGTTTATAGAACTGCCGGTTGTCCAGGGCAAACAGACGCGATGTCCATCCGCCCGGCTTGACTCCCTCCATCGCTGCCTTCAGGGTATTCATGCGGGCATCGAGGTTGTCCAGCATGCAGAGTGCTTCCGCTTCCATCAGCATCGGCAGCACCGGTGAGCCGTATTCATAATGGCCGTGATGGGAGAGGATCATATGATGCAGCAGGATGGCTTCCTCCGTTCCCTCATAACCCATTTCCGATGCCACTTCCGTCAGCCAGCCGTTGGCCAGGGAAATATGCCCCTCCAGCTTTCCTTCCAGCGTATATTCGGTCGTGACGGCACCGCTCATTTCCGCCGTCTTGCCGATATCGTGGATCAGGGCGCCGGCGATCATCAGATCTGGATTGAGCTGCGGATAATGGGCACATACCGTTTCACACATCTCTGCCATGCTCAGGGAATGCTCGGAAAGGCCTCCCAGAAAGCTGTGATGGATCCGGGAAGCAGCCGGATAGGTAAAGTACTTTTCACCGGTCTTTTTCAGCAGTCCTTCGGTCAGTGCCCTGAGGACCGGATTGTGAATCATGTTCAGAAAGTGTTCGAGCTTTTCACGCCGTTCCTTTTCCGATACTTCACTGGCAATGACAAACTGCGACAGGTCAACTTCACTTTCGGGGATTTCCTCGACCCGGTTGATGCGCAGCTGCAGATTCTGATTATACAGCAATACTTCAAAGGAGAATACGGAAATTCTTCCGACCGCGATCTTTTCGGCATCGGCCGGCTTGACATCCCAGAACTTGCCGTCGATCGTTCCGGAACTGTCCTGCAGGACCAGATTCAGATACGGTGCCCCTTTGGATGTCGTTCCGTTCTTGCATTCCTTGACCAGCAGCGGCTGCTGCAGACGGTCTTTCTCGGCAAATTCCTTAATCTTCTTCATATTCTTTCTCCATTTCATCGATTGCGGCATTGACGGCATCCGCCGCAAATCCCTGCTGCAGGCCGTAACGGTAAAGACGGCTGCGCAGTTCATAGCCGCTGTATTTCCTGCCGTAGCGGCGTCGTGCCTTCTGCAGTGCCGTTCCGGCGTTCTCTGTCTGATCTTCCGCCAGGCTTCCGTAATCGGCGCTCTCGGCAGCGCTGCGGGCACATTCCATGCTGAAGCCGCGCTGATACAGTCTGGTGATGATATCGTCCTTCGCCTTTCTGAGCGAACTGCGGCTGCGGCTGCGCAGAATCTTTGCGGCAAAGCGGCGGGCATTTTCCTCTTCATCATCATAGCCCCACAGGCAGCGGCGGATCATCTCCTGGCTGATTCCCTTCTTCAGGAGGGTTTCTTCGATCAGACGCTCCCCCTTCAGGGCATTTTTCATGGCTGCTGTCTGTTCGCGGCAGTAGCGTTCATCATCGAGGTAGCCCAGTTTCTCCAGCCGGGCAAGGATCTCCTCCCGCAGGGAAGAAGATGCCTTGACGCTGTCCCGCAGCCAGATCCGCATTTCTTCCGTGCTCCGATCCCGGGCTGCCAGCTTATGCAGGCATTTCGCAAAGACAGCGGTTTTTTCGGCCGCTGCCCTGATCTCTTTCATTTTTCCGGCATCGATCTCCATGCCGCTGACAAGATGAAATTCATAGAAGTCATCCACGCTCAGAGTCAGCTTCTCGCTTTTTCCCTCTTCCTGCAGCGTCAGGACAATGCTGTTGTTTCTGATCTCTGTTTCCTTCAGGATCATTGCTGTTTTCCGTATCCCTTCACGACCCGTTCATAGACGCTGATCATGCGTTCATAGAACACTTCATTCGTATACGGCTTTACCTTTTCCAGACAGTCGGAGCGCATCGCTTCCAGTTCTTCCGCCGGCTTTCTGACAAATGCCGCAAGCAGTTCCTTCAGTTCATCTTCCGACTCAAAGAACCAGCCGGTCACGTTTACTTCCAGAAGATCATCGAGGACATCGTC